>JBDGPI010000001.1:0-778 GCA_042219765.1 Salsurabacterium abyssinicum (SeqCode)
CGAGACCGTCACGGCCTTGTGTGACCACTACGATATGTCCCGCCGGTGGTTTTATAACTGGAAACCCCGCTGGGAACAGCTCGGACCCGACGGGATGGCATCCCGTCGGGATGGACCTGTTGAGATGCCCCATGCGCTGGATGAAGAAGTCTTGGGACAGATTATCGACTACGTCAAACAGAACCCGTCCCACGGTTGTGACCGGATTGCGGATAATCTTGAAGCCGACGTGAGTGCCCGAACGATCCAGCGGTATCTGAACGCCTTGGATCTGGGCACACGGAAGCAACGTCAGACGTTTCACCGGTGCCAGAACGGAGCGATCCTGACCGAAAAGGAGCTGTCGAAGTGGGCCTCGGACCGACGAAAAAGCAAGGATCGTCACGTGGCGGTGAGTTTTCCCGGTGAATTAGTCGGGGTGGATTTATTCTACATTGGGACGATCAAAGGGATTGGACGCATCTATCAGTTCACGGCGGTGGATTGTTACAGTTCGTTTGGTTTTGCGGGCATCTATACGGCCAAGACGGCCGAAAACGCCGTGGACTTTATTAAAACCCACGTAGCACCGTATTTCGGGGATCGCCCACTGTTGAGAGTGTTATCGGACAATGGGAAGGAATTTACGACTCACTGGGAGAATGGATCGCATACATTTACTGATGCCTTGAATGAGATGGGAATCCGCCAGACAACAACGAAAGTGAAGCATCCATGGACGAATGGCCATGTCGAACGGTTTCAGCAGACCGTCCTGCATGAGTTCTACCAGAGGGTC
>JBDGPI010000001.1:788-5276 GCA_042219765.1 Salsurabacterium abyssinicum (SeqCode)
CTGTTGAGAGTGTTATCGGACAATGGGAAGGAATTTACGACTCAGTGGCTGAGGAAATATAATTTCGACCGTCCACACCAGGGACGACGAACGACTGGACGAACCCCCTCGGAACTGTTCTTTGAACCGAGCAAACAACGAGCATTAGTGGCTTAATGAAGCATGGTATTTATCACAGGAGGTACCTTGTATTTTGTGAACAAGAAGCTGTCAGAAGACAGTTTAACAATACCTTTTGAGGTCCTGGTTGTTTGCCGTGACAATGCGCTGGTGGTACCAGTCGACGGCTTCAAGTTACTCCAGTATGCTCTTCGCAATTCGGAAACATTCCCTGGCGTCCTCGGGTGATTCGGCGGTTGGCTCATGGTCGTCAGCAATACGCATTCAAACTCCCTTCTGCTGGGTCTTTCCTGGTGAATTCCCTGCCAAAACTATTAAGAAAACGGGAACATCGGGGTGGTAGTCCATGCGATAACCGAATCCGCTGACGGAGTCTGTACAAGAAACGGAGTCAGGAAAAAATGTTTGAAATAAACACGGCTGAGTCCTGGTTTTGTTTACCAATTCCCCGGGGCCGATCAAATAGAACGCAACTACACATCGGAGGCCATCAAATGGAACTTACTCTCAGGCAGATTGGTATCATCATGGTGCTTGTTTTTATACTTGCCGGTTGGGCGGCCGGTCTGAGCTGGGTTTTTTCGACGGAATGGCTACCGATGTTCCTTTCCCTGATTTTAGCCGGGGGCTTTGCCTATGTGTTGCACTTCCAGCAGGGATCCGCCTGGCTTGCCCGGCAGTTTGATGCCCGGCCCGTTGAATCAGGGGTCCTGGATCGGCTTTACCGAAAAACTGATCTCGACCGGAAACCCCACCTTTACGTTACTGGAGCAATGAGCAGTGCTAATGCCTTTACGGTCTCCTGTGCCGAGGAGGATGCAATTTTTGTAACACCGGAAATCCATCGCTCCGATCCGAACCTGAAGGCTCCGATTCTCGCCCACGAAATGGCACACGTGCAACACAATGACAGCTTGATCATGGGGTTTATTTCTGTTTTTGAGCAGATGATCGGTAACCTGGGGCGACTCTGGGTGCTTCTGCTGATGGGAGGCCTCGTTGGGTGGCTGATCTTGTTACTGTTCTGGCCCTTCCTACTGCTGATACATTGCCTGAGTTTGATAACGCTTACGGTTTACCAGCCCCTCTCGACGTTGCTGCTTCGACAGCGGGAATTTCAGGCCGATCTGACCGCCGCCCGGTGGACCTCAGCAGAGCATATGAAACGGGCACTCAAAACGTTGGAGCACTACAACCGTCAGTGGATTCCTAAATTGCTCACAAGGGATGAAGGACCCCTCTCGACACATCCCCCACTGGAGGAACGACTCCGTAAACTGGACGCTGTACGCACGGCATGAGTCGGACAAGGAAGGGACCGGAATTCTTAGAAACAGACGTCAGCGATTTTTCGTTGTGAAATTTTTGCGTTCGAAAATAGAATCCTTGTGAAAATCTTCCACCCTTGACCGATTGACCTGGAAAACGAAGGGTGGATCTCATTTGGCCTTAACGTTTCGTTAAATGATTTCTCTGGTGCAATTTACGAGTATTTTTATAAAAGCCGAAAAATTGGAGACTGTAAATCCTGGACGATTAAGCAACGTATTAACTGACCTGAAACCTATCAAAGGGTTGACTTACCATGAAGACTGACCCCGGTCGAAATGATCCCTGCCCCTGTGGAAGTGGGAAGAAATACAAGTACTGTTGCAGAGACAGCGAATCCCCTGACTTCGAAGAACGGCAAGGCAAGCTTTTCCCGGGAACGCTGGATGATTTAATTCAGGAAGGATACGAATCGTTTCAGGATGATAACCCACAGGCGGCGGATCTCTGGCTGGATGCCTGGGACCGATTTAAGGCTTTTGTTGATCCGGATGACAGAGCGATTCGTGATCTGGATAATCGGTTTTCGATGACTCAGTCACTTTTTAACTGGTCCCAGGATATTGAGATGTGTCTTCTAAATGCAGGTCGGAATGATGACTATTACCTGAAAATGCAGGTGCAGTATTGTGATGAATTTCGAGAACTCTTTCCGGAAAGCCAGGAATCCGTTCTGGTGACCAGGGGAAGGGCTGCGGCCGAGGCCTGTTTTCACCTCGGCCAGGTTGAGGAAGGGGAAAAACGCTTCGAGGAACTCCTGGAGGAGTATCCGGAATCGCCGTGGGCATACCTGAACTGGGGGGATATGTACACGCTATTTCGGAGACACGATGACGTTCCCCATGATCCGGAACGGTCCCGTGAACTTTACGAGAAGGCAAGACCCCTGCTGGATGAGCACGAAAAGGAAGCCGCGGAAAATCGCCTGAACGACCTGGAGGAACAGTACTAACTTTCGTGAATTTGGCTTGGATATACTGAACCTTAACGAGGATCAGCTCGACTGGTGAACCTGTAAAGGATGTCTCCGAACATCCGTAAATGATGTTCTAAGTCTATTCACTTAGTGGGATTCCATGGATTAACTCAAAGAACCGCGTTGAAATATTACG
Organism: Salsurabacterium abyssinicum (SeqCode); assembly: GCA_042219765.1. GTDB lineage: Bacteria > T1Sed10-126 > T1Sed10-126 > T1Sed10-126 > CAZEBV01 > JBDGPI01. The sequence continues at coordinate 3,350 of JBDGPI010000001.1, forward strand.
TAAACAAGGTGGGGGGATCTTTGAATCGTTTGGTTTTCGGAGAAGAAAGAGATATTGAAGGACTGCAAGGATCCCTGAGTTGAGCCAGTGGTCGGTGGAGAGATGAGATCCTGCTTAACGACTGTTATTAATTAATCCATTAATTGGGTGTATCCGAGGATATCCATGTATCATGATATCATGATACATGGATATGGTTTCGGGTGGGGTTGCTCGGACGGTGGTTGCACTCCGGGGGATTTGGTGATGGTCTCCCCTGGGGGTCCTTATTCGTCCTGCAGGTGGAGAATGACTTTGTTGATTGCTTCAACAAGGTCCTTGAGTTCGTCGTCGTCCCGGACTGCCAGCACGTTGATTTCGTCCTTCTTGCGCATCAGTTCCAGTTCGTCCCGGAGCCGGTTTACGGGTCCAACAACCCGGTGGGTGAGCCTGATGGCCAATAAGACTCCCAGTGCAAACAGCAGCAGAAATGCCGTACCAATTACGGTGGCGTAGTATGCTATCTCCCCGTTAACACTTGCTAAGTGTTCGGTGTGAAGTGCCATGAACTGTTGGATTAATTGGTACTGGTACCAGGCGAACGATCCGAACAAAATCAGGGCCGAAAGCAATGTGCCTGCCAGAAGTCCGACCATCTTCCACTGAAAACTGCGGTTGATCACGATACGCTGTCGTCGTTTCACGATCAGTCCTCCTCCGTCAGAGTATTTTTCGCAACGGTTCTATCAGTTCCTCCGGTCCGATTAATTCCATTTTTGGGCTTTTTTCGGCGTAGTCGATGGCCGACGGTTTATAGCCTCTTGAGACGACAAAAACTCCCCTGTCGTAGCGACCTTCGAGAATCTGCATTTCAAATTCCTTCAGAGCCAGAATACCGACGTAACTGTCCCACTGCTTGAACGCGAACAGATGTTTGTCCGCTTTAAGGAAATTGGAGGAATCGTCCCGGGCCGTAATATTCACTTCTTCGTCGTTGAGGCTGTCGGTCTCAATCGGTTCGTAATCCATCATTCTGACGATATTGCGGCAGCACTCCGCAAAATTCGCACGGTCGAGAATTCTAAATTCGTGTAGGATGTTGTCGCTGCTGATCGTGGCCTGGTGTTCCTGTACTTTCTGTTCGACGTTCCGGAAGCTGGAGTCACGGTCGTACAGGGACAGGTACAGTTCGTGGGCAAGTTCGGAGTTTCCGAGTTCCTCGTTTATTCGGGCTTTGACAAACAGGTGAAGCCGTTTCTGGTAACTGGTGAGTTCGTGTTCGTCCACCGACTCGAGCGTTTTTCGGGCCGACTCGGGTTCTTCACTGTCAATTAAGAGCTCCGACAAAAGCAACAGGGCCGTGTCCCGTTCCGGGGAACTGGCGTTGTTGCCAACGTGTTCGAACCACTTCCTCGCCTCTCCGATCCGTTCCTGGCGGCTGGCGTAGCGGGCGGCTTCCAGCCAGTGGTCCACGGTATCCGGAATCGTATCGAGGTATCGTTTGTAGTCGGCAAGGGCTTTGTCGGACTCGTCGAGTTCCCGCCAGCTTCGTGCCCGATGGAGGTAGTAGCCGGCCTGAAGGGTTTCACATTTTTTCTTGACGGTCAGGAAGTCCCCAATGGCCCGATCGTGATTGCCGAGGGTCTGTAAGACGAGGGCACGCCGTAGGTTTCCGGCGGGATTGTCGGTGACCTCAAGGTATCGGGTCCAGTACTTCAGGGCCTTCTGGTACTCGTCCCTGGATTCGTGGGCCTACGCAATCTCCCGGAGTGCTTCCGGATCGTGTATCTCGTTGGCTCTGGCGGGATTCAAATCATTGCCGCCGGGCGTTAATCGCGCCAGCAGTGATTCCGGAAGAAGAAAGAGTCCCCCGAGCACAAGCACCACCAGTACGAGCACCAGGAGCATCAAGCCAATCATGTTAAAACGGTCCGTGGACGAAAGAAGG
>JBDGPI010000002.1:0-1906 GCA_042219765.1 Salsurabacterium abyssinicum (SeqCode)
GAAACCCCCAGTCAGTCTGTCCTCCTGCTCGACGAAGCCGAAAAGGCCGCCGACGAAATTCTCGGGTTGGACATCGACGGACATACCGTCAATAAGCTGCTCGTGGCCGAGAAGATTGACTACGAGGATGAGTTGTACCTCGGAATTGTTTTTGATCGCGGAGAACAGACAAACGTGATAATGGGCTGTTCGGAGGGGGGCGTCGACATTGAAACCCTCGCCGACGAACGTCCCGAAGCCATTCACAAGGAGTGGGCCGATCCCGAGCTTGGATTCCGTGATTATCAACTGCGTCGCCTGGCGTATGAAATTGCCCCCCACAGGGATCATGGGCGTGCAATTGCTTCAGTGGCTCGAAAACTCGTCGACGTTTACCAGGATCGTGACGCTAACGTTGCGGAAATCAATCCACTCGTCACTCATTCCGACGGTTCCGTGACGGCGCTGGATGCGAAAATGAATTTTGACGACAATGCCCTCTTCCGACACCCTGATATTGAGGAATTGAGGGATCCGGACGAAGAGGACCCGCTCGAAGCGAAAACTCGAGAAGCCGACCTTCACTACGTGCGCCTGGATGGTTCAATTGGAATTATTGGTAATGGAGCCGGCCTCGTGATGACGACTCTGGATGTCGTGGACAGGGCTGGCGGCAAACCGGCCAATTTTCTCGATATTGGCGGCAGTTCCAGTCCCGAGAAGGTTAAAACAGCTCTGGAGGTTCTTCTCGAAAACGAGAAGACTGAGTCAATTCTGATTAACGTCTTCGGTGGGATTACCCGTTGTGATGACGTCGCCAAAGGATTAATACAGGCCGTTGAAGACCTGGGGATTGAACTGCCAATTGTCGTTCGCCTAACTGGGACTAACGAGGAAAAAGGCAAGCAGTTGCTCCAGGAGTCCGGCATCGATCTCGTTGCCTGTACTTCAATGGAGGAAGCCGCCGACGAGGCCGTGCAGCGGGCGGGAGCTGCGGTTGCTCAAAACTGAATTCATACCTGTCCTTGCCCTTGATCTTCCGCTCGGAGAACGACTTGTTGAGTTTCGCACGAATGTTCCGTAGCGTTTCGGTTGAAGCCGTCACCGTTAGTCGTACCTGAATAAATTTCCGTTCCGTTCGGAGGGACCTTGCATGGTCGTTGAAGGACTTGAAGGTGTAACCGTAGCTGAATCCGAGATTAGTGTTATTGATGGCGACGAGGGTGAACTGATTTATCGTGGTTATAACATCCACGATCTGGCCGAGAAAATAAAATTCGAGGAATTGCTCCCCTTGCTCTGGGATGGCGAACTGCCGAATGAATCCGAACTGGATGAGACCGAGCAACGCCTCAATGACAACCGTCAGGTTCACGAAGACATACTCGATGTTATGCGGACACAGGCAAATCAGGATGCCCACCCCATGGGAGCCCTCAGGACCGGAATTTCGGCACTTGGCGCCTTCGACGACGATAATACCGACGCCGAACCGGACGATCGTGACGTTAACTTGAAAAAAGCCCACCGTATTACCGCTAAAATCATTACCCTTATCGCTGCGTTTGACCGCTACCGCAACGGGAAGGAACCCCTTTCCCCCAAACCGGGTTTAAGCCAGGCCGGCAATTTCCTCTATATGCTCAATGGTCAGGAACCCAGTGAAACCGCCGAAAAGGCTTTTAATTTGTGCCTGGTCCTTCACGCCGATCATGGCTTGAACGCCTCTACTTTTTCGGCTCGAGTGACGGCCTCAACACTGAGTGATATTTTCTCCGCGATTACCTCGGCCGTAGGCACACTCAAGGGGCCACTTCACGGTGGTGCCAACACCGAAGTCATGCGGATGCTCCTGGAAATTGATGAGTCCGGGGCGGATCCGGTAGAGTACGTCAAACGAAAGCTCGAGGCCGGTGAAAAAATTTCC
>JBDGPI010000002.1:1916-2207 GCA_042219765.1 Salsurabacterium abyssinicum (SeqCode)
ATCGCGTCTACGAGACCGAGGATCCACGGGCAACTCACCTCCGGGAAATGAGCAAACAACTCGGTGAACAGAACGATAGTCTCCAGTGGTTCGAGCTGAGCCGGCAAATTGAGGATTTCATGCTTGAGGAGAAGGGGATTAACTGTAACGTCGATTTCTACTCGGCCAGTACTTTTTATCAGTTAGGAATTCCCATTGATCTCTTCACGACTATTTTCGCCTCAAGCCGGTCGGTCGGCTGGCTGGCACACGTGCTCGAACAATACGCTAACAACCGGCTCATCCGCCCTC
>JBDGPI010000002.1:2217-5384 GCA_042219765.1 Salsurabacterium abyssinicum (SeqCode)
ACGTAGGATCCCGAAACAAAGTTGTTACGCCCCTGGCGGAACGCACCTAGGTCAGCTCGATATTCGGTTGGTTTGATTACCGAGGCTCTAGTTGAATTCCCAGGCATACTACGGACGTAAACTGAATAGTCGGTCGAGTCAAACCTGAACAATTTATGCTAACTTGGCCTTAAATATATTTATTGGATTGATTAATCTCCTTCAGGTCCAGTCACAGGGCTTAACCTATCGCATTAGCCTTCTCTATAGAAAAGTCGAACAGGAGATGAACGAATTACCACGATGAGCAAGCGTATCCTCGGGATATCGGCCTTCTACCACGACTCCGCCGCTGCTATCCTTCACGATGACCGAATACTCGGTGCCGCTCAGGAAGCCCGCTTCAGCCGGAACAAACACGACTCCACCTTTCCGGTTCAGTCAATACAGTATTGCCTGGAGGAATCGGGAAATCGCATCGACGACCTGGATGCGGTCGTCTTCTACGATAAACCCTTCCGGAAATTCGAACGTCTTCTGGAAACGTACTACGCGTTTGCCCCGTCGGGTTTACGGTCCTTTCTTTCCGCTATTCCCGTCTGGATCAAGGAAAAACTTTTCCAGAAAAAATTAATCAAAGACGAACTGAATGAATTACAGCCCCATGACACCGACGGTTTGAACTTACTTTTTACCGAGCACCATCAGTCCCACGCTGCCAGTGCCTTCTACCCGTCCCCGTTCGAGTCGGCCGCTGTACTGACGCTTGATGGAGTCGGCGAATGGGCGACTACCGCCCTCTCGGCGGGCCAGGGGAATGACATTGAGATCCTTGAGGAACTTCATTTTCCCCATTCAATTGGTCTTCTTTATTCCTCCTTCACGTACTTTCTTGGTTTTAAAGTGAATTCCGGCGAGTACAAATTAATGGGGCTTGCACCCTACGGGAATCCGGAATCGTCCCGGGTGGATGATTTTGAGACGCGGATTTTAGAGGAACTTATTGATCTCAAGGACGATGGCTCCTTTGCGATGGACCAGGAGTATTTCAGTTACACAACCGGCTTGCGGATGGTCGAGGACGAGAAGTGGGAGAGCCTTTTTGGGATTGAACGTCGACAGCCGGAGTCCGACTTCGAGCAGGTTCATTGTGATATGGCTCTGGCCATTCAGAACGTGACCGAAAAAATTATCTTCAGGCTTGCCAGGACCCTGCGGGACAGGACCGGTGAAAGCAACCTCTGTCTGGCCGGAGGGGTGGCCCTGAACTGTGTCGCCAACGGCAAATTACTTAAGAAGGACATTTTCGAAGACGTCTGGATACAACCAGCGGCCGGTGACGCCGGCGGCTCCCTGGGGGCTGCCTACGCGGTCTACCATAATTACTTCGACCAACCGCGGACCCTCGATGGAAACGGGACTCCCGACTCCGGACACACGACTCCCGACTCTCGACCCTCGACTCCAGACTCAGAACCCTCGACTCCCGACACAGAACCCTCGACTCATGACTCCAGACTCTCGACTCACGACTCCCATCCACCAAACGATAAAATGCAGGGGACATTCCTCGGCCCCAGGTACTCCGGAATTGATATCAGGCGAGCGGCGCGTCAGTTCAATGCCAGTTACAGTCAGTACTCCGAACTCGAGGAGCTCTGTGCGTTAACGGCCGAAAAAATAGCGGACGGCAACATTATCGGCTGGTTCCAGGGCCGTATGGAATGGGGTCCCAGGGCTCTGGGCAATCGCAGTATCCTGGGGGATCCCCGTGACAACACGATGCAGGAAAAAATCAATCGAAAAATAAAGTACCGTGAGAGTTTTCGACCCTTTGCCCCCTCCGTTCTGGCCGAGGACGCCGAGGAATACTTCGACCTCGGGCACCATTCCCCTTACATGGTTTTAATCGGCAACGTCCTCGAGGGTCGCAGGGAGGAACTGCCCGACGATTATCACGATCTGTCGCCCAGGGAGAAATTACAGGTCAAACGCTCCGACATCCCCGCTGTCACACACCTGGATTTTACCTCCCGGTTTCAGACGGTCCACCGGGAAACGAATCCCCGGTATCATAAACTGCTGACGAAATTTAAGGACCGGACCGGTTATGGGGTGGTCGTAAATACGAGCTTTAATTTGCGGGGGGAACCAATTGTACGGACTCCAGCCGAAGCCTATCGCTGTTTCATGCGCAGCAAAATGGACTACTTGGTGATGGGGAATTACGTCTTCGATCGTGACGATCAACCCGAGTGGCCCGAAACCCGCGAGGAGTGGCGCAAGAAAATCGACCTCGATTAATTTTGCGATCAATCCTCGAGAGTCCGAAAACCGCGAAAGAATTACGGTGGAGTTATGGATTAATTTATTTCTGTCGCCCGTGTAGGAGAACATAAACGTTTCATCAGGTGCATACAGTACCCTTAATGTGGCACCGATTGGGGACCTCGTGTTATTAAATTCGGACAACACAGTACTGTCCCTTTTCAATATAAATAGCAATAGTAATTATATTTCTAAAACAATATATATTTGGTAGGATTTTGTTGAGGTGATAAGAATGGCGACGACGGCTTATCTTGATGAAGACGATCAGGAACGGGTTAAAAAAATCCAGGATCTTGCGTCCTATGATTCCATATCCGAAGTTGTCGGAGAAGCGTTAAAAATCATGGAACGGGAACTGGTTCAGGAGAAGCTTGCCGAAAAGTATCGAAATGAACCCCACCTCGAGGATGACATTGAGGGAATACAGGCCGAGGCTGCGTCGGACCTCGGGGATTACGATTGGTAAGCCGGGGTGAAGTCTGGAGGGCCCGTTTTCCCGACGGTAAGGATCGTCCCGGCGTTATTGCGTCGCCCAATGTCAGGAACACGGAAGGCGAAAACGTAATTCTGGCCGGTTGCAGCAGTCGACGGACTGAGACCATCTATCCGAGTGAAGTTAAATTGAGTGGGCTCGATCTTCCGAGGGAGACAAAAGTTCAGGCCGATTATTTGTTTACCATTAAGCAACAACGGTTGAAGGAACGACTAGCGCAGTTAACTGACGAACAGCAGGAAAAGTTTAATCGCGCACTTTTAATATCTTTGGATTTGGTCTGATTAGTTTTTAGGTAGGATGGTTTTCATTTCGTTGGCACCGTTGAAACCCTTAATGAGTCAACGATTTGCGACGAAATAGT
>JBDGPI010000003.1:0-3816 GCA_042219765.1 Salsurabacterium abyssinicum (SeqCode)
CCGGGGACCTCGCGCCCCCCAGGCGCGCGCGCTACCAAGCTACGCCACGTCCCGACCGAAGTTAAGGGGGTTTTACCACTTCATTGCTGTCAATTTCCTTGTGGCTTGTCCGACTGAAACGTGGGCTTCATGTTCTACGATTGCTACCCCGCCGCAGACGTATATAAGGAAAAAATCACACCCAGGATTGAACTGGGTGTAGTCTTCATGAATGGACCTAGTGAAGTACGTCTATCAAAAGCTCACAAAGGATAAGATAACTGAGTGCGAAAACAAATAAAAAATGATGAATGAACTACAGGGACTCCACAAATTGATTGATTCGGCTGATGGAATCATCGCAGATCTGCCGTATTGATTTGGCGGTTTTTACGGTTGATTCAAACGAATCCCATTCCTTTAGCTTTTGCTGGGCCCCTTCTATCTTGAATTTTTCCTCCCTGAGTAAGTATCGAACGCGCATGACGGTTTTTACGTCTTCCTGTCGGTAGCGACGCTGCCCACCGGGGGAACTGTCGGGATTCAATACCGAGAATTCGTCCTCCCAGTAACGAAGGGTTGACTGTTGAAGATCCAGAGCATCGGCGACGTCGCCTATGCTGTAGTAAAGCTTGTCTTCCTCAAGCTGTTCGGGCCAATTAAGATCCATGGGTCTCATCCTCAAACTGGTCCTTGAAATTTTCACTGGCGTTAAAGTGGACCACGAAATAATCGTCGATTTCGTGCTTTTCGCCGGTTTTCGGGTTTTTCATGGTTCGTCCCTTACGCTGCCGGCATTCGAATTTGCCGAAATTGGTTATCTGTACGTCATTGTCCTTGGAGAGCTGGCCTTTGATTTCGTCGAGCAGTGACTCGACGTAGGATTTTGCCTCCTCGTTTGTCAATCCGATTTCAGCCAGTTCCTGAACGAGATCATTTTTCGTTGACACGGGTATCAGGCCTCACCAGGTGGATATTTAAGGTTTATAATTTTTTCCAGAGAATTATAAGGGTCAATCGTTTCGTGAATGATTCCGTAAATTTCCGTGAGTAAAGGGGCTTTGATTTCTCCCTTGAGGATTCGTTTGTGTACGCAGCGTGATATGGGTATTGCCTCCAGGCAGCCATTGATTGAGCTTCTGGCCTGCTCGAGTGGTTTTCCTTTACCGAGGGCGACTCCAAGTCGGTAGTTACGGGATGTTGTACTTGTGCCGATGCTCAAAGCAGTTCCAAGTCCACAGAGTGTGAAGACGGTTTCGGGCTCGCCGTCCTCGTTCCGAACGAGTTCTTTTGCTTCAAAAATCCCACGGTTCAGGAGAGCCCCGCGGGTCCCGGAGTGTAACCCGAGTCCTTCAACCAGCCCGCCGACGAGCGCAAGTAAATTATTAACGGCCGTTGTTATTTCGGTTCCCTTAATGTCATCGTGTTCGTAGACACGAAGGTAGTTACGGTACAGAAGTTCGGCCAACCGCTGCCGGTTGTGTTCGTTACGACCGGTTAAAACCATGTTTGAAAGTTGTTGGTCGGCCAACTCATGCGGAGGAGCCGGTCCCGAAAGAATGAAGTAATTGTTCAGTGACTCCAATCGCTCAAGGTACTCCTGACTCAACAATCGGGACGTCTCAGGGTCAAATCCGGTGGTACCGCAGATGACTGCCTCCATATCACCGAGGTAGTCAACACATTCATCAAGTACCTCCACGTAGGCATGGGAGGGTACGGCCAGGAGAACGACGTCGGAATCGGAGAGTACGTGGTCCAGGTCGTAACTTGCCCGAACCTTGGTCGGGAGCTTAACGTTGGGAAGGTAGAAATCATTCGTTCGGTCCACCTGAATACGCTTTATAAGTGCCTCATCTCGGCCCCAGAGGTAGACTTCCTCCCGTTCGCCGAGAAATTTGGCAAGGGACGTACCGAGACGGCCTGAACCGAGCACTGCAAAATTCACTTAGGACACCCTGAAAACGATTAAATCAAGACAAACAATAGGCTCAACGATTGTAGCTTCGTTACTTAGTAAAGCAAATTTTTATAAATACTACAATTTTTACAAGAAGGTCTCCTCTTCCCCGTTTAGCAATCGGCGAATGTTGCCCCGGTGCCGCCAGTAAACAACAAACGCCAGTACCCAGGCCCCCAGAACCGTCGGATGGGTGAATCCGTACAGATACGTGCCGTAACCCGGAAGTAGTAATGCTCCGATTAATGAACCAACGGACATGTAGCGAGTGATGCCCACCGCCAGGAAGAATCCGGTTAAGCCAACGGCCAGGGGGAGGGGAAGTAAAACGGCAAAGACGCCCGCTGACGTTGCTACGCCTTTTCCCCCGTCAAAACCCAGGTAAACCGGAAAAACATGGCCAAGTATCGCCGAACCACCAACGAAAATCCAGATGCGTGGATCCCCGGGGAACATTGTCAAAGCGGCGTAGGAGGGAACTGCACCTTTGGCGGCATCAAGAAGTAGAGTGATCACCCCTGCGGGCCAGCCAAAATTTCTCAGTACGTTGGTCGCGCCAATGTTACCACTGCCTTCCTCCCTTAAATCCTCCCGTTCGACGTAGAGACTGTACAGGAGACCAAACGGAATTGCGCCGATCAAGTAAGCACCGGGAACAACTACGAGGTATTCAGGTCGTATCGTCATCATTATCAACTCTCAGTTTAAGCGGGCAGATATCCAGGTCCAGATGATCCCGCAGTGTTCGTCGTAAATACCGTAAGTCATTCTGTCCCAGGAGTTCCGGGTTCCGGGCTGTAACATCCAGGGTGACGGGGTTGGTATCAGTCTGTTCAATATTCTGGAGAATGACGTCGCTGGCTTCTCCGGAGGGCCAGGATAACCTCGACTTAAGGTCCAGGAAAGTGTTTGTAAGTGTTTCGGGTTCAAATGTCTTATTCATCTGATTGTAAACGTCCGAGGCAGTCCGGAAGATTGCTCCCAGGCCCCGGTGAGTCCGACCGCTCGTAAAGAGGACGGGGGCATAATCCAGGAAGTAGAGCCGGTCCCGTAGGTGGTTTAGCCAGTTTTCCTCATTCTCCTCATCAATTTCATCGGCTTTATTAACCAGCAGAATGCAACCACGGTACCGATCCTGTATGAGCCCGGCAATACGCTGGTCCTGCTTGCTGACACGTTTGTTCCAGTCCAGCATCAAACAGACAACGTCACTGAAATTGATAGCCCTGAGGCTACCGTAAATTATGTCCTGATCAACCCCTGACTCGACGCTGGATTCCTGGATCATTCCTCCCGTATCCATGAGGTTGAAAGTAGTCTGTTCAACGTCGAAGGTTACGTCAATGAAATCCCGCGTGGTGCCGGGTTCCTCACTGACCATCACACGATCGTAACCGAGGATAGCGTTAAACAGAGTGGATTTTCCGACGTTGGGTCGTCCGACTAAACTGATTGATATCCCGTCGTTAAAGGGCTGAACGGGTTGGTTAGCGTCCGGTACATAATTGCGTATTAGATCCTTCACGGTATCAATATTTTTTTCGTGGAGTGCGGAAACTGCTATGACATTTTCAAATCCGAGTTCGTAGAAGGCCGATTTAAGGGAATGTGGGTCAGCAGGAGGGTCAGCTTTGTTGGCGACCAGAATGACGTCTTCGTCCACACCGTGGAGTTTTTTCGCGATCTTCCGGTCAAGCTCTGTAACACCTTCCTGTGCATCGACCACGAAAACAAAACACTGTCCCTGGTCGATCATCGACTCAATTTGTTCAAGCACAAATTCCTCGTTCGGGGCAGGGTGATCGGTTTGAAAACCAGCGGTGTCCAGTAGCGTGAGGGACTTGCAATCCCACCGGATCTGTTCCGATAGCCTATCG
>JBDGPI010000003.1:3826-5544 GCA_042219765.1 Salsurabacterium abyssinicum (SeqCode)
CCCCTTCCTCGGGTCCGGTGATTGCTCGATCGGAGTCGATCAGACGGTTAAATAGGGTGGATTTACCGACGTTGGGCCTGCCGATAATTGGTACGAACGTCTGGTTGAGTATATCTACGTCACTCATTAACTATCTCCTTACTGCGGGTACCCAGTCCATAGTGATCCATGATTTCGGCTCGCTGGTAGTAGAAAGACAGAATCTGTCGGTACGAAAACCCCGCCTGGCCCATTCTCTCGGCTCCCCACTGGGATAAACCAATTCCGTGACCCCAGCCGCGTCCTTTGAATACAATCCGCGCCCCCGAGGGCTCTATGGTCCGAATCCAGGTACTCTTGAGCTTGTTCGGGCCAATAACCATGCGAAATTCGTTTGATCGAAGTGTCCTTCTAGAATTATAACCTGTCCTGTAGGAAATAGTCTTAGACCGCCCCGAGGGGAGTCGGGATTCGATCTGGAAGGCCGGATTACCGGCGGGTTCAGGGTGTTTGGAGTTTGACAGTTTCCGTCTGATATGGCGTTTGGTAATTGAAGCGTCCCAGGTTGAGTGTTGAGCCTGACGGCTCCAGGTATCTGGTTTTGGTACGATGAACGGGCTGTTCCCGTTTTCCCAGACTCCCGAGGCCGTTTCGATATGGCCGCCGGAATTGGCGTGAAAATACGCTGCGACGACGTTGTTTGCGTAGGTTAAAACCTCACCGCGTGTGGCGTCAACGGCCTGTCGAACACGTTTGGTTTCGGCATTGATCCCACCGTAAACCTGAGAAAAGTGTGAGGATTTAAGATCAAAATCACCGTTCTCTCGCTTGGTTTGACTTATCGCAAATGATCGGGCAGCTACGCTCTGAGCTTTGACGGTCTCCCTGGGCCAGCCTGGTGCTATCTCTTTCCTGACGACACCATACAAATAGTGGTTAAGAGGCAGCTGGTTAATCAGAATGAATTCGTCACGGTTTTTATCTATTCGAAACGAACCACGGTAAGGCTGGCCGTCGGCTAATAGGTCGGTTTGCTTGTTAAGAGGTTGGATTATTAACGATTCCGACCGATCAAAGGCATAAGACTGCTCGCCGGTGGCAAACTGTGCCCCACCGTATCCCCGTGAAACGGACCAGGTCTGACCGGAGTTGAGCACAACGATGGTGTCGCCGGTTTTTTCGAGGACCGCTGCTCTACCCGAGACGGAACCCGTGAGGGTTTCTTTCTCCGACAGCCGCACTTTAATCAACGGGGGTTGCTTCGTTGGTTCGTGTAGTTTAATCCGGTCGAGGTAATACGAGGCATCAACCGACCGGGGATGATCCGGATGGTCCGCTATTAATTTCTCAAAATGAGACCTGGCTTTCCTGTACTCCTTTTTTCTGAAAGCAATAACTCCCCTGAGGAATAACTTCCTCGGTCCGTTGTCCAGACGGTTAATTTTCTTCAGTGCCCTGGCGTAATTCGAGGAAATAATGTCGTCCGTGTAGGACCTTGCGTTTACCCCAGGTGTCGAAGCGAGGAACACTATCACGATAGTAGTGACCCACAGGGGCAATCGACCTCGTGTTACGTAATCCACAGTTGTCTCAGAGCTCCCACGTGGTGAAATGAGCCCGCAACGGCTATGAGATCATCCGGTGAGGACCGTTCGACTAACTCGTTGAAGCCGGCGTAGGGGTCCTGGTTTACGTCCGGGTCTATTTTTGCCTGACCGGGCCATGACTCCGAAAGGTCC
>JBDGPI010000003.1:5564-5843 GCA_042219765.1 Salsurabacterium abyssinicum (SeqCode)
TCGCGAAGACTCCGGACGAGTAAATATTACGTTGCTGGGGTCGAAGCAATCGTTTAGCTTATCGAGGATGTCGTCAATTTCCTTTCCCTCGAGCGAGCCATAAAGAAGGTAGCGATTACTTTTGTCCTGGATTTCCGTAACGGTTTTCAACAGAGACTGGATGGACCGGGGAGTATGGGCCACATCAAATATTACGGTCCGATCTTTGACTTGAACTTTTTCCTGGCGTCCGGGTGGTCGTTTGATGGTATCAAGCTCTTCGGACAGTGCTTTGGCTGT
>JBDGPI010000003.1:5876-7564 GCA_042219765.1 Salsurabacterium abyssinicum (SeqCode)
AATAGACGGGCTGCCGTAAGGGCCAACCGCCGATTTGTCCTGTCGGCGGACGTCTTTTCCTTGAGACCGACGTGAGTCAGGTTTTTATCAACAATCATTGGGTGAAGACCGTCACTTGTGACCGACGGGTCAAGTGGTCCGGTAATAAGGTGTCCCTCGTTGGGGATCTGAGTGACTTGCTCCCTGAGAATTTCTCGGAGGTCCTCACCGAGGTAGTCTGTATGCTCCCGGTCAAGACTGGTCAGAATGACCCAGCTCGCCGGCAGAGCACTGGTTGCATCCCAGCGGCCTCCCATTCCCGCCTCGAGCAGAAGCCAGTCGGCGCCTTCACGAAGACCAAGTTTGAGGGACGTCAGATAAAGGGCCTCGAACGGAGTGTACTGATCCAGAAAATTGCTGGGAAAAGAATTAAGGAGTTCTTCGAGCTTCTTGTTGCTGATCGCTCTGTTCTTCACTTTAATCCGTTCCGTAACATTCTGGAGGTGGGGTGACGTGTAGGAAACTAAGGACCGATCGTCCTCTGAGAGCAGTTCGGACAGGTAGTGGACGACGCTGCCCTTGCCATTGGACCCCACGACCTGAACGATCGACGGAACCGTTTGACGGTCGGGTGCATCAAGGAGTGATCGTGCGGCTTCGCTAACGGGTTCGAGGTCCGTGCGCATAGGACGCTCACGAAGACGCTTCCGGAGTTTCTCGAGGAGACTGTTAGCTGTTTTCGTCATGGGACCTCTGGCCTGTTATTGGAGGGTAACCTTTGCAACATTTCGGCCTGCTACCAGCGTTCCTTTATCATTTCATAGGCTTCGTTGATCTCCGCCATTTTTTCCTCGGCCTCTTCTACACGATTGCTGTCGTCGTGATCGTTGAACTGATCGGGGTGATGTTGTTTAACCTTCTGCTGGTAGGCTTTTTTAACGTCTTCTTTGTCCGCGAATGGTTCAACGTCAAGAATGCGATAAGCTTCCTGAATCGAGGGACCGGATGCCGGCGATCGGGTTTGGCTGCGGCGGTTCGAACCGTTACGTCGGCCACGGCGCCGGCGGTTTCTTCGGCGTTGATCCTGTCGTGCAGTGTCGATAATAGCTTCAATTTCACTGTCCGAAAGATCAAAATGTTCGGTTATTGTTCTTATGTAAGATGTCTCGGATTCCGTTAACGTTCCGTCGGTTTGCCCCAGGCTAACCAGTATTTGCAGGAAAAATTTCTGTTGGTCGGGATTTGTGTTTTCCTGGAGTGTTTCAGCCAGGGAATCCGTGTCAGGGGTCCGTTCAACCTGCCGGGTAAACTCCTCCCAGAGAGCTTCCTTGGACGGACCGACCGCCGTCTGTCGGATAAACCGTTTTACCAGCTGGTACTGTTTGCTGCGGCTCCCGTCACTGGCGTTAACAAATCCTGCTAACAGGCCCATCATGGCCTTGTTGGTCCCCGTGTCACCTAATAAATCGAATATGTCCCAGCCAGCGTCCTGTGTCCGTCCCGGCGAAAAAACATTCGCCGCAAACAGAATCGGGGCTATGAAAATTAGTGTGATGAGTCCGAAGAACGCTGGGTTGAGTGCGGCAAATAAGGTCAGACCAAGCAGAAGATACGTCAACGGGCTTCTTAAGTATCGTCCGATCGGCATGATAGCACCGAGAACCGTTCCGATCAGAAAACCGAGGGCTGGCCGGCGAAGTATCAATCCC
>JBDGPI010000003.1:7574-17502 GCA_042219765.1 Salsurabacterium abyssinicum (SeqCode)
AATCAGTCCTATCGAAGAAAGAAACCGGGTCGGTTACGTAATATTCACGGTGGTTCATCCGGATCAGACGTTTAGCGTCCGGAGGCCTTTTTCGTAAGTATAAGTACCGAAAGGACCAAACCCGACACGAAACCACCTATATGGGCGAACCACGCAACGTTGACGGCCTCGTGGGGCATACCAAGGCTTGCGAACGCTTCAATCAACTGGATGAAAACCCAGAACCCCAGCAGTATCCACGCCGGTAGATAAACCAGTCGAATAAAGAAGATCAAGATCACAGCCGTGAGCACGCGAGCTTGCGGAAAGAGTAACAAATACGCCGCAAGGACCCCGGAAATTGCACCACTGGCACCGATCATGGGGATGCTGGACGCTGGATTGATGGCCAGCTGACTGAGACTTCCGACGGCTCCGGCGGTACAGTAAAACAGGAGAAAATTAACGTGGCCGAGTTCATCTTCAATATTATCGCCGAAGACCCATAAGAATAACATGTTGCTGATCAGGTGAAGCAGGGAACCATGCAGAAACATCGAGGTGAAAATGGTTGGTAGGTTCCCGGGGGAAGGATTGTTGAATATCCGAGCCGGTATAAATCCCCATGTTCGGACAAACTCCTGCAGGTTTGCGTCCGGTCGGTTCATTAACGAGAACTGAAACCCGAAAACGAGGCAATTAAGGACAATTAAAAGAACGGTAACCAGTGGGAACCTTCGAACTGGATTATCGTCTTTAAGTGGTATCACGAACGACTGGCGCCCCTTGTGTATAAAATGGCCAGTTGATGGGTTCTAATCACAACGGTAGTCGTGGAAGTTAGTTTATTCTTTATGACTTGATTTAGTGTTTAGACACAAACAATAATATTGTTCCTATCTTGCAGCTAATTTCCATACTCAAGAGGTGCTCATTTTATGTACTGGGATTTACGGACTGAGGACGGAGTCGGAACTCTCACGATAGACGATCCGGATGAATCGGTTAACACCCTGGGTTCCGACCCAATGAATGAACTCGAGGAGAAACTTGAAGCCCTCGAGCAGCAGACGCTTAAAGGACTCATGATTACCAGTGGCAAGGACAATAATTTTATTGCCGGAGCAAATATTGAGGAACTCCAGGATATCGCCAACGAGGAGGAAGCCTACGAGGCCTCCAGGGAGGGTCAAAAACTTTTCCGGCGAATTTCCGATCTTCCCTACCCCACCATTGCGGTGATCAATGGGTCCTGTCTCGGGGGCGGTTTTGAACTCACCCTGGCCTGTGACTACCGTATCGCCTCAACCAACGACAAGACGGAACTCGGATGCCCTGAGGTCAAACTGGGTATCCTCCCCGGATGGGGTGGGACTCAGCGCCTTCCCCGGCTTATCGGTGTCAAAAATGCCATCGATAAACTACTGAAAGGCTCCTCCATGGACCCGGGTGAAGCGGAGTCGCTTGGCGCCGTTGACGCCGTCGGCAGTCCATCACAGATCGAACGGACCGCTCGGGACTGGATTGAATCGGAGGAGTTTCCAGACCAGTCACTCTGGGTCTGGGACAATTACTGGCCCGTGCGGAAGCTTATCCTCTGGCAGGCCCGCAAACAGACCCTATCCCGCACGAATGGAAATATGCCTGCTCCAATAAAGATTATTGATTCCGTTAGCTCCGGCCTGGGAAAAAGTCTGGACGACGCCCTGGAGGTCGAAGCCCAGAATTTCTCCGAACTGGCCGTTACGGATGAATGTTCCAACTTAATTCGGGTCTTTTTCCTCAGGGAAGATCAGCAGAACTTTTCCGTCGAGGGGGGATCCGAGGAGGATCTACCGGAGAACATCGGTGTTATCGGCGGAGGAACCATGGGAAGCGGAATTGTCCACTGGGTCAGTTCCAGGGAGTTTGAAACCGCCATGGTTGATATCGACCAGGACGCCGTCGATGCTGGCATGGATCGGATTGAAAACCTTTACCAGAAAGGTGTGGATGCGGGGGCCGTGAGTCCCGAGGACAAAGAGCAAGCCTTGAATCGCATCAATCCATCAACCGATTACGACGCGCTTGATGACGCTGATCTCATTATCGAGGCCGTCGTCGAAAACATGGACGTCAAGCAGGCGGTCTTTGAGGAACTGGAAAACCACATTAACGAAGATACGGTTATATCCTCCAACACCTCTGCCCTTAGCCTGGAGGAAATGGCTCAACATCTTCCTCATCCTGAGCAAATGGTTGGCCTTCATTTCTTCAACCCAGTGTTTAAAATGCCGTTGATTGAAATTGTCGAAGCGGACAGTACCAGTACCGATACCCTGAGTACGGCGGTTGAGTTCGTTAAGGGGATTGATAAAGTTCCGATTGTTGTCAAAGACAGTCCCGGGTTTCTCGTTAATCGAATACTGGGTCCCTACATGAATGAGGCCGGTAATCTGCTGGACGAGGGATACGCCATTGAGGACGTAGACGATGCCCTCGAGCAGTTCGGGATGCCGATGGGACCGGTTCGGCTCCTTGACGAAGTGGGGATTGACGTGGCCTTTGAGGTGGCGGAATACCTGTCGGATGAGCTGGAAGTCAGTTTTGAACTGGCGGACGTCTTCAAGCGGATTCACGGCGATGGTTTAACGGGAAAAAAGGATGACCTTGGTTTTTACCGCTACGATGGCGGTGATCCTGAACCCAACGAGGATTATAACCCCTCCTCGCCTGAAAGTGATCCCGACACGAAGGAAATTCGCCGGCGTTGCGTGGATCTAATCATTGCGGAGGCAGTCCGCTGTCTCGAGGATGACATTATGGCTTCAGCAAACCAGCTGGATCTGGCCATGATACTCGGTACCGGTTTTGCCCCCTTCCGTGGAGGACCACTGAAACACGCCGATAATTACGGGCTCGACAACGTCATCTCGGAACTTGAGACGTTTCAGGAACTTTACGGTGACCGTTTTCAGGTTCCTCAGCATTTGCGTGACGTTGCGGAGAACGGAGGTACGCTCACGGAACCACCCCGTTAGGTCGAGTCGGGCAGAAGATCCCACTCCTCCAGCATGTCGTCCACCAGGCCGCGCCAGTAGTCTCCCCCGTCCCGGGTGGCGATTGGGCTAGCGGGGGACGGATGCGGAAGGTAAGCAACTTCCTCCTCGGTTCGCTCCGTCAGCTCCATTAACCGGCGCTGTCCAAATCGACCTATGCCGACAAAAACATCGGGGTCGTAAAACTCTATTAGGTCACCGAGGTAGGGATCACAGATATCAAAGAGAGCCTGCCTGTCGTCCTTAAGCAGATCCTCCGGGGTCAGGTTGGTGGCCTCCTCCGAGAACATCACGAGTGGACAGTAGTTCATGACTATATTTGTCTCGAAGAAAGCATCGAGGGAACCAAAGATATTACGAAAGTATCCGTGCAGCTTCTGGCCGCTTGCCTCTTTACGGTCCGAAGACCATCCGTCGACGGGCCGGTCCTCTCGCTCGTTCGGTGGGGTGCCAATTGGGCGTTCCGGTAAGCCCATCCAGTCGCGAGCTATGTGCGGATCCGTAAAGGGGATTCCCGTCTGGGCCATCCCCCAGGGTCCTGGGTTCATCCCCAGAAAAAATCCCGTTTTCGTGTCGTTCCCGAAGCTTTTGAGGTAAGCTTTGTGAACCTCAAAGGCATAATCAAGGGGATTGTAGTACCATTCGACTTTCTCCTCGAACGTCAGGCCTTTGATTCGTTCGTTAAGGTCTTCAGTGACTGATACCGGATTAGGTCTGGACATGTTTCTTTACCTCCAGTGCAAGGGTGTAGTTATGCAGTAAATTCAAACTCCAAGAGTTCGTTGGATCGCGAGATACTTACTGGCGAATTAGTGGCGAATCGTAACAAACTTTTGGAAGGTTTTTGTGATTACTATGCGCATAGGAATTATCGGTGCCGGGGCCGCTGGATTATCCGCGGCTTACGCTCTACGAGACATCGATGCTTCAGTCTATGTGTTTGATCAATCCGGAGACCAACCTGACCGGGAATGGTTCTCGACCGTGGACCTCGAGTACCTCTCCCGTCAGGGGCTTTTCGGTAATTCGGTGTTTGAGGATATACCGCTCGAGAGACGTATTACGGAACACGAATATCTGGTAACCGATGGGAAAACGACAAGGTCCCTGGCCTCAACCACCGTCCCCCCGGAACGCAGTACGAGGTACTCCGTTAAACGGAATCATATCGATCGCTGGCTCCTTGAACAAATTGACTCCACCCAGGCTTCGATACTATGGAACGCGGACGTAAGGAGTCTTGTGCGCTCGAAGGACCAGGTGGTTGGGTTGCACACCAGCAAAGGGTTTTTTCGGACTGACCTCGTCCTGCTGGCGGAAGGAGATACCGCAAGGTTCCTACAAAACGAAAACTACGATCGATCCCTTCCTTCCGAGCAGTCCGGATTCTTTAGTATTACCCAACAAACGTTCAATGCCCAAAGCAATTTGATTGAGTCACGCTTTCGGCTGAATTCCTCCGATGAGGGTTTGACTCGGACGTTTTTGCTGCCGTCACCCTCCGGTGAACCCCCGATCAATCTACTCGCCAGGGTGCAGACACTCAGGGATAGCCTTTCGCTTGATATCATGACACCCCTCGATCACCAGAAAGAGCTCTCCCTGAATCCCCGATCCTTACTCGAAGCCGTCAGGGAGTACCCCCTTTTCAAGGAACTATACGATGGCTTCGATCCGGAGTCCGTTCACTCCGGACTATTGAACACGCCCACGGAGCGAGGGGTGTCCAACCTTGTCGATCACGGTCTCGCTATTGGCGGTGCGACCACGGGGGCCGGATCCGTCATCCCCCGGGTGGAAAAATTTTCAACGGCTGTTCAAATGGGTTATCAATTCGCAAGAATGGCGGAGCAATTGAACCAGCGTGACTCCTCCTGTAACCGCGAAACCCTCCGGAAGTATTATTCGTTGCCTCTTTCCAAAAATCCAAATTTTTCGGGTGAGCGATCGTCCATCACGGATCTAATTCTTAAGGACCGAACCGTTTTTCAGGGGATTATGGATCTTGTTTTGGGTGATACATCACTATATTCCGCTCGGTTCTGGAGATACTTCCTGAATTGTCTCCGCGAGGATTTTAGTTTAAGTGACGCCTCCCTGCCGGACCTGGTAAGTGTTATTACGTCCTTGCCGGCAAAATCCAGGGATCTTATCCCGAGCGAAGTCTCGGATATTACGACCCCTCTGTCGAATGTTTTTGCTTCCGTGAGCAGTCTTAGTGTAAGAAAAGAATTAAATGACCTGTTTGAGAATTATTTTCACGAAGCGGAAGACATCAGTGATGGGTACCGTCGACTCCTCGGCTATTTTTTGAGGACGTGTGCGAATCTTTCCGGCGGTGCAACGTTGGCTGGTGGTTTGCCAGACCCCTCCGGTCGTTCTCCCGGTATTCGTTCAGATCAATCCATGGGAGAGATGGAACCGTCCTTCGGGGTGACCCTTAGCCTGGATGGATCACTGTCAGCGAGTGATGACGGCACCGTCCTGAAGGCACTCTGTCCGACTGGCGTCTTTGATGTTTCCGGCGACGGACACGTTGCCATTCATGATGAAAACTGCATTTATTGTAATTACTGCCACTGGGGTAAATCGGGGACCTCCGTACGACCACGCCCTTCTCGGTCGTCACTTACTGATACACCACCCCTGCTTTCCAGTCCGGAGACACTACCAGTCCTGTCCACCGGCAACGGTGTTCAACCGGAGTCCGTTGTACTGGCGGTGACCGTTCTGGTTCGGTTACGGACCGAATTAAATTCCGTGGAGCATTACCTATCTCCCGAACGAGCTGAGTGGTTGGAATCCCTGGCGAGCCTGGCCCGTCGCTTTGTCGATGACTGTATGGATTGCGAAGAGGAGGGTCAATGGGATGAGAATCTCATTGAGCAGTCGCGATCACTGATAAACAGGGTTCAACAACGCTTGGCCGAAGGAAACATAGGTTTTGCTTCAAATCTCTGTGAACAGATTCTCGGTCTACACCTGAACGGAGTTCCAAATTTTATTGACACTCCGGATCGCATCCCCCAACCGTATCGAGTTTTTCACCGGGAACTGACTTCAAAAGCTTCCCCCTCGGACAATAACTCAGCGTCCGATCACAGTCCAAAAAGAACCGATATTTCGGCTGATACCCAGCAGGACTATGGTTCCGTCTTACGTTCCCTCCACAACTGGATTCAGGACGTTTACGTCAATGAGTTCAACAACTCCGACCGGGATAAACCGTTAGAGACCGGTCGGACTACTGCCACCGGATGGGAGAGCAAAAACCAGCTGATTGTTTTCAGCGAAACACCTCAGCCCGAAAACGTCCTGGCGATCAATCGTGAATCCGATATAACGCAGTATGATTCCCTCGATAGTCCTGAGCCGCAACTTGAACTCGAGAATAATTTAAGAATCCTGACGGTCGATAAATCCTCACTGAACAGTACAACGGACGATCCCCTACGTACCTCAGTGACGACCTCTTCGGACTTTGCGGATACCTGTCTGAAATTTTACGGTCAACTTGCCGGGGTTCTGGGATCCAGACAGTCTTCCGAGGACTTATCGGAGAGGCCCGTTAAGTCCGAGCTTCAGCAGGCCAGGGATTTATACTACGAACCTCGAATTTTAACTGCACGAAAAGGTATACAGGCCTTGCGTGACTTCCCTGATTCAATTGTTGATTCCACCGAATTATTGAACCGTATTAAAGAAACAGCTGGCCGGGTACTACTGGTTGGCATGCAGGAAAATCCAATTCACGCCCGTAACGTTACTCACGACCATGCCGACGGGATAATCTGCTTTGACGAAACAATTTTTCTCCGTTTGTGTCCCTTTGACTACGTGGAGGAACTCAAAAAGTTCGGTCAGACTGGTCCTCGCGATCCAGTCGCCAATCATCTTTTGTCACTGAGTGATCAGGAGGAAACCATCTGGTCCGACGCCGATCAGGATGGGGTCATGGACCATCTGATTCGACAATGGAGACGAACGGCTGGAGACTGCCGTCAACTATTAAATGAGGAAGGACAGTCGGAGTTATTCAAGGGAGCACATGCTGTTCGGTTATTTGTGGCTCGTTGTTTGATAACCCGGGCTCAGGTTGAAATACGATCCGGTCGTCACGCACGAACCACGGCGCTTGCGGCCGATTTGTGGATGCGTCAGTGTTACGAGTGGAAACAGGATTTCCAGAACGTGACCTCTGGGCCCACGGAGACAAGTGTAAACATGAATCGTTCACAGTTGGACGAAGAAGTCAGTTCCCAAAACGGACATGATTTTTCACTGCAGTTCAACTCTCGGGAATCCACCAATAAATCCCTCCGTGGGTTGAGAAATCGCATGACGAACACCGTAAAAAAGAGTCAGTCTTCCGAGACCATTCAGGCGACGAAAGCTCTTTCGGGGATTGCTTTAGACATCGAGACGTTGCGTCGTAGTTTAAACCAAGAAAACCGGCATGAGACTTCTGAACTACAGTTAATTGGTGTGCAGGTGTATCACCTTTTGACACTATGGTCAGCGACTCTTGAGAACCAGGACTTAGTAGCCCTTCTCCCGGACCGCAAAGGGTCTTACCGATTCTGGAAAGAACGGGTGGCCGAAGCGTCCTCCAGATGGTTTGAAACGATGTACGAATCCGAGTTCCAGGCGGCGGTACGGACGCTCAGGAGACGTGCTTTACGCCACTGGTGGGAGGACATTACGTTTGATGACGACGATTTGAACGACCGAGTTGACAGGGCCTTCGACCGAACGTCAGGGGGCAACCTCCAGTTCTTGATCAAACGACCAAACCTGGCCCCCTGGTATCGGTCATTCACCCTGATGCTTGCGGAATTACGAACCCTGCAATTTCGGAAACGAATTGAAGGAACTGATCCAATGGACTCTCACTACAGGAATTGGGCGAACGCCCGGAGCCGTCGCTGTATTCGTAAGACCGCGTCCCTCGTTTCACACGGGTTACGGGAGGCGGAAAATCAGCAGGATGCTCCCGAAGCTCAACTCTGGGATGAAATATCCCCTGAAACAGCTTATTTCCGGCGTAATAGTCAACTGTCCGAGGATTGACGGCTCTCCTCTACGACTATGGGATATCGTGTTTTAACGGTTACTGTCTTCTTCTCGTAATTGAACGTCATGATCGACCGCCGTTTCATTTGAAACCCCCCTGCCCTGATTGTGTAGTCCACCAGGAAGCTATCATCCTGGTTTGTGAAAAAAGGAACGGCCCCCGAGATTTCACCCCAGACCTCCTCCCGGTTTAAGTACTCCCGTAGAGTCTTTTGTGATTGTAGTGCCGTCTGGGGAACCGCGGGTAGTTTTTCGTCAAGGGCATTGGCAAAGAGTTCCCACTGCTCCGGGGAAAAGTGAAGCGGATTTATTAATCCGGAACCATAAACAGTAAAAAACTCTCTGAAACGGTCTTTTATACCGATGGCTTTAAATCCGGAAATTAACTTTATCTCGTCCATGTGCAGTATTTCGCGATTCGGTGCCGAATAATCGTAACCGCCGTAGGGGCTTGTACCAAGTCCCGATTGCTCTTCCTCCGAAACGATCCAGCGGGCGAGTTCACGCATGGTTCGATCGGGGTAATTGAGGTCGTCGAGTATTCCTTTCACCAGATCGCGAAACTGCTGTCCGGCGTCCGCTTCCTTGAATCGATTCAGACTAATTTTTGAGTTAAGGGGTTTTATTTCGGCACTGACTTTGATCTCATCCGGTGGCAGTGTCCATTCCAGGCGTTTGTGGTCTGGCAGAACGGAACTGTCGGGAAGCGTCTCCTTCAGGTACGTCTTAGTCCGTCCGGCGGCCAATCGGTTTGCCTGATGTGCGTAAACCATGTCCTTGTTCATGTAACTCACCTGGCTATTCCACATGCCGTATTCCGCCAGTGACACAGAGAGAAAACTGATAAATCCCAGGGCAATTAAGACGACTATCAGTGTCGAGCCGGATTCGGAGGATGGTTGCATGGGTTTATCGATCCGGAGTCGCCTTCCCCGATGAGCCGTCGTCGGACGTTTCTTTAACACCGACGGGTATCGTTAAAGTGGAGTCGTCAATGGTTAGTTTGACACCGGCTATTTTTCCCTCCGTCCGGGAGGGGCTGCGAACGGTGCCGCCGGTTTCCGTGATGTATTCGAAAGTGATCTTCTCGGCCGTTAGCATGACGTCACTCTCTTTGTAATCGTCGTGAAGATCCTTCCACTTCCACTCCCGGATCAATTTCAACCCTGATTCGTCCCGGCGGGTATAATAGTGGACTCTGGTATCCAGGGTCATTCCCTCCTGGGAATTTTCGAGTGAAGTGTGAGTGACTGCCGTCCGGTACAATTCGTCCGTACTTCCCCTGAAGTCGACTTTTGAGGAGGGAATACTGTAGAGGTCCTGGTAGAGATGCCGGCGCAAAACAGCCTTGCGGTGGCTTGAGAGTGCTATTTTTTGGTAGGACGTCCTCAGGGTGGTCAATTCACTCAGGAGCTGAAACAGGCCAATGAGCAGTATACTGCTGACGGCAATGCCCACAAGCAATTCAATAAGGGTGAATCCCCCGTCCTCACTCGCCCGGTCGGACGGTTCATCCTGGACTCGGCGGATGTTTGAGGACACTACTGGTCCCTGGCAGGAGTAAAGACGGGTACTTTGATCAGTGAGCCGTCCTCGGTTCGATAGCTGAAAATTCGCCAGGTGGAGTCGTCGTTTAGTGGGTGAATGGATTCAAGCTGAACGTCGGCCCTGTTACCGATACTCTCCGGTTTGACGGTGGCCTGAAGGGAAATGGAGGCCAGCTCATCGCCCTGGTCCGCGCGGAAGGATGTCGAAATGGATTGCAGAAAGTTCAGCATGCCGACGGCAAGAATACTGACCATGGCAAGTGAAACAAGGGATTCCATTAGGATGAACCC
>JBDGPI010000003.1:17547-23707 GCA_042219765.1 Salsurabacterium abyssinicum (SeqCode)
GACTGTTATGACTATTATTCATGATTCCCTAACCAGAGCCAGGCTTTTGTCCGGTACGAAAGAGGCCTCTTGCCCCTCGGTTTCGAGTTTGATTCGGGTTCCCCGTACGGTCCAGGGCGTTAGCCGCAGCAGCGGGTCCGAATTGGTTTCAATACTCCACCGGGACAGAGTCATGGACCGGATTGTTTTGCCGGCCTTATTTCTGGCGGACAGGGTCTGACTTGAGTTGTCGTAATGGATAAGCACAACCCGGGAGGTTCGCAGACTGAGGGCATGGTGGGTCCTGACAAAGGTCAGGACCCGGTCTAACTCCGACGTGGTATCGGTGCCGAAAGCATCCATCCGGATGGCCGTGCTTGATGCTACGATGCCGATAATGGCAATAACAACCATCATTTCGATCAGGGTGAAGCCGCCGTCGTCAGGGTCGGGTGAGATCATAAGTCAAAGACCCGAGGAAAGTTGCATGATTGGAAGCATGACGGCAAGCATTATAGCGGCGACAAACGAAGCCATAATGATCGTCACCAGGGGTTCAATGTAAGTAATTAACCTGGAGAGGCTTTCGTCGATTTCCTCTTCGAGAAGCGTGGCGTGAAATCGGAAGACTGATTCTAAGTTACCACTCTGTTCCCCGGCCTGGAGGCTATCAAGCGGAATCAGATCAAACTCGTGGTCGGAAAGACTATCGGTTAAGGTATGACCCCGGCGGACGTCCTCTATGACACCCTTCATGCGTTCCTGCATGTAAGGGTTCCCAAGTACCTGATTCCCGAGGCTCAGTGCGCGCGTCATGTCAAGTCCCACCCGTGTACACATAGCCATTGCCAGAGAAAAAAGTTGTATTTTAATTTTTCGGTAAATGGTAAGTGAATCGAGGAACTTAGCGGTCATGCGTTGTCCCCATTCGCTTCGATAGAGGAGAAAAGCACCCGAAGCTATCCCAACGAACGTTGCCCCGATGATAGTAAGACCCCATCCCTGAAGCATATCGGAGGCCGAAAAGACAATTTTACTGATCATGGGAAGGCTCTGGTCCTCTGGGATAAGATCCCGGAGCCGAGGTACAATTGTCGTCACCAGGAATAAAAGAACGATGAAACCGACGCCGATGACGATAAACGGATATAGCATCATGCTGTAAATGTTTTTCATAAATTCGTTCTGTGACTCAAAATACTCCGACAATTCTTCGCAGGCCTCCTTGAGGTTACCCGTTTCCTCCCCTACGGAGCAGATACGGTGCGCTGATGGGGGGAAATACGGTTCGCAGGACCGAAGGGCATCACCGAAGGAGCGACCGTTTTTGAGATCATCAATGACGGTTTCCACGCAGGCCGCAATCTGCTTCTCCTCGAGCCGGTTACTGACCTGTTCAAGAGCGGGAAGTAGTTCCATCCCGCTGTCAAGAAATAGACTGAGGTTTCGGAAAAAGCGAGCCAGGGTTGACTTTTTCTGAATGGGTCGAGTCCAGAAGGAGGTCTGTTTCTGGAGGGAGACCGGGGTAAGTCCCTGCTGCTGGAAGTACTGGTGCAGGGCGTCTTCGTCTTCGGCAACCCGAAGACCGGTCGTCAGGTTACCGTTGCCGTCAAGCGCTTCGTAGCGGTAGCTTCTCATGTAATCCTCTTTATCAGGGCGGGAATCGGCTTATTCGGAGGTCAAGTAGGACGAGGAGGAATCCATCAGATGTTGAGTACCCGGTTAACTTCTTCCCGGGATGTTATCCCCTCGCGGCCTCGACACCCTCGGGGACGAACTCTTCGCCCTCCTCGTCGTCGAGTTGGTTGCGGATCGTTTCGTCGATGGGAAGAATTTCAAAGAGAGCGGCACGGCCATCGTAACCGGTGTTACGGCAATCTTCACATCCAGCGGGTTCGTACTCGCCGTTTTCAACTTCTTTTTTGCAGTTATTACAGAGGGTCCTTACCAGACGCTGTGCGATGATACCGGTAAGACCCGCACCAATGAGATAGGGATCAAGCCCCAGGTCCGTCAGGCGGCTCAGGGCACCAACGGAACTACGAGTGTGAAGCGTAGCAAAAACAAGGTGTCCGGTCAGAGAGGCGTGAACTGCCAGCTTGGCGCTTTCCCGATCCCGTATTTCACCGACAAGGATAATGTCGGGGTCCTGCCGGAGAACACTCCGGAGTCCCGAGGCGAACGTGATACCCTGCTCGGGTTTTATTTCAATCTGATTAATTCCTTCAAGACGATACTCCACGGGATCCTCGAGTGTGATAATATTATTCTCGGTCCGTGCAAGCTGCTGCAACATACAGTAAAGTGTCGTTGTCTTACCGGACCCGGTTGGCCCGGTAACGAGCACAATCCCGTCCTTGTTGGCCATTAAATCTTCCATCTGAGGTATCTGTTCCGAACGAAGTCCCAGTTCGGAGAAGGAACTTTTCAGTGTTTCCTTGTCGAGGAGACGCAGAACGGCTCTTTCTCCGTGTACCGTCGGGACGAGTGAGACACGGACGTCAATTTCACGGTTACCGATATCAAGGTTAATACGACCGTCCTGGGGATTGAGCTGTTCGGCAATATCCAGGTCGGCCATGACTTTAATACGAGAAATAATACCCGGAAGTATGTCCTTGGGAAGTTCGGTGTAATTGTGAAGGACCCCGTCCTGTCGAAATCGGACACGAATCTTATCCTTCCGGGGTTCGAAGTGAATATCGGACGCTTCGTTGAGGACGCCGTCGGCAATAATACTGTTTATCCGGCTGGCAATTGGGGCTTCCTCCGACGAATCGAGTCGCTGGCGGTCGTCCGATACTTGATCACGAAAGGAGGAGAGGGTTTCCTCGGTTAAATCCTGCAGTTCGGTATCCCGGCCGGCAAGCAATTCGTGTTCCAATTCATTAAGGGCACTGTTGATCTCGTCGACTTCCATGAAGATCGGTTCGGCGGATCGTCCAATCTGCGTGGAAAGGTTATCGAGGACCTGTGGATCAAATTCGTCCTCGGGGACGCCGACCACGAGCTCATCGTTGTCGTTCAGTCGGAGGGGGAGACAGTTGTTGGCCTGAAAGAAGTTAAACGAAACGTTACTCAGAACCGACTGAAGTTCCTCATTGTCGGAACCAGAGCCGTTGGAAGCGGTTGATTGCTCCTCGGATTCGGTTAATTCTTCCACTGGTTTAAAACTCCGTTAAAGACGAATGACAGCCACTGCAACCATTGCAGTCACCGGATGAACGAGTTCCTAGTGTTGTTGTGAGAAATAGTAGGTCTCTAAAGACTATAACCGGCTTCAAAAGCATTCTTAAGCCACTAGTTTATCATCAGAACGAAAAAGTGTTGTAGCCCGACCGGGATCATCAGTGTGATTGCTTTCTACTGGGGTCACGGGTTATAGATCATCGCTGTTTCACGACAAAGATTTACCAGGTATTTTTCCGGAAAGAAATGCCATGGAATTCATCCCGGAGCCGGATCATGAACATCTCCCCTGTTTTCGTAATCGTATCGGGTTCCGGTAGGACCGTGGGAATATCAACAAATATTCATCCATGTCAGTCTGTAAAAGGTGAATGTTACCGGGATGAGGTATCGGGGGAAATCATACTTTCGAGCTGGTCGATGCGTTGTTCGATGTTTGTTTGCTCATTTCTTTGTTGGTTTAACCGCTGGGTTTCACGATCGATATCGTCGGTGGTGCTGATTATATTCGGCTGAAGAAAAACCAGCAGATTTCGCTGCTGGGTTGTGTTGTTGGAGAAACTAAAAAACCATCGAAGGACCGGTATCTGTCCAATGATAGGGACCGTCTGATCGGTGTTGTCCTGCTGGGACTGGATAACGCCACCTAACACCAGGGTCTCGTTGTTCGGAACGGCGACTTTCGTCTTAACATCACGTGTACGTCGTGTCGGTAGTCCCTGTCCCGAGCTTCCTATAACCTCTTCAATCTGCTGTTCGAGGTCCATCGTTACCGTGCTATCACTGCCCAGCGTTGGGGTGAGTTTTAGTTCGATTCCAACGTCCTCAAACTTGAAACTGTTAACGACGTTTGAACTCGTACTTGTGGACTGTTGTTCCTTGGTTTTGAGTGGGATAATTTCACCGACGGAAAGGGATGCTTGCTCATTTTCATTTGATACAAGGTGTGATGATGAAAGAAGCTTAAAGTTTTCATTTCGATCAAGGGCATGGATAAGCGCCTGTAAGGAACCCCCTCCCGGGTCGAGTAAGCCCGCGTTCAGTCCGAATAAGTTTCCGGAAATGGACCCGCTGTTCTGTGGGGACCCCGAAGCATCAAAGCGAGTACCGCGCCGACCACGAAGACCGAATTCCGGTCCGGCGGTGATATCGCGATCGGATACTCTGGCCTCCAAATTCCATTCAACCCCTACTTCATCGACAAGGTCCTTGGAAGCTTCTGCGATGTAAACGTCAACAAGAACCTGCTTTTTGGGATCATCGAGTCGATTGAGCATCTTTTTAACCCTGGTCCACTGCTGGGGTGAGGCGGAAATTACCAGGCTATTGGATTGTTCGTCGGCGGTCACTCGTAGCTGTCGCCCCTTGCCGTCCTGTTTCTGCCCCTTGAAAAGAGCGTTGAGTTTTTCCGCCAGGGGTCCGGCCTCGGAATTTTTCACGTTGTAGACGTGATGCTGCATTGGTTGCTGGACGTCTTTTTTGTCGATTTGCCGGATGACGTCCTCAATGATGGGAAACACCTTCTCCGATTCGGCTGCAACGATGATCGACCGGCGTCGCTGATTAGCAATGAACTTGATTTCGCCTCCGGGATATTGCCCGGGTAGAACGTTTTTCATGTCCGAAAGACTTTGCTTTACATCCGCTACGTCGGCGTACTCGAGCTGGAAAACACGAACGTTGTCGGGGACGGATTTGCTTTTTTGGTCGATGTCGTTGATTGTTTTTTCGATCAGTGTAAGTGCCGTCTGTGATTTTGTTGAAACAATCAGGGCCTTTTGCCGGTTGTCCACGACGATTTTGATGTTGCTGGAAATGAAATCCCCCGGTAGGACCTTCAGTAGTTCGGTTAACTTTTGCTTCACTTTGTCGGGAGCTGCGTATTCCAGGTTGAAGGTTTTGATTTGAAGTTCTTTCACAAGGCTTTTATCGGCGTCTTTGTCGAGTATTGAAATGAGGTCTTTGACGCGGGATTTTTGCGAGGATGGCACCACAATGAGCAAGGAACCGGATTTTTTGTCGGTAAGAAGATTATATTGGTCTTTGTTGATGTACCGGTTCAAAAGTGACTCCAGCTGAGAGCTCAGTCCCGATAGTTCAGTGTGCTCCGGAGTATACGAGAAAATAGTCGGGTCGTCCTTTTTTGAGGTCATGACACGAAATGTGCTGATGAGATTCTCGACTTCACTAAGCTTATCGGGTCGTGCCGTAATCATAATTCTGTTGAGCTTCCTGAGACGAATAAGATTCTTAGTCCTGGGAAGGATCACGTTGATGGCGTTGATAACTTCATCCCAAGGCAGGTCATCCAGAGCAAATAATTCAGTGGTGAGTCCGGATCTGTCCTCGGAAAAGCCAATACCACTCTGGAGGGCTTGCTGTAGTTGTTTTACTTCGTAGACGTTGTCCTTTTTAACAACTGTATAACCTCGAGTTTCAAGAACGTTCAAAAAAACGTCAAATAGTTTATCGAGTGGTATGCCCTCTTTCCCGATGAGGGTTACTGAACCACTGACCTGAGTCGAAATCAGGAAATTGGTCCCCGTCAATTCCGCGTAGGTCGAAATGAAATCGCTCAACGAAATATCCTGGAAGTTCAGACGCACTTTGGGGGGAGGGATGTCGGCAGTGTCGAAGGACTC
Source organism: Salsurabacterium abyssinicum (SeqCode) (assembly GCA_042219765.1). GTDB lineage: Bacteria > T1Sed10-126 > T1Sed10-126 > T1Sed10-126 > CAZEBV01 > JBDGPI01. The sequence goes on from JBDGPI010000003.1 coordinate 23,358, forward strand.
CGCTTCCTGGGCTTGTACATCAAGTTGATTCAGGAGGTTGCCGGCATCCGAAAAGTAGTCACTGTTCTTGAAGTGTTTCCGAATTGTTTTTAGGTAGGAAGCGGACAGTGATGGCTGGTCCAGATCGTCCCGTAATACATCGGCCGTGTAATAAATTGCATCATCGGTAAGGTTGTCCAATTGGGGTTTCCCATAAACCCGGTAGAGGTGTTGAAGTGCTTTGATGGGGAATTTGTCAAGTTCGTACAGGGCACGACCAAGAAAGTATTCTATTCGGCGCTTCTGGGATTCGGGAGGATTCAGGGAATGAAGTTCACTTAAAATGTCGTACGCTTTCTGATAATTCTCCT
>JBDGPI010000004.1:0-10999 GCA_042219765.1 Salsurabacterium abyssinicum (SeqCode)
CAAATCCTGTTCACGGGCCTCCTCTTACCTAACTTACCTTCTTTTCGTTTTTCCTGCTTAACTTTATTTCCTGAACATTTCAGGGGGATTTCTACCTCCATCTCATGATATGGGGGTTTACTTCTCAGGGGGAATGACTCAGGAATTCGATTTAAATGCAAAAGAACTCGATTTTAAAATCCAGTTCAAACTATTCAGAAGGAGGCTACGAATGATGTTTCGTTATAAATCGTTTTTGGCTGTATCGATAATGCTGGTGTTCGCAGTCGTTATGTCCGGGTGCGGAGGGGGATCCGATCAGACCCGGCAGGTCGCTCAGAAATCGAGTCAGCAACAGGAACACAAAAGCTCGATGGAAACGGAAGGTGATCACGGTGAAGAAGGTCACCACGAGCAAAGCGGTCAACCCGCCGGAGGAGGCCGCCCCGAGAAGGGGGGCGAAGAAAAGGCCGGCCATTCACATGGGGAGGCCCAAGCCCACGGTGGGAACGTGACCATGACCACGAATCACCATTTTGAGGTGGTTTACAAGGACAGCACCATCCAGGTCTGGGGCTACGACAAGCAGCAGGAGCCGATCTCCCTGGAGGGCGTTCAGGCGAACGTTCACATTAAAACCCGGTCCGGGAAAAGCGAACGGATCAACCTGGAGCTTCACCCGTCCGACGAGGGCCTGAAGTACCTGGAAGGACACTACACCGGGTTGTCCGGGATTGAACCGGGAAACGCCAAGCTCACCTTTCACCTTGCCGGAGTAAAAGGGACCGAAGAAGCCGTGGAGTTTACCCAGACCTATGAACCTTCCAGCGGCGGTCACGGTGAAGAAGGCCACCACGAGGAATCGGGACAACACGGCGAGGAGGGACATCACAATGAATGAGAACGGTCAAACCCCGCCACAGCAGGAGACCAAGCCAGATAGCGACGAGGCAGTGGACTGTCCGAACTGTGGTGAAGGACTGGTTCGACCCTTTGAGGAGCCGGCCCACGAGTCGTTTTTTCTGGTCTACGCACAGGCTCGGGAAAACGACGTCGAAGTTAAGGTCGAGAAAGGGATTGCGGTTCTTCCGCTTCTCTGTCCGGAGTGTGGCAAGGTGGAGATCTACAACAATCCGGCGTTCGGCCCCAAGAATTCGGATGGTGTTTGACGGGGGTTCCAGTCAATGACCATGGACGGGAGGTGAGCACATGGCCAATCGAATTGTCAGTCTCGTGGCCGGGATTGGATTTTCTCTGCTGATACTGGGCGGAGGACTGTACTGGTGGTCCTCGCAATCGTCCCCCACTCGATTTTCGACATCGTCAGGACAGCCTATTGCATTCAGTCACCGCATCCACGCCGGAAAGTTGAACTTGAGCTGTGCGTCCTGCCATACCGGTGTGACTGAGGGACCGGTGGCCCGTCTGCCCTCAGTGAAACGCTGTGCCGATTGCCACATGGCTCAGAAAGGATGGGAGGAGATCGAGCCGGTTGATCCGAGGCAAGCTAGTGAAATGAAGCAAAAAGTTAATGGGGGTAAGACGGAAGAACTTGGAAAATTGAAATGGTACTGGACTGAACGGAAGCCTATTCCCTGGCGGAAAGTCCACGATCTGCCCGACCACGTGCAATTTGAACACAAGCGTCATGTGCGGGCCGGCGTGTCCTGCGCAACCTGCCACGGAAACGTTTCGACGATGAAGACGGCCAGGAAGGTAAAGGAACTGGACATGGCGTTTTGCGTATCCTGTCACATGTCCTCGAAAGTGGCTAATTTTCGTTCCGAAAAAGGCACGGAAAACAGGGTCATGGATCCGGACACTTCGACACGACGGCTTCGTGACGGGCTTCCGGCCACCTGGAAAAAAAGCAATCCGCATAAGGATGAGTTCAATGAGCTCGCTAAAAAATTTGGTTATGAAATCAAACAGGTGCGGTTTGATTGTGCAACCTGTCACATGTAAGGAGGAAGTGAATTGCCGTGGACGAAGATGAAAGTAAAGGCGAATTAACCCGGCGCGAGTTCCTCGGTCTGGGGGCGCTGGCGGGGGGGGCCCTGGGTTCGTTGTATTTCTTACAGCCGGACCGGGAAAAGACCGGACGGTTATACGCTGCCCTGACGCCGGAACAGGAACGCAAACTCGGCGAGGAAGAATGGTATCCCACGGCCTGCGGTGAATGTCCGGGAGGTTGTTCTTTGCTGGTTCGGGTCATGGAGGGACGGGCCAAGGTCGTGCAGGGCAATCCCCTGTCGTCCGTTAATGGGACCAACACCTGCACTCGCGGCCAGGCTTCGGTGCAGGGGCTATATAACCCGGATCGTGTTCAGCAACCCTTACGCCGTAGGGGTCAATCACTTGTACCCATATCCTGGCAAAAAGCGATGAATAATATAGGCCCCGTGGTGAAACAGGCACGGAAGAACGACGCATGTTTGCTTGTGTCCCGACCGGTCCGGGGTCATATGAAGTGGTTGATGCAAGAGGCAGGTCAGTGGCTGGGGGGGAGAGAGCCCGTCTTCTGGGAGGCGTACAAGGAAACGAGTCATCGGGAGGCGGTGCGGGAGGTCCTGGGATTAGACCGGCTTCCGTACCGTGATATCGAAAACGCGGATTGCCTGGTGACGTTTGGTGCACGGTTCCTGGAAACCTGGCTATCCCCCGTGCAATTTTCCCGGGCCTACGGGCGATTCCGGCAGGGGGATGCCGGATCGCCGTCCGGGCGCAAGCAGGGTCGAGGAATTCACTTACACGTCGAACCACGGATGTCCACCACGGCAGCCAACGCCGACCACTGGTTGCCGGTCAAACCCGGCACGGAAGGACTCCTGGCACAGTATATTGCCTACCGGATATCAGAACAGCGTTCCGGCACCATCCCGGGCGATTGGAAATCAATGATTAAACCCATCGAACGAAAAGAGGTGGTGTCCCGATGTGACGTTCCTGAGCGGAAAATGAAAAAACTTGAAGATACGCTCCGTGATTCCACACGTCCGCTTTTTATCGGCGGAGGGAATTCCGGAGCGTACACCGACGGTTCGCGGACGTTGGCCTGGGTGGAATCGTTGAATGTGCTGGCGGAGAACCTGGATCAGGCCGGTGGTATTCAGGCCAATCCGCCGTCGCTCTTATCGGAGCTGGATCGGTTTAAACAGGAACCCACAAATCAAAGTGAGTCGAAGAAAACAGCCGGTTTTCAACGCCTGGAAGCCCTCGGGCAATCCATCCTCGAAAAAGAGACTCAAATTTCCTGCCTGGTCGTTCACGACCTGGATATCATTCATCAACTTCCTTCCGGTTCCAATTTTCGCCGCGCGATTCAAAACGTGGAGACCATTGTCCATCTCAGTTCCTATCCCAATGACACCGCCCGGGTGGCCGATTACGTTCTTCCCATCCATACCCCGCTGGAACGCTGGGACGACGATGTACCCGAACCGGCACCGGGCGAACGAAGCTACTCGTTCGGTCAGCCGGTGGTGTCCCCGTATTACGACACACGCCATCCGGGGACCGTGCTACTGCAATTAAGCCGTGGTGCAAACGTGGATGTGCCCTGGGAGCGATTTGAGGATCTGCTTAAAGAAGACCTGAAGGAACTTTACAAACAGAATAGAGGACGTTTGTCCGGACTCACGTTCGGGCAATTCAAGGAGGGACTTACCGCGAAGGGCGGGTGGTTCTCATCGGAGGAGTCCGAGGTCGTCGGTCCTCCGGAAGCCAAACCTGAATCGTTCGAAGCGGAAGCACCTTCCACCATTTTGACCGGGTCCGATGATTTAGACAAAGAGGCAAGCGATGGGAATACGTTTTATCTGGTGCCGTACAAATCATCACTGTTGAAGGCCGGGGAAGGAGCCAACCGGCCGTGGCTTCAGCAGGCCGGGGATCCGGTGACGACGGTGGCCTGGCAGAGCTGGGTGGAACTCAATTCGAAGACCGCACGTAATCTCGGGATCGGGGAAGGCGACGTAATCGAGGTTCGGTCCTCAAACGGGGCCATCCGGGTGCCGGCCTATCCCTACGAGGGTATACGACCCGATACCGTGGCCATCCCGGCCGGCCAGGGACACGAACGGTTGGGGCGGTACGCTCGAAACCGGGGTGCGAACCCACTGTCGATCCTGGAACCGGAGTACGATCCCGTGTCCGGTCAACTGGCCTGGATGGAAACTCGTGTTCAACTGAAAAAGACCGGCCGAACCGTCGAGATGGCAAAATTTGAGGGAAGTGACCGGGATATGGGGCGGGACGTTATCCGGCTTGCTTCGGCCTCCGGAGTCGAAAAACCGATTACACGAATGCTCCGGCGCGAGGATGGAGACAATTAAATGGCTGTTATGACTTAGTTTTCATAGGACAGCTTGAAACGTAAAAGAACAAAAATACAACAGAAATAAGCTGAAGGCTCGCTAACTGCTGAAAGTTTATCGACAACTCGGAGGGTGATTGTTGTGAGTGAATCGATTAACGACGAAACGCGCAACGGCGAGCAGTGGGGCATGGTTATAGACCTGGACCGCTGTACGGGATGCAAGGCCTGTGAGGTGGCCTGCATGGCCGAGAACAATTTACCAATCACGGGTGAGCAGGCCGTCAAAGAGGGGAACGAACAGAAATGGATCCGGGTGGAGCGCTACCAGTACGGGGAGTTCCCGGACGTCAATCTCGAATTTCTGCCGATGCTCTGCCAGCAGTGTGAGGAGGCTCCCTGCGAGCCGGTCTGTCCGGTCTATGCTACATACCACAGCGAGGAAGCCGGCCACCTCAACGTGCAGGTTTATAACCGGTGTGTCGGAACGCGCTACTGCGCCAACAACTGTCCCTACAACGTGCGCTACTTCAACTGGACGGAGGCCACCTGGCCCGAACCCCTCGACGAGCAGTTGAACCCGGACGTGACGGTTCGGGATTCAGGAGTGATGGAAAAATGCACCTTCTGCATCCAGCGTATCGATCGAGCCCAGGATCGTGCCGAGGACGAGGGCCGGCAGGTCCAGGATGGGGAGGTTAATCCGGCCTGTGTTTTGGCCTGTCCTCCGGACGCCATGGTATTTGGGGATTTAAACGATCCGGACAGTCAAGTCAGTAAGATGGCGGATAGTGACCGGGAGTATCGAGTGTTTGAGGAAAAAGGAACCAGGCCCAGCGTGCATTACCTGAAATCATTGACCGACGAGATGCGTCCGGCCTTCGACGCGGCTTTTCAATCGGCTATGGAGGACGGGGAATAATCGTCAATGTGATTTTTTTCACATCGGGTGTTATTTATGAGTCAATCGGATGAACGGGTGTCCCCGCTACGCGACCGATCGCCGGAGGACATTAACGATGATTTGATCCGTCCGGTCCTGGAAACCAGTGGCGGTTGGTGGATACTGACTGTGCTGACCGGACTGGGTGGGGCCTGGGCACTGGGGGCATTTATATATCAGCTGAATGTAGGCATGGGGACGACGGGCCTGAATAACCCTGTTAACTGGGGTTTTTATATCATCAATTTCGTGTTCTGGGTGGGGATCAGCCACTCGGGCACCATGATCTCGGCCATTCTGCGCCTGACGAAGGCCGAGTGGCGTTATCCCATCACCCGTGCCGCCGAAGCCATGACCCTGTTTTCCCTTATGATGGCGGGGTTGTTTCCGCTCATTCACCTGGGTCGAAACTGGCTGTTCTGGTACATGATTCCGCTTCCGTGGGGACGGGGACTGTGGCCGAACTTTCGGTCGCCCCTGCTGTGGGACATGACGGCGATTTTTACCTACATGACCGGATCGTCGCTGTTTTTGTACCTGGCTTTAATCCCCGACCTGGGACTGTATCGGGATCACGAGAAGGTCACCGGTTGGCGTAAGACCCTGTATAAGGTGCTGTCGCTGGGGTGGCGGGGGACGCATTTCCAATGGCGCTGGTTTGAGCGGGCGTCCATCATCATGACCGTCGTTATCATTCCGGTCTTTGCGTCGGTGCACACGATTGTTTCCTGGGATTTTGGGATGACGATTGTGCCCGGCTGGCACTCGACAATTTTTGCTCCTTACTTTGTAGTCGGAGCCATTCTTTCCGGCGTCGCCGCCGTTATCACGCTGATGGTCCTGTTGCGCTGGTCGTATGGACTCGAGGATTACATCACGCGTGAACACTTCGATCAGCTCGGCAAAATGCTTCTCGGCGTGTCCTTGTTGTGGACTTACTTTTTCGTCACCGAAACGGGGACCGTATGGTTTTCCAGCGAAGCCGTGGAGAAACCTCAGCTTATCGCCCGTACGATCGGACAGTTCTGGCCCCTGTTCGTAATCATGGTGGTTACAAATACCGTGATACCGGTCCTTTGTTTTTCAATCAAGCGATTTCGGCGCTGGATTCCGGGCATGCTGGTCGTGTCGCTGTTGATTAACGTGGGTATGTTCATCGAACGGTTTTTAATCATTGTGCCGTCGCTCGCTCACACGGCCACTCCCTTTTCGTGGGGAAACTACGCGCCGAGCTGGGTGGAACTTTCCATTACCGTGGGCGCTCTGTGCGGGTTCACCTTTCTCTATCTGCTGTTCATCAAGCTGTTTCCCCTGATCCCCGTCTGGGAGATCAAAGAAGGAGAACATTCAAGACAATATCGAACCGTCGGCGACCGGGAAATCCCGGAGACACTGGCTCCGATTGAGGAACGGGGCTTTCCTCCACCAAAATTCGGGCGGAGAGAACCATGATGAATGAACGCAGTTCTTCTCCATTGGCCCGGTGGTTCATCGGGGGTCTTTTGGTACTGGGAGGGGGTCTGGTCGGGGCGGGATTCTTGATGCGCCTTCCCCTCGGTAATCCGGCGGGGAACGCCGTGTTTTTCAGCCAGTTTTTGTTCTGGATAGGTAGCACGACGGGCGCTTTCATGCTTATAGGAGCCCTCAGACTGGTGCGGGCCGAGTGGCGTCGGGCCTGGACCCGTCCGGCGGAATTGCTGGGAGCTGTCGGCCTGGTTATCTGCCTGTTTTGGCCCGTTCTGCTGTCCCGACGAACGGCCTTTTTGAATCGAATAGACATTTCGCCCCATGCCTTCTGGCCGGCTTTTGTTCCCGAATGGGGGCTTTGGGTGGAAGGAATTGCAGTGATGGGGGTTCTGGGAATGGGACTATATGTCCTGTTTCAGAGCATGGTGCTTGAACGCGAGTGGCTTCCGTCGTGGATAGAGGGGTCGTCCGAAAAACTGACGGAGGTTTTGAAGCATATTGAATCGGAAGACCATGACCACACGGATCCCCGGTCAAAACTGAAACGGTCGACCGTCTTATTTTTAATTGTTTTGAGCATCACGTTGACCCTGCTTGGATGGGGCTACGGCATGAACCTCGTGCCCGGATGGTCCCCGACGATCTTCGGGGCCTATTACCTGGCGACCTCGATCCAGGCGGGCGCGGCCCTGCTTCTGATTGCGGGACTGACCTTTCGAGTCGTGTTTGGCCTGGAGGACATCGTCACGAAGCACCACGTGGACCAGCTCGGCAAGTTGATGGTGGCGCTGGCGTTGTTCTGGTTTTACTTTCGGTTCGCTGAATTTTTAACGGTCTGGTACGGGGAAATTCCCGAGGAAATCCACGTGTTCACCTCCCAGACCGTGGGTGTGTATCCCTTTTTGTTCTGGTTCCAGGTGGGAGCGAACTTCCTGGTGCCGTTGGTCTACTTTTCCTTCCCCCGCCTGCGCCGATGTTTGTCCGGCGTGTTTGTGCTTTCCCTGGCCATCCTGGCGGGAAGTTCAATGGAGCGGTGGATGATGTTCGGGGCCGTACACATCAACGGTCAATCCGTGCTGATCGGGTCGGGGGTCTCGGCCGGATGGATTACGTCGCTGGTCTTTCCGGGAGTCCTTCTGATCGTGATTGGGCTGGCCTTACTGATGGTCCCGCCGGTGGCTCGCTGGGAATGGGAGGACGGCGAGTGGATGCGGGGTCGCCGAACCGTCGGCCAGGACATAAAAGCCACCTACTCCCTGTTGGACCCGGAGGAGGTTCCCCGTGACTGAGGGGGGCGTCACCATCCTGGCCCTGTTCGAGGAGGAGTCCGAACTGGCCCAGGCTGCTTCACGTCTTGAGCTCCGGGATGTCAGGGAGGACCATCTCTCCGTGCTGTCGGATGTTGCTCACCCTCGGGGCGTCTTTCCGGTGGGGGAACCGTCCGTGCCTCTGCAGTGGTTTAGCGTGGCCGGAGGTGCACTCGGTATCCTGGCCGGACTGGCCCTGACCATGGGGACCAGTTACCTGTATCCGATTCGAACCGGTCACATGCCGATTTATTCGCTTCCTCCTTACGGGATCATTGCCTACGAAGCAATGATGCTCAGTACCATCCTGGCCACGATTGGTGTCTTCAGTGGACTCATTGTTAGCCAGTGGTGGTACCAGGGGAAAACACTGTACGATTCGCGAATTCACGAGGGTTACGTGGGACTTCTTGTTTACTGTCCTGGGGAAACTGAACGGCAGACGGTGGACTCCGTGCTTACGGACCTGGATGAGGATCGCATTCGACTCGCCCGGGGGAATCACCTATGAATAGGACGGGCTGGTTTCACGGGCGCTGGTTTCTCTACGGCGTGGTGGGGACGCTGATGCTGGTGGCGGGGGGGTGGGTGTTTCTGAAGGCGGCGGGATTCCCCTGGAACCTGATGCGTCAACAGCCGTCCATCGAATCGATGGAACAACCGTTTCGTCCCCAGCCTGAATCAACTCAACGGTTTATGAAAAGCGGTTGGCCCAGGGCCGGATACCGGGTCAACTCGCTGGATACGAGCACTGTTCTCACAAAAGGCAAAGCCCTTTACCGGCGAAACTGTGCTCACTGCCACGGTCCGAAGGGGAAAGGAAACGGACCGGTGGCGAAGAAACTGAAGCGGGACCCCGCGGATCTCACCTCATGGGCGGTCCAGCTCATGAAACCACGCTACATACATCGACTTATCGCTCATCCAAAGGCTGTCATGCCGGAATTTCAAAATCGTCTGACCGGGAGCGAACGAGAGATTCTCGTCAATTATATTCGTATGGCCTTCGCTCCGGAATCCCAACCTGTATGGCGAAAGAAGTCATGGGAACGACCGGACAACATGGGACGCTCCATCTATAAGAGCCTGGACTGTGCACGCTGTCACGGCCCGGATCGAACCAGGAAGACGCCCGGGATTCCTCCCTCTTTGTCCCTTGCCGGGAACAAGTACAAAAAGGATTGGGTCGAGACATTCATCGCCGAGCCGTTCGTGCGCCGGTACAAGGACGACGGGGTACGCTCCACCTTGCGCATGCCTGAGTTTCGGTTAAAACGAACCGAGATCCGGGGGCTGGCAGACTATCTTATGACGAAACGGCAGGACGGGCGCTTCGAGGATCCCGACGTTAATTGGACGAAGACCACGACCGAGCAGATCAAGAAAGGGCGGAAACTATACAAGCAGTATTCCTGCAACGGCTGTCACACCATCGACGGAAAAGGCGGAAAAGTCGGCCCGGACTTAAGCAACGTCGGAAACCGGTTAAAACCGGACTACATCTACAATTTTATCCGAGATCCAAAGAAATACATCCCGAACACGGCCATGAAGGACAAGGACCTCTGGCCGGGTGAAGCCGAGGCAATTACCCGATATTTATCCAAGCAGAAGTCGACTACGAAGCCGGGCCAATAAGGAATAGGCCGGAAGGTTTATTGAGTAATTACGGCCTAAAAGGATGAAATCAAATTCGATTCATTGTTAGGGAGGTTTCAGCAATGCAGCATCTCGGGATTTCGTATTGTCTGGTTATATTTGTTGCTGGAATGGTAAGTCTGGGAGGAGCTCTACCGTCACATGCCCATGGCGGGGGAGACCATGTTTCGGACCCCGATAGGTTTCCTCGTCTAGGTGAGCATAAAAAGAAGGAGAAAGAGGAAAAGAAAAAGAAAGAGAAAGAGAAAAATAAAAATGCAAAGGTAGAAGACCCGAAACATAAGAGGTCCAAACGGCTTCATAAAATGAACCGGAAGCTTCGCCAAAAGCAAAAGGTTCTGGACAACAGGGAGGGAAAAGCGCTCGTACAGGCACAAAAAGAATTGATTGAGTTACTTCTCAAACAACGTGAGAAACTGATTGAGATGGTCCGGGAACTACACGAAAAAATGGTCGAGAAAAAAATGGGTTCGGACACGAACGTGGAACACGATTCTGAACCCGGACATGAGAATTTTGAATCTGAAAAGGACCATATAGTCGACCACAGTCATAAGGAGAAATCAGGACACAGTCAGGAAGAAAAATCCAATCACAGTGATGAAGACGAAGCCGAGCACGCAAATGAGGACGAGGGCAAGAAGCATGAGACTGAACATTAAGATGATAAAGATCAACAAAAGAGGAGCATGAATGCTATGAGAATACTTAGCCGAATTTCGGTAAACAGTGGTTATCGGGCGGGATTTTTAATGGCGATTTTACTTATCACGATGAGCTTATCCGGGTGTGGAGGGACCGACCTTACAGAGCAGGACCGGGAATTGCGATCCTCGATTGAGAAACGAGGTTTAAAAGTACAAAATTTTAGACGGGTTAATAACTCTCTAAAGTTCACATTATTCAATAAGCAAGGAGAGGGATTTGGCACTCGCAACATTATGAACCTTAAGAACCCAAATCCCTCCAACCCTGAGATTAACAAGGTGGTAGGACGGCTTGGGATGATCCTTGGTCTACTAACCCGACAGTTTAAGAATCGAAATCGAGGGACAAAAGATCGGATTGAATTAATGGAAGTCACGATTCCCGATCATCGTAAAAAGAAGTTGGTCATTCTCAAGATCAACCAATCCTCCGTGTCGCTTGCCGAAAACATGAGAACCATGTCGAAAGCTAAGAAGGGCCGACTGTTTCAAGAAGTCTTGCAGTTCAATCCGGATAATAAGGCCGGACGAGTTCTTAAAGAAGCAATAGAGGAAGCTTACGGAGTCACGTTATGAGTCGAACGCAAACCAAAGCTGAAAAGGTTGATAAGGATCTTCCATT
>JBDGPI010000005.1:0-3730 GCA_042219765.1 Salsurabacterium abyssinicum (SeqCode)
CGGGCCACGGACACGGTTCGCACCGAGCGGACGACCGGTGAGGAATTCACGAACAAAAGCCTGTCCGGTGGCCTGTACTACGCCCTGGGTGATCCACGAGGCCTTTCGATGGGCGTTGGCGTCAAGGCCGTCCAGCAGACCCTCTACAAGTATACAACGACGGACTACGCCGGTGACATTGGACTTCAGTACCGCACGCCCTCCTTTTCGTTTGGGGCCGCCGTGCGCAACATAGGACCCGAGGTACGCTTCACGGAGGACGGCGCCGCGGACCCGATGCCCGAAACCCACAGTGTCGGTCTGGCCCAGGGGTTTCAGTTCCTCTACATGGACTGGATCGTGACGGCCGAGGGAACTCGCTACGTCCCGGAGGCCGAGGACTTTGTCTCGGCCGGCGTGGAAGTGACCCCCTTCTCGTTTCTCGAACTCCGCTCGGGCGTCCGCAACCCGGTCGACGTTCCCAACCAGAAACGAAGCGTCCGGGCCGGCCTGGGACTGAAACTGCCCGGCCTCACCGTTGACTACAGCTTCACCGGCCAGGACCTCCTCGACGACCGCCACACCTTCTCCGTCACCCTGAAATTCGGCTCCCGCTAACCAAATAGTGCCAGCCTCTAGAATTTAGAATTTGAAGTTCGCTGATATTAGAATCGTAATTCAGTATCACTCAAATCGAGAAGAATTATTGCGTTCTATAAAAAATATCTTTTCGTAGTGACTAACGGATACACCAATAAGACCGGCCAGGATCTATACGTGAAATGTTGGACTTTAGCTGAGGAGATCGCCTCTCAAATTTAAATTCTAGAGGCTGGCAATGAGGTAGGGACTGATCTTGGTGATTCGGCCGTTAAATGGTATATTAGTACTGTGTATAGATGATTGTTAAAGGATGGTGTAGATTGTGAAGCAATATCTATCAGTATTGGGCAGCATATCTTTCGCTCTTCTGATTCTTCTCCCTTCATCCCCTGCCCTTCTCCATGCGGCCAGTGATGAAAAGCCATCCGACTCATCAAACCTAACTCCCATGACCGAGGACGAGATGGCAAAAATTGACGGTCAGGATGGTTTTAAGTTCGAGTTAGATTTCAGGCAACTGGAAATTGGTGCCATAGAACTCAAGGACAGTGACAACTTCGGGGCAATTGAATTTACCGATTTATTAATTAATCGTTACGGAGAAGAAGACTTGAACGTGGACGTCGATAAGTCGGACGCACTCGTTTTTAAATTCCCCAGCACGAAAGGTCTCTCACTCGATATCGGAACCGGTGAGACTCAACTCGGCAACAACGAGCCGGGTCCGTCCTTCGCGACCTACGGGCTGGATCTCGCGGGGACGACACTCAAAGTCGAGCCGGACTAAATTGGTCTCCGGTCAACGTCCACCCATTTAAGAAATTATCCCCTAACCTTATTTTCCTTCCTGTTTTCGACACCACTGCCTGATTCTTCCGCACTGGTTAGATCAGGATCAATCGTTTAAATTTTGGTACGATCATGTATTTCTCCGACCAGGATAGTCCACTACCAGTAGAGTTAGTCCGAGCCACTTAGTTAATTTTACGTTCCAGGGTTACCGTCTCTCCTGCAGGAAGTCACATCGTAAACACTACTTTTTTAAACTCTCCTTTTATAAAAGTCCATACAATCTCATAGCTTAAAGGGACATAATCACCAGTCACATTAAACAGTTCTGTCCGTTTAGAATTTTTGACGGAGTAAATTCATTTTTACAGATTACATTTTATTCATATTCACTTTTCATATTAGTTTCCAAGAGAAAAAATTTAATTGGGATTCTCTTCTTCTCAACAGAACAGTCCACTTAAACCTTTTCAGAACCAGATTAATTGCTGTCTGTATCAAACAATCATATTTGGTGAAATTCCTAATCACCGTCCACTCACCAGTAACGGTACTTCCGATTACTGGTACGGAATTTGCTTATTAAATATGCGCATACATCGGCCCCGCGCGCAGTCCCCTCGACGGTGTAATTTCCTCTTTTTATTTCTGACTCCTCAATCTGTCCGCGGGGATAACTGCGGGGACTGGTTTTGTAATGGCCAGACACTATCGAACCATACTTATGTTGTGTCCTGGGCTGGGTTATTTACTTCTTTGCCTTACTTCAGCCCCTGTACTTGCTGATGATGTGATGACGTTCGGTACGCCCGCGGAGTACAGCTATACCCTGGACGATTTTGTTGATGGAACCGATTACCTGGAACCGATGTACGGCGGTGACGGCGAGGATTTAGCCTACTACAGTAGCGACGACGTCCGTATCGGTTGTGACGACGGTAGTAATGACAATGGTCACTATATTTACAACACACCGGATGGTGATACCAACCGCCTGCTTCCCATTCAGAACGGAAATTACTACACCCAGCGTGGCGACTCGATTGAATTGACGGCCTACCTCAACGACGAGGACGATGAAAACGAGGAGTTGCGTATTTTCTACGCCGTCCAGCGCTACGGCAGCGGTCACAGTACCAACAGGAAACCGCCCGGAGTCACAGGGTATGCCCTCTATTTCAATGGCGCACAGGGTTCGGACGATGAAATAGAAGAAATGCAATTCGAACGCTGGAAAAATGGGACCGAGGTAGACTCAAGCAGTACCTTCGACGCCGATATTCACACCGGAAGTAACTTTCAATGCGGGCTTCAGTTCGGCGACACCACCGGTGATCCGACTCATACTATTAACTGTGACGGACATAATCACACTGGCGACCCCAACGGAATTACCTGGGAGGACGACAAGTACGATTACGGGGGCGTTGGCATGGGCGGTAACGGAAATTGTGATACGTTCGATGACAATGATGATTGGGTTGTCCGGTCCCTTGACAGTACAAACCAGGGACACCAGAACAGCTGTCATCCCTCAGGGATTGCCACTGGAAGCTTCAAGTACGACTACATGTTTCGCTCCCAGTCCGACATCCTGGCTACTGGCTCAAGCAGCTGTGCGTGGGAACTGGGGGCTCCGGACACCGGCAGCTGGGACGAATTCGACTACAGCGAGTACCCCGACCGCGGTGACCTGATCCGCTACTACACCCGGGTGGACGACACGGATGACCGCCGGACGCAGTTCTGGTTCGGTACCCAGGACGAGGACGGTAACAAGGGCTACTCGATTGAAATGGAGTGGCCCAACGACCAGGTCGAAATCTACCACAACGGGGGCTACGAAAAACAGAACACCCTCAGCAACGGGACCATGGACACGACGGAATGGTACCAGGTCCTGGTTCAATGGGGTCGCCCCGACACTACGACCACGCTCGAGGAGACCATCCAGGCGGAGGTCTATAACTTAAGCAATAACTTCCTGGGACAGGTCCAGGACACGGGATCAATTTACTCGGACTACAGCGAAGGCGGAATTGGATTCGAGTCCTACAGTGGGTCCTGGCCGCCGTTCGGGGGAGCCTTCTTCGACCAGGTCCAGAAGGCCGGTATGCGGGACATCAATCCGGCCGGCGGTGAGGAAATCAAGGGTGGAAGCTCCCAGGACATCTCCTGGACGTCCTACAGTGTCCAGAACTGTTCACTGTCATACTCCCCCAACGGCGGCGACACCTGGGCAACGATCGACAGCAGTGTCACCTGCAGTAACCAGAGCTACAGCTGGAGTGTGCCGACGATTAACTCCGACCAGGTCCTACTCCGGCTGCTGGGTGAGGACTCGTGGGGCTTCGACCAC
>JBDGPI010000005.1:3740-4888 GCA_042219765.1 Salsurabacterium abyssinicum (SeqCode)
CCTTCACCATCGACTCGAAGGACCCCGAAATCACACTGGAACGGCCGACGGGCGGCGAACTCTGGCTTTCGGGTACCACGGAAAAGCTCAAATGGGACGACGGCGATCCTGGCCCATCGGGCTACGCATCGGGGGGATGTGAGCTTTACTTCTCCGACGACGGAGGGGCCTCCTGGAGTTCCATTGATACCTACGAGGACTGTAAAACGGGAAGTCCCTACGAGTGGACGGTCGATAACGTCTCCACCAATCAGGCTCGGATACGGATCGTAGCACACGATAATGTGGGACAGACCAGCGCCGATACCTCCGGTGACTTCACCATTGAAACTGACTGGGATGTAAAAACGACCTTGCCCAGTGGAGGTGACGAGGTCCGGGGTGATAACCCACTTTACATCGATTGGTCGGTAAGCTCGGATAACATGCAGGATACGGCTGGTTCTGGTGAAATCACCCGGATATCCTTCCAGGAATCTTTTCTGGATTCTCCTGTCGTGGTTGTCCAAATACAGGACGCCAACAATGAACCGGTTAATGCCGAAGTCCGCACTGTAACGACTGACTACATGGACCTGAACGTCTGTGGCTCCGGCGGTGGCGATGACAATTGCCCGGACAACCTCGATCCTCCCTTCGAGGTGTCCTACGTGGCCATTGAACAGGACGACGCGAATCATTCCTTCGACGCCTCAAATCTTACCTCTGGGCGGGAGGTCACGGGTGGCGGTGGAAGCTGGCTCCAGGTGTCTCATCCTCTCAACACATCGAATGAGGCGTTCGTAACAAGTGTCAATACTCATAACGGTAGTGAAGACAATAAACCAACCGAGGTACGAGAACGGACGAGCTCGACCTTCGAGATGCGATACTGCGAACACGACGACGGTAACGGCTGTGACAGCCACAGCGATGAAGAAGTCGCGTATATTGGTGCTGACAGGGAAACTCTCAACGCCGATGGAGGCGCCGCGGATGGTGAGGCTAATGTAACCAGCGCCAATTTGACCGATTCAAGCTGGATCACCGTTACCTTCAATAATTCCTATGACTCCCCTGTCGCACTCGCAACGGTCAACACCGATAATTCCGGCGAGGAACCGATGGTAGCGGAAACCAGGAACGTATCCAGTGATTCAATGGAAGTA
>JBDGPI010000005.1:4898-7306 GCA_042219765.1 Salsurabacterium abyssinicum (SeqCode)
TGTCAACACCAGAACGGTCCCGGTGAAAACGGACCGGTCTGCGATCAGAATTTTACCGGTGAAGAAATTGGCTGGATGGTCTTTGAGAGATCCCAGGTTAACCCACAGGACGGAATTGAAGCACGAAACCTGGTCAGCTGCCAGATCAAGTACCACAATGGATCAAGTTGGACAATTGTCGACGACGAGTCTAACTGCTACGAAACTCAGAAACGGTCCGTCCGCTGGGGTATTCCTGCCGATAACAGCGAGAACGCCGAAATAAAATTAACTGTGGATGCACCCAGCATCAGTGACGAGGACAGCAACCGGTTCACCGTCGATTCAACGAAACCGGATGACTTTGGCCCGGTAACTCCAGAGGACGGTGGCTGTGTTTCAAGTCCGACGGACGTCACACTTGATTGGCAAAGTTCTTCCGACCCCTCGCCCGGTTCGGGTCTCAGCCACTATATGCTCTGGGTTGATCGACCGGACAGTTTCGCCACTTACTGGCCTCTGGAAGCCCAGAACCAGCGGAACATAATATCCGGCCTTGGATATGACGGAATCTTTAAAAGCCCGGAGAACCTCCCCGACTGGAACAACGGTCACCGGTCAAACATTGGTGACAACGCCGTGGAGTTCCAGGGGGCACCCGAATACATTAAAACCGATTGGAAAGTCAACGGCGATGCCCTGGCCGACGAAGGTACCGTATCAATGTGGGCGTACTTCGAAAATGATAGCAACCGACAGTGGTCCGGTGTGTTTGATGATAACGGCCGATTTTACACCGGTCACTGTGGTAATTCGACTGACTGCGACAGTGACGATGCCATCTTCGGGTACGGTGATACCTTCATACTCAGCGGAAACCTGAGCACGTTTTCCTGGGAACTTCTAACCGTTACGTTTGACGGCAGTAACGTCATTGCTTACCAGAACGGAGAGAAATTAATCACTCAGAGCGGCTCTTTCAATGCCGACATCGATTCAAACGTCTATCTCGGGGCCCGCAACTACCAAGGCGAGGATTACGTCCACTTTCAGGACGGTGCCAGGATCAGTGAAGTCCAGATATACCGCGGTTCCCTGACCCAGAGGCAGGTAAAGCGTATTGCCAGCGATACTTTGCCAGTGTGGACCGAGGATTACAAGGACGAATACACACTCTGGGACCTGACCGACGGGGATTCCTACACCTGGCAGGTCCAGGCAGTGGATAACGCCGGGAACATAAACGGTTTCTCCCCGAAAACCTTCACGGTAGACTCCTCCAATCCCGAACAATCCGACGTTATCGACCCGGACGATGGTGATTACATCGGGGGGAACGTCGATTACGTAGCCCACGCCAAGGACAGTCCCTGCGGGTTGGACCGCGTCGAGTTCTACGCTCACTACGAGGGTGACGACGCCCCGAGGAAACTCGGCGTGGACCGGTCGGACAGTCCTTTCCGATTGGCCTGGGACGCCTCCTCGGAGACGGAGGGCACCTGGGATCTGTACGTCGAAGCCTACGACAAAGGCGGCAACATGTTGAAGTCAGACTCGATTACCGTTGAGATGGACAACACCGATCCGGCGATCACCGTTACCAGCCCGTCGCAGGGTGACAAAATTGAAGCCAACACCACCGAGACCATCACCTGGGACGCCACGGACTCCGGTGGTTCGGGATACGATTCTTTCGTCATTGACTACCGGGAGGAACCCACCGGCACCTGGTCGGAGATCAACGATGTCGAAGGCGACAAGCGATCCTACGACTGGTCGGTCCCCGAGACCTGGGCGGACTCGGCGGCTATTCGTGTAACGGCCAAGGACACCGCCGGCAACACTAACTCGGATACCTCCGGGGACTTTTTGATCTTTCGTGAATTATACGTAGAAATGCTACGGCCCGACGGCGGCGAGTACTGGAAGGGCGGAGACACTGAGACGCTGCGCTGGGACGCACCGGCCCGGGACCTGGAGGGAATCGAGAAGTACGATGACTTCGTTCTCGAATATCAACGGGACGAACCGTATGCGTGGAGCGAAATTACCACAATTACAGACACCCAGCAGACCGAATACGTCTGGGACCCACTCCCAACCTACGACACGGGCGAAGTCCGTGTTCGGATCATCGCGAACGGTCAGAGTGGTGGGAACTACGCCGATACTTCCGGTCAGTTCTGGATTGACTCGACGGATCCAGTTCCCTCCTGGACAACCCCCGACACCGGTGATTTCGTGGACGATAAGGTGGACCTTGAGTCCGGCAGTTCGGACAACGAAAGCGGTCTCGAACTGGTGCGATTCTGGCACGGGTCCGTTGGCGACACACAGATCCAGGAAGTCGGTGGCAAAAGTCCCCATAAAGCCACCTGGGACGAGGAACGTTCCCCCGAGGGCTGGCATGACCTGACGCTCGAGGCGCA
>JBDGPI010000005.1:7433-9117 GCA_042219765.1 Salsurabacterium abyssinicum (SeqCode)
CGTTAACTGGGCGGAGGGATCAAGCGGTGTCGAAGTGCGCTTTTATATCAACGACACGCTGACCTACACCGAAACTAACGCCGATGGGGTCACCAGTTACGACACCACCTGGCGGACCGGAAACTACGTGGAGGGTAACTACGACCTGACGGTCGAGGCCGAGGACGACAAAGAACTGGTCGGGGATACTTCAGTTCGGACCTTCATTATCCGTTCGGATCCACGCGTTGATGCACGGCAGCCCGCCAATGGGTCCACCATCACCGCTGGGAGACGCCGCCAGCGTCGGTGGCATCGATACGGCCAGCTTCCGGTTCAAGGACTCCGACGGGAACTGGACGAAGGTCGGCCAGGACGCGAGCGACGTCCGGGCTCCCTGGCACAGAATTCGCTTCGAGCTTACGAACTGGGACTCGACTGAGCTGGCCGACGACACCTACGACTACTGCGTGCGGGGTTACGACTACCACGGTAACTGGTCGGAGGATTGTCATTCCGTCACGATCGACAACAGCGGCGGGGGGTCCTCCCTATCTCCCGGTGGTCCCCTGTCATCAAGCGACAACTGTCCACCGGACGGACCCACTAACTGCGAGCTGACACTCGAAACGACTCGCTTTCGAGGGATTGATACCAGTGCGGTCGTCAGGGTTACCGACGAAAACGCGACCGGACAGGACACAGCCGGCGTCAGTGTCTCCTCAACGGCCGATACCAGTGGTATCACGGTGATTCTACCACGAGTATCAGCAGCGAGAGATACTGTGTTCGAGGGTACTTTTACCTTCACGGAAGGTGACAGCCGCAAGGACCTGATCGCGGTTGACCCTTCGGTTGATTCGACTGCGGTTCAGGTCGACTATTCACCGCAGGGGTTAACTGTTATGGCCGAGTGGCGTCCCGATACATCACCAGGTGACCTCAGTCAGGTCCGTACCTGGCCGAACCCCTACGACCCCGGGGCCGATGGTCCGCTTGTTTTCCAGAACCTACCGGCCGATCGTTCCATGGAGATCAGTATTCTTACGACGAATGGTGATCGCGTGAGGACCCTCAGGGTTGGCGACGGCATCGAATACCACGCAAGCGGGAACTACGCTCGGTGGGACGGCACCAACTACGCCGGCACAACCGTCGCAAGTGGTATGTACCTCTACGTCGTCAAAACTCGGTCCGGTAGTACCAGAGGTATGATCACCCTGGTAAAGACTACAAGTTACTTGCCGGGTCTGTTTTCCCCTCGAGGAAGCCCTGGACTCCCAGTATCACTAAATCATCCAGTACCCCCGGACATTCATCGTCTTACCCGGAGGCAAGTTTACCCTTGAAAGTAGCCGGGTGGAGTTCCCCTCTGGTCCAGGGACCCCAGGAGCATCGCTTCCCGTCTTTTTGTACTCACATCGTTGCTTTAGCTCTCCTTCTGCTCTGTGTCCATGGGGTAGCGTCCGTCAATGCGAAGGGAATCGGAACCTCAAGTGCATCCTTCCTGCGTAACGAACCCGGACCACGCTCAAGGGCCCTGGGCGGTGCCCACACCGCTGTAGCCGCCGGAGGTTACGCACTCTTCCAGAACCCCGCCGGCCTGGCGAGCCTGACGACGAACACATTATCGATGACTCAGAACAACGCCTACGAACTGATTAACCGGGGTATGGCCGCGCTGAGCGTTCCCGTTTCACAAAGC
>JBDGPI010000005.1:9147-12446 GCA_042219765.1 Salsurabacterium abyssinicum (SeqCode)
ACCGAACGGCGTACGGGCCGAAAATTCACCAACCGTAACATCGCCGGGGGACTTTACTACGCACTGGGTGATCCTCGTGGACTGGCGATGGGGATTGGCGTTAAAATCATCCAGCAGAGCCTCCATGAGTACTCTACAACCAACCACGCCACCGACGTCGGCCTACAGTACAGGACCCCTTCCTTCTCAATTGGCGCCAGCGTCCGCAACAAAGGCCCCGACGTCCGTTTTAGCAGGAACGGTCCCGCCGATCCGATGCCCGAAACCCGTAGCCTCGGACTTGCCCAGGGGTTTCAGTTCCTCTACGTTGACTGGTTACTTTCTGTTGAAGGAACACGTTTTGTACCGGACAGGGAGAACATCCTGGCGGTGGGCCTTGAACTCGAGCCGGTTTCCTTTCTCATCCTCCGGACCGGGATCCGCAACGCCGTGAACGTTCCGCACCAGTCCCGGAGCCTCCGGGCCGGATTAGGCCTGCGTCTTACCGGACTCACGGTCGACTACAGTTTCACCAGCCGGGACCTGTTCGATCAACAACACGTCTTCTCCGTTACTTTCCCCTTCGGCTCCCGCTAACGCCTGCGGGGGTTTCACCGGATGTTCGTTCAGAATTCCCGAAGTGTTAATCAATGATAACGACTGAAACTATGGCTCTAATGAAATCCTGTTAATCCAACCTCCATAGTACAAAAAGAATCCGGTGTGCGATAAACGGGTTTATTTGCCATTTGCCGTAATGGCTATTGGAAATGGCAAATACCTCGGAATTCGAGAGGACGTCGAACGAGAATGAGTTTATTGGACAACGGATTTTTAATCCGAATACGGCGGGATTTCAACGGTCCCGAAACTATAATGCTTTTTTTAATAAAACGGTATTTTACTGATGCTTACCTTATGCCGACTGTCAATAAAGAATCATCGACGTTTAGCTGACTTCATTTATTGGAGCCAACATCAAGGGTATCATAGTACAAATTATCCCGATTCGGTTAATCCAGGTAGCGCCGGATTAACTGCAGACACCCTCGCTCTGGGACCTCATGGAGGATAATGGTTGATGGATTATTACCGCCGGTTATTCGTTACGCAAACGTCAGTATTTCTTCTCGTTCTCTTTCTGTTGTTTTTCCAGGCATTATCACCGGCAATGGCCTCCGGACCGACCCTCTACGGTAAGTCGCTTGAAACGCTCAAGGAAGAAGCAGACCGGGAGGGCCACGTCGATGTCATTGCCCGGCTGGACGTCGATTTCATACCGGAAGGAGCGATGTCCCCCGCCGGTCAGCGGCGCCAGCGGGATTCGATAAAACGGGCTCAGCAGGCGCTACTCTCCGCGATGTCGGATTCCCACTGTAAACCCCGCCGAAAATTCGGAACAATCCCCTGGGTCTCGATGTCGGTCGACTCCTCCGCACTCGAGGCCCTGAGCCATTCCCCCCTGATAAAAGGATTCCGTGAGATCAAAACAGGGAGTCCCCTGCTGGCTCAGACCGTTCCGACCGTCGAAGGTGACACAATACAAAAATCAGGCACGCGCGGTGAGAGTCAGACCGTGGTAGTACTCGACTCCGGACTCGACCTCGACCATCCGGCGTTTTCCGGTAAAGTCGTCGACCAGGCGTGTTTCTCGTCGGAAGGCGATTGCCCCGACGGGAGTACCAGCCAGACGACGGGAGACGCCGGCGTGCCCATCGATGGAGTCCGACGGGGGGATCGTATCCATGGTACCCACGTCACCGGTGCCGCCGTTGGACGGGCCGTGGACTCAAGCAAACTTAACAGTTCTGTTGACTTATCGCCCGGTGTTGCTCCCGACGCGAACGTTATCCCTATCATGGTGTTCTCGGATACTGACCCCTCTAAAAACGACAACCCCGTCGTTATACACGAGGACGATCCGGTTAGTGCCCTTGAATACGTATACAACACACTCGAAAGTCGGCACAATATCGCTTCGATTAATTTAAGTTTTAAGCTTTCCAATGTTATTTATGACAATGAAAGCACCTGTGAAGGTGATCACCAACCTTACGAGGACATAATCTCTAATCTAGTTTCTAAAACAAATATTCCCGTTTTTGCTGCTTCCGGTAACGGAGATAATCATGATGGGATCAAAGCTCCTGCCTGTTTACCCTCGGCCTTCGCCGTCGGTGCGACCGATACCAGTGGGATAGAAACCCTCTGGAGCCCCGGAAGTGGAATCGGAACGGACCGACACCCAGATTTACTTGATCTGTTATCTCCCGGTATCGACGTCCTCTCGGCCGTCCCGGGCGACGACGTGGAGACACTGACGGGAACCTCGATGGCCGCTCCCCATGCTGCCGGTGCCTGGGCCCTCTTACAGAGCCGTGAGTCGACTGAATGGGACACGGAACCACTACTCAAGAGCCTTAAAGACAACGGGAATATTATCACCGATAGTGCCAACGGGGAGACGTACCCGAGTATCCGTGCCGCCGCCGCCTGCGATAGCTTCATGGGGTCCGGGGACCTGGGTTCGAACTGCTACCCCGGTCGTATTTCAATCACCCGGCCCGCCGACGGATCCTCCACAACCGCCCGCAAGATAACGGCCTCGTCCGAAATACGGGACGCCAACCTTGGCGATACGATACGAATTTTCCGTAACAATACCCTTGCTTCAACGGACACCGTTACGGACACCGACTGGACGACCAGCCTCAGGCTCCAGGCCGACCTGAACACGCTGAACGCCGATATTATCCATAATACAACAGTCACGAACACCGATACCTCGACGGTGACGCTCTCGCAGGACCTGAATTTAACCGTCGATTCGCCCCGCCCGGGCAGTACAATCAATGAAACCCCCTTCCAGACGGACGGTAGCGTAAAGGCCCTCGACGGGGACACACTTGTCATTTCCTTCGACGGGACCAGTTCGTCCCCTTTTCAGATTGATGTTTCCGGTAGTTCCCTCGACTGGAAACGCCAGTTCGAGTTCTCGGAAGGTGGCAATAAGCAGTTCACTGCCAAACTCCTGGACCGAAACGACGCCAGTCACGCATTAATAGAAAAGAGCTTCACGGTAACGACCGAAGGGCCCGCCACGGGCTCGGTTCCGCTTACGTCCGATTTCAAGAACCGGCGTTTAAACAACGAGGTTAAAACATGGGCCGGCGAGGATAACTTCGGTGTCATGTTTATCAGCGGGTCGTCGGGCTGGAGTTCCTATAGCGGGGACCCGGCCTTCGATCCTTCCAACGGCGAATTTATCGCCGTTGACCATCCCGACCAGGTCGATCCCGTCACGCGGTTCGGGCTCGCCC
>JBDGPI010000005.1:12456-12664 GCA_042219765.1 Salsurabacterium abyssinicum (SeqCode)
GGCCGTCCTAACTGTTACAAACCTCGACGGCAAACAAATCTACCGGAAACGTGTACTGGGCGGAACGAGAATCCGTTGGGACGGTAAGAACAGTAACGGACGGACCGTCAAAAACGGACCCTACATCGTGCGGGTAACGGTGACACTGAACACAGCCGAGGGTAAAACTACCAAGAGCCGTAGCTTCCCGGTTATGATTATTAAATAA
>JBDGPI010000006.1:0-1606 GCA_042219765.1 Salsurabacterium abyssinicum (SeqCode)
TACCTGGAGCCGACCGAGTTTGATTACGGCAAATTCAACGGGTTTCTTACCCTGTTCGTACAGAATTTCGCCGGCGTCGATGTGTTCAGTGGGTACGGCGTCAATTAATTGTTTGCTGGACTCACCGCGCTTTTCCCATTCGACTTCGAGGTCGTAAAATTTATCGCTCGACATGAGAATTCAGTCCCCGCGGTTTGCTCGAGAGGTTTGAGACATTGAGTGAAACCCTTCATCAATCCGGCCAGTCCAGTGGACGGTTTCCGAAATGCGTCTAATCCCTGGTGCTTCCGGCTTGCACTTCCACTCGAATGTGATTCGAGTTTATTGAATCTTTTTGAAAGACCATGGAATCAAAGGCCTTTTCGTTATTTTTGTCCCATGAATCCAGGTGCGCCACTATGAGATCGTCTTCCTTGAGGTGGCCTCCGACCGAGTGAACTCGGTCCGCCGGTGTTTCCGGCTCCTGCCCTCGCCAGTCCAGATAAGCAATGCGGTCGCCACTACCAGCCGGTAGTACGTAGGAGGACTCCGCCGTCTCGAAACTGGCTTCCCTCGAGCCGTTATTTCGATAAACCGCCAGCCAGTGCATCTGGGGGCTTACTTCATCGTAAAAGAGGTCGTAATTCTGTCGTTCCACGTACTTTTTCAGAGGCCGGGGTTCAAACGGTGCCACGATGACAAGCGTCGAGGCTTCGGAAAGACTGGATAGGCTGTGCTGGATGGAGTCGAACGGTTCTTTACCTTTTTCCAGTACTGGGCGCACATCCAGTACATTAACCCGGCTACACTGAAGAAGACTCGGATCCGTAAAGGTTGTCATTTTGTCCTCCTCGTTGGTGGTGATTGTTTCCGAGTGTTGGTAAAACGATATCCAAGTGTTCGAGCAAGGCTTATGAGCAAAGTCATATGAAATGAGCCCCGGCCTCAGTAGGATTATTTGCGAAAGGTGATAACCATGTTTAGAAATACTACCGGGCGACGGAGCGGGAGTTTTACTAACACGTTTCTTGTCACGGCGTACGGGTGGGGTGCGGCGCTTTCCCTCCTGGTGGTTGCCGGCACGACTTTTGTCCGGGTCCAGCAGTTTTATTCTCCGAAGATTATTGCCGTAGTCCATGTTTTTACGCTGGGATTCCTGACCCAATCACTGCTGGGACTTCACGACCTTTCCCTGCAATCCGAAACGGGTATACGAACCTGGAACAATTTTCACGGGCATTTGCTTTACGTCGGCTTTAACGGAAGCCTTGTCTGGTTCCTGGCGTCCATGGCGACGGGGTACCACGGCTGGAGTCTAACCCTGGCGGCGACGATACTGGGGTACGTCCTAATACACGCGGGTTTTCGACAGGCAAGCCTTCGGTTTTCCGGTGATCGACCAGGGGATGTGATACGGGGGGCTTCTTTCGTGGTTCTCGCCACAATGGGGTTCCTCGGGTTTACAATGGCTCACAATAAGTGGCTGGAATTTTTACCGGCTGGAATGGCCCTCCGATGGGTTGAAACCCACGCTGTCCTGGGAGTCGGTGGTTGGGTGGGTCTTTTTGTGCTCTCATTGCTTAAGGATAAGTGTTTTGCGAACGGTAGTGAGGATTTTAGTAAATCT
>JBDGPI010000006.1:1616-4935 GCA_042219765.1 Salsurabacterium abyssinicum (SeqCode)
ACATGGCTGCGGCGGGAGTCTGCCTGGCTGGTGTGTTCTGGCTTATTGGCGTCTGGTACCCATCGTCTGGACTTAAACTATTTGGTCAGGGATTAGCGGCGCTTACCGCCTTGTTGATGCTGATTCAGGTCGGGTTTTTCCTGAAAACGTTTTTAAACCTGTCCTACGTGATTCTTATGATCGGAGTTGCCCTCGGACCCTTCGGGGTCCTACTAACCATGGCATCCGCCTGGTTTACAATGCAGTTAAGCGGAGCCTTCCTTGTTTTTGCCAGCTGTCTCTTTACGGTCATCTGGCTGACTGCGGCCCAGTTGGAAACCGGATTGCGAAAACCCGGGAGGCTTTCGGTGCAATTTATGAATAGTCGCATGGTGCCGGCGCTTCTGCTGATACTCGTCGGGACAGTGGCTCTTCCCGTGGGGCTAACGAGCCCGGGGCATCGGTGGCCTTACTACCTGACATCGCTGGGTGGTCTTGGATTTGTTCTGGTTGTTTATCGTTTTGTTAGCTGCTGCTGGAGGGTTAACCGAACGGTTGAGTCCTCCGGAGTGGCTCAGGTCAAGTCCCGGGGATCGAGTCACGGGTCACGACCGTCATGAGCGCAATTGTTTCGAGGGACCGTGGGAGCAGCGTGAGCCTGAAGTGTCCGGGGGGAAGAATCGGGGTAGGACGGTTTCTTGCTCTGCGGCGAATTCTAAAGAAAGGCGAGAACCTTACCCTTCTCATTACCCGGCGGCAGGCTCTGGCCGTTCACGGTTCGCTGGAATCAATCCCCGGCTACCTTCTGGATCAATTAAAGGCGGGGTCTATATCCGGACCCAACGTAAAATCTTACCCATACCTGAGTAACTCACGGATCCAGGAGTTTCTCATTACCGAAATGAAGGATCTTGCCGAGACAGCCCCAAACCTGTCTTTGTCGTATTCTCCGTGCGAAAAGTATCGTGCTAACTTACGACTGGACGATTTTAGTCTGCACCGGGTTGGTCGGGATCAATATCGTCTTGATACAAATTTATACAAAAGCCCCAGGACCTTGCTCGAGGGGCTCGAAACCGATGATCTGTCCCGGCTGATGGATGCCCTGAGGACGATTTTCGATATGTATGAATTTGGTGAGGGGTACAGTAAACCTGGTTACCGGGGATTACGGATGGATTTACTGCGAAATTTCAATAATTTAACGTCCGAATCAAAACGGACTCCCTCGGTGTCGTCAGTGGAACGAAAAGAGACAAAACTCCACGAAGGGGCATTCGCCGAAGCGGGATCGCCTCTACTTAAGGAAGGTTCGAGATGGTTACTTATTCCGGTTGAGGCAGGAGTGATGGGGAAGGAACTTCTGATAGGATTATCGGAATTTCTTCGTCACTACGAGTTTGAATCCTTCCGCCTGACTCCCGAACAGAATCTTCTTCTACCAGTACCGGACAGTGCCGAGGGATCGTCTTACGGCCGTTTTTTCGAGGCGAGTCTTGAGGATCCTGGGCGGAGTAATTTTTTACCGCGGGTGGTTACCTGTCCCGGTTCGACATTTTGTTTTAACGTGGAAACTAATCCTGTGGAATTGGCCGTAAGATTAATTGATCGAATGGATTACGACGAATCACTCGTACGATTTAATCAGTCACACCCAATTGGCATTACGGGCTGTGGTGAGACCAAGCAGCTGGAACGGCTGCATCCTGTCGGCATTTATCCTTCCGGTAGTGGGACCTACAGGCTTTCCATCGGGGGGGATTTTCACTCAAGCGGCCAAAACGGTAAAGAACTGGCCGGTGATTACACCGATGAAGGGGTCCTATCACTGATCGAACGCATCGGTCTGTCCTTTCAGGAATCCGAGACCGATGATTTTTCCCAGTGGAGTCGTCACGTTGAACTGGAGGAACTAAACGTTAAGTGACATTGTGATTGTGTGAACCCTTTCTTGTTCATCCTGCCTTTTACCCTCGGCCACCAGGCGTTAAATGGCTTCGATCGATTGAAATAATGGATTCATGATGGACTGAACGACCGTTATGAGCCATCGCATACCGTGGTTTTGCTTTCCCTGAGACGATAAAAGTAGCGTTAAAGTTCATCGTGGATAAGTTTTTGAAACCACGATGATCATTGTGCACTATCGTTTACCTCCAGTTTGTGTACACCAAAGGGTTGAGACCCATGGACACCCTTTCACAACTTCTGATGAACCGGTGGTTACACCACGTAAACGTGCTTCTTCATATCTGTGCGGGTTTATTCTGGATGGGCTGGATTGTATTTATTTTTCTTCTGCTGATACCAACGCTGCGAAGTACTGTCAGTAATGGGGTTGAGGAAGTTTTACCAGTCCTGAAAACCAAAATACGACGAGTGGTGTTCTGGTTGATCGTTGTAATCACGATCACGGGGATTCACAACGTATTTTACACGGGGCTTTACCGCTGGAGGATTCTAACGGGAACGGAGTACGGTCAGCGGTTCCTGATAAAACTCGGAGCAGCACTTGTTCTGTTTTCCGTGTACGCCATTGCGCCCTACCTTACGAGCAAACCCGAAAACACGTCCGGTTCAGAATCCTGTTCAAGTGACGGATCCGGTAGGAGTTTTGTCATGGTAATGCTTCACGTGGTTGCATTCAGTGCAGGAATCACCGCAGCTCTGCTGGGAATTAGTCTGAGTGGTTAAAGTTCGGGGGTTTAAATCATGACCAATGATTCCGGTACTCCGGTCTGGTTGCGGCTTCCGATCATGCTGGCCGCTGGCCTGGGCCTGATTGCGGCGCTGCTGGGGGGCATGAATCGGCTGGGGTTGATTCTGCTGGACGTACCGGGTCGTGTGGCGTTGAATCATGGGGGTCTTATGGTCTCAGGGTTTCTGGGAGTCGTTATAGCCATGGAACGAGCAGTTGCCCTGCCCGTCAAGGGATCACTGCTGGTGCCGGCAATGGGAGGTGCCGGGACACTGACGATCCTCTTCAGTCCGTTTCAGGGGTTTGGTCTTTTCTTAATTCTACTGGCGAGCGTAGGGGTTGTTGGACTTTTCGGTTATATTTTCTCGGTCCAACCGTCCCTGCATAACACCGTTCTCCTTGCTGGAGGGGTCTGCTGGCTGGTAGGGAATACTTACTGGTGGAGACACGTTCCGGTTCACCAATTCGTCGGCTGGTGGATGGCCTTTCTTGTTTTTGTGATTGCTGCCGAACGGTTGGAATTAAACCGACTCCTGAAATTGACATTTTTGCAGAAAACCGTCTTTCTCGCCGGCGTACTTCTCGTTCTTGGTGGTCTTATTGTGAGTCCCTTGTACTCAACCTGGGGAGTCCGGTGCTTCG
>JBDGPI010000007.1:0-1048 GCA_042219765.1 Salsurabacterium abyssinicum (SeqCode)
ATCTGGCGGCTAAGTTTCTTATAAACATCGAGTCGAAAGACCTTAATTTTCATTGAAAAGGTTGCTACCCGATTCTCCTTCGACGCTGTAGATCGAATGGCTAAAGCCCTGGATGTGGATCCATCCGAATTCTTCAAACCTATCGAGAATGATTAATTTATCTTCGATAGTAGTTGATTGATTAATTCAGGGACTGTATATCCATACAACTGAGCCAGCACTACTGCTGATAGAATAATGAATCCGAGTTCAATGATTCGCTCGAGAATTGAACCAGTTTTGCAGATATTTAATGAATACCGTTTCGTAGAGAGTGGCCATAAGAATGGCGTGCCCGAGGGAGTCATCGAATCTAGAAAGAGATGAGAAAGTCCACCAGTCACGAAGAAAGCTATCCCTGGATACACCAGAGGATTCGACGTCCACCAGGTATTCTCGATTCCTACGTGATATCCGAAAAATAATCCTAATGTCATCAACAACCAGAATAGCAGAGTGTGAGTAAAACCCCGGTGCTTGAATAACAGACCAATCCATCCAAGCAGGGGATATCTGTTTGAAATATAAGATCCTGCATGATCAAGATCTGGAAACAGTGCCCCACCGGAACTGACAACTAAACTTCCGACGATAAGGTCAGGATTTTGAATATTCGCAGAGAGTAGGATGCCTGACTGTATTGCGACAGCACCGACGACATGGGTATCGCTTCGCATAGGTTTAAATTGAAACCTTCCTGCTTCGGCGAAATTTATCTAATTCGTAGTTTTAAGTTCGTCTAATATCGGGGATTTCAATCGATTCAATTTCGTCCTTAGAAAATTCTTTTTGTACTGGAGTACCGTCTCCATTGTGAAACCAATCTATTAGGAACTTATGCAATGTATAGGTTAGTTTCTCTGAATTTACCTCTTCCTCATCAGGGATAAGAATCAATCCACTGTTGAATACAGAGGGTACCTGATCGAAAGTAAAGCCCGATCGTTTTGCCGAGATAAGAATTCCAGTCTGTTTTCTGTTCTGAAATGCGTAGACCAGTTCCTTCGAT
>JBDGPI010000007.1:1058-10598 GCA_042219765.1 Salsurabacterium abyssinicum (SeqCode)
TCAACTTTCTGGGGGAAGTATCCGTTCTTTAGATTAATTTTTTTGCTTATAGGATAGCGAGCATCAAGGAGAATATCGGTTTGCAAAGTAGCATAATTTCCTACGTCTCGAACAAGTTGATCAAAGTCCTTAAACTCTTGTTTGGAATCTAGATACGGACCAAATGCTTCTTCGTAAAGCAACCTCCCTATATTTCCATAACGTTGGACAATCAATCCTAATTGTCGCTGGTAATCCATTTTCTCCAGTTGTACCGGATGATGATCCCACTTAACATCCTCTGTCTGCGTATCATTTCCAATCTCAAGATTGAATCGAAACGTTCCGTGTAAATCCTTAGCCAGGGTGTAATTTGTGTGAAAGATTTTTGCTATCCGACTACTCTCAAGATCATCCCTAACCAAAGTCGCTCCATTTTTGTATGTTTCAAAATCACCAATCCAAAATTCGCTGTCCTCGTGTAGAATTACATAATTTGTCCTGAGAATCTGTTCTAATCGGTCGGAACCTATATTCTCGGATACCGTAGTGACTTCATAATTCCTCTTCCGTAGCTCTGCTGCTAACCCAGTTAAATTGTCTTCATCAACAAAAACGGATGTTCCCTGGCAGTAGAACATCAGTTTATCGAAGGTCTCTTTAAGGCCAGCGCTTCCCTCAATATAGGGACAAATATTTCATCAAAAATTTTAACCCCAAACCAACTATACCGATCGAGTAATTCTAGACGGTAATTAGGCTTGCTCACTTCTTGCCACCATCGTCCGTCGGAAGGCCCAATCTCGTCTTCAGGAAAAAACTGCCGACATCCTTGATGTTCAAAGGTCAATTTACCATAGCGATGGCTGTTTTGATTAACGCAAATCCCCCAATCAGAGCTAAATTCTCCTGCTAATTTCAAATAAAACAGACATCCCTGAGAACAATCGTGGGGGCCTCTTTCCTGTTCGCCATAGGGTTCGTAATCCTTTGGATGTGTTTCCCAAATATCCTCCAGTCGTTCCTTTATTGTAAGATCCCCAAGATCCTGTTCAGTTGAATCGGAATTGCTCATTATTACCACCGACAAAAGGTCAAAGCAGATTTGAAATCAGTCTTTTCGCAACTCTTACGATGATTATGGAAGGAAGCTTCTCACCGGGAAAGAAAACCTACAAAAACTACATATAGTTCCAGCAAAATTTTTAAGGAAGGAAATACACTGATGAAAAGGATCGAACACTGAATTAAAAAAGATCCATTTAGAGGCTCAAATAGATACCACTAAGAAGTTACATTCAAAAAGCAATACAAATCGAAAATCTCTTAGTCATTTTCCTGAGAATGCTATTTCAGAAAGAATCTTTTTGTAGTCGACCAAGGGTCTTTCGAATCCATTAGTTGTAATTTTAAAATCATGCTCAATTTCTTGCTTGGCAAACTGTTTTATACTATCTCCAACCACCTCATCGACCTTGGCGAATAACTCTGAAACTGATAAATCATCCTCGTGATAGTCGTCAACAGAGAGGGGATAAATAACCGAATTATCCTCAATGTTATCGAGAACCATTTTGGCTCTCCTCTGCCGATTTTCTCCTTCCCATTTACCGGGAATCATGGGCAAAATAATATTAATCTGTCGGATTGCTTTCAGGAAGTTCACAAGTTCTGGTAGAAATCCAGAACTGAATCCTCCGCCAATCCCTGCGATAATCAATACAACATCATTTTCCTCAAGCGAGTCAATCAATTCCTTGAAATTGTACATTCCAGCCAGTCGACCGATTTCTGGATCGGAAACACAGCCTAATCCCTTGGTTAATGGAGTTCCCATCTCGATAGTTTTATTAACATCACATTTGTTTAGAGCAGATCGATCAGTGTCTACCGCCATGATGCTCACGGATTCATCCTGAATGTCTGGCGCGATACCCTCCAAAACATGGGGGCAGGGCAAACGCCCTAGTGTCAAACTCTGCCATCTCCTCTCCGTCCCACTCGTTGTTGAAAGCCCGTGTGGCTATGCTGGCGGAAACACTTGTAATTTTCTGGACCCTGTTCCCGAAATACGGCTCAAAATCAAGACTGGTGTAAGGGGTTGTCAGGACGGATATCTCGTCACTTTGCACAAACGCAAAAGCACTTCCCTGAATGTCTTTGCACAATTCTTTGGCGGTATTACTCATCGCCTGGGTCAATTGCTCATCAAACGTATCCAAACCTTGCGTGAAGTAATGAAAAGCCCGGCCGTCGACGCGGATGATAACTGGCATCCGGTGGGTCATTTCGATATCCGTAACGGATTCGTACTGTTTCATGCGATCGCTAAGACTCATGGGATTCACCTCTGCTAAACGAGAAAAATCAGCGGGTCCGGACACCAATCATGTCCTCAATATGCTCCCAGTATTCCGTGGAGTGTTCCTGAAGAGGGTCTTGTGCATCGTAATTGAAAAGAGTGAAGAGGTCCGATTCCTCCAGGTAGGCCTGGTTTTTCGGCTTAATCTCCTCAACGTATCCATCCGTAATAACAATCAACTGCTCGAGTCCTTTTTCCCGGGCGTGGTCCAGTGGGGCGTTGATCTTCGTCCCCCCCGACAGGCGCAGGCCCGAGCGTAGTTCCTTTAATTTGACCGGTTTGACTTCGGTCGTGAACAGGTAAATTGGATTCGCAATGTAATCGTCTGCTCCGAGCACGAGGGAACTTATCAGTTGGACCATCTCATCACTCATCGACCCCGAGGAGACCACGTAAATGTAAGCGGCCTCACGGGTTTGATGTCTTGCCTCAATCGTGTTCTCGAAAAAAACCGGCCACGTCCGTGACGCCATAAGGTAAGAGCTGCGTCGATCCATGCTCGGTCTGATCCCACGCTGGGACGTCCGCTTTTGACGGCGAATCGTGGCCTTATCGGACTCGACGAGTGCCTTCTTCACAATACGAACGAACTCGTTAACCGTCCGTTTCCACCGGGGATCAAGTTCAATCTCTTCCGTGCCTTCTTCGCCTCGTCCACTACCTCCCCGTGTTCCCCCGTGAGATCCAAGGGCTTGAACTATCGGCGTACCGTTGATCAATTCGTTAAGAGTTTTCGCCACCTGCTTCAGGGACGGTCGGTCAAACCATGCGTTCATGTAACAGTTCATGAGCCGATCAAAGGACCCATTGGGACGACACCAGTCACGATCCATCGACTCGTTAAGTGACTGACTCAACGGTTCCTCGACATTATCGCGGAAGCACTTGCGGAACTCATTTCCGTCCGGTAAATCAGGGTAAGGTTTGGTCCCGAGGGACTTCACCGGGGATTCAATCCGATCACTGGAAACTTGATTAATCTCATCGAGAAGATGGTGGGGTGGAAGCAGCAGGAAACTCAGGGACGTGGCATTGTAAAGCTGTTTCGTGACAGTCTCCGTTGGGGGAAAGCCCCTGCGGTATAGAGTGGAGTTTACAAATACATCAAGAACGTAATTCTTGAACACTCCCGACCAGCGTCGCTCCAGTCCGAGAACTTTTCGTGTTCCGTCCCGTCGTTCACGGTGAAGAACCTCGTGCAGGAGAACGAAGCTAAAATTGCTCAAGGGATTTTCCTCAAATACGTTTCTTTCCAGGAAGTCTAAGTTCAGGTAAATGACGTATTTCCCGTTGGAAAAAGGCTTCATGCAGGCCGTTTCGATCCGGTTGGTGGCCCTGATCCGTTCAACCGCTTTTAAACGGTTCCAGCAGTTTTCGGCAAACTCATCATCGAGTACGGTCTGGGTTTCCAGCCAGTCTATCACCCCCCGTAGTTCATCGCCGATCCGACCGCTATCCATGATAGACCGGCTCGCAGAGACCAAACCAGATCGTTTCGGTGTCGAATTCGGTGTTCATGCAATCAAAACCCGCCGGGGGCTGGTCGGGGTGAAACAGAGACTGTTGAGTCTGCTGGAGGATTTTAGCGAGTAGCTTTGGTTCCGTCTCCGCGGGAGGCTCGTCGATGGAACGGTTCGAAATCTCCTGTCCGGCTTCCTTTAATTCATCCAGCGTCAGTCCGGTCAACTCCAGGAACTTTTCAAGGGTCATTTCACTTAATTCGGCAACGGAATACTGGTTGAGCTGTGGCACGTCCTCGTGTGAGATTCCCAGCCGGCGGATGACCTCCATGGCCGTGGATTGCTTCAGTTCCTCGTCTCGTCGTTTCTTCTGCCGCCACAGGTAAAGGGAGTGAAAATTCAGCGGCCGCCGGGCGTCCTGAACGTAGATCGGACCATCCAGAAGCTCAGCCAGTTCACTTTCAGGATCGACCATCTCGTCAATGTCCGGTAAGTCCGTCGACTTCAGGTCCCGCAGTTCACCGAGGTCAGCCCCGACAAATGCGCTGGGTTCGAGGAACCGTAAGGGAGCCTCGAAGGAAAGCTTCTCGGGGGCAATGATCTGTCGCCCTCCCTCCTCGAATGTCTCGCACAGTTCAACGGGAAGTTCACCGGCCGTAAGTGCCGTCCCGGCCCGGTCCTCGAAGGTCCAGATGTACTGCCGGTTCATTTTATTGTCCTTGCAACCGGCTACGACGTTCCAGGTCCGGGGAATCTTATACTTGTCCTTATCGAACGAAAGGTCCTGCTGATGGACGTAGATCGGTTCGAGTTCGGAAATGTCATGGTGTCGAATATCTATGTCGTCACCGGCCGTTGATTTTTTCTTAAACCGCCTCGGATTCCGGAGTAAATCGTTAACCGTTTTGTACTTAAAGATGATCCACTGCTGGTTGTATCTGGTTTCGACAAAGAAATCGGAAGTAATGTTCTGACTCCGTCTTTGACTCTCCTGCTGGGTGAGTTTGTCGGGAAGGTAAACCAGCGGTTGTGCATCGTAGGGAATGGACTTTGAGCTCTCCGACTGAACCTGGCGAAGAAAATCCGATTTCTCCCGCAGGCTCGATTCACCATCCCCGCTGAATTGACCCGCGATGGACTTTGGATGATCAACGGAGACTAAATTCTTGCGCGCAAAATTAATAAGAGCATCAACGCTGTTCGAGAAAGCAATCCCATCGTCCACTTGGGTGACGTTTCCGTCCCGAGTGTACTCGAACCCGGAGGGTAAAAGCGGTAAGGCCTCGACGGGATCGTAGGGAATGTCGTACCGGCTGAAGTGCTGAGCAAAAAAGTTACTGATCGCGCCAAGATCAACGCCCCGCTTCTCGATAAAATCACGGAACGGGTACTCCAGCTCGCCGAGTTCGTAGACCGTCACACCGTTAAACGAATCGATCCGCCGGTAGGTTTGAATGTCCATTACGTTTGACCCTCCAGTACTGTTTCGAGTTTGTCCCGAACGGACGCCACAGTTTCAACGAATTCCTCCGTCGTATCTCGAGGCCGTTTGTCCTTCTCGGCGCTCCACCAGCTCACCACGATCTGAGCAAGATCGGCCGTTCCGCTCTCGTGGGCCCAGAGTTCGGCGAGGTGATCGTCCATCGACCGAACAAACTGCCAGTCCTTTATGAGCGCCTGATGACCCGTATCCATGATCCGACGTATTAGGTCGAGGTCCGCCGGATCAGCCGAGGGGTCGTCGGTCACCCGGTAAAACTCCCGGGCAATCAGCGCCAGCGGCGTGACGACTTCCTCAAAAGTTTCCTCGTCAAGCGCCGAATCAAGGAGGTCTTTTGTTTCCCGGGTCCCCGTTGAAGTGGCCCCCTCAAAAACAGATCGGTAGGCCTCCCGGTGAGCCATTTGATAGAGGTGCTCCGGTATCTCCTCCCCGAGAGCCAGGTGTGGCAGGCTTTTAATAACGACGTCCTCGAAAACGTCCGGTGTCGGTGTCGGGTTCTCCTCCAGGGCCAACGCCGTCAGCAGATTCCGACGCAAAATGCCGACCCGCCGGCCGTCCAGGTTCCGGGACTCCTTCTGGGAGGACGTAAAGACCGACTCCGAAAGACGCGAAACATACCGGGAGACGTCCTCGGACCACCGGGCGCGGATAGCTTCCAGTCGTCCACGAAATTGGTCCAGGGAATTCAGAACCTGAATCTCGACGTCGGACTCGATGGTCCGGTCAAAGACGTCCTGCGCTGCCGGTGCATCGTCACCACCCACTGCCTGTGTAACCTTCACCCGTTCGTCGTGCTCCATGTCCGCCGACTCGGGTACTTTCAGTATCCACGCAAACCGACCCGCCAGGGCCGGGTCCAGGGGGTTGGCTCCGTCGTAGGTTCCCGGTGGATTCATGGCGGCAAAGATGTACTTCAGCTGGTCAAGCGACTGACCCATAATTTTTCTCGAACGAATAATCTCCAGCCACTTGCTCTGAGTCTGAGCCGACGCACGGGATATCTCGTCGGCCAGGATGAATTCCTTGTCCCAGAGCGAAATTTCAGTCGGAACGTAATCCAGTTCCCCACGGCCAAGAGCCTCGGGGTTCGGGAAACCGACCATGTCCTCGAACATGGCTTTGGAGGCATCGTAGGCGTGGAAGTTTAATCCCAGGGTACTTGAAAGCACACCCGTAAGGGCGGTCTTTGCGGTGCCGTGGGCCCCGATCAGTAACACGGGATCGCCCGTAATGAGCGAACACAAAATCGGTCGCTCAAGCTCCTTGAACCCAAAGATACCGAGCCCCTCGAGAAAACCCTCCCAGTCGGACCAGCCGGGGGTGACGTCCGCTTCCTCCTCCGGCTGTGATTCGTCAACTAATTCCGGCTTACCGTTAAAACCTGTTCTCTTGGCCATTTGAAATCTCCCTTTCGTCAGTATCAGCGTCTTACGGTCTCCGGGAACTATTCTTCCCCCGGGTCCGAAAACAGTTCTTCTTTAACTTTGTACGCGTACTTCAGTTCAACGTCCGCAAGCACGGTCCGGCATAGTTCTTTTATCCGTGGGAGCAGTTTCTCGAGTCGCTCGTCGCCCTCCCAACCACTAACACGGTCCCACCATTCCTCAAGGGCCTCCCATTGTTCCTCGGGGTCACGGTCGTCGAGTTCCTCGGCGTCCTCCTGGTAGGCCTCGAACGCCAGAACCAGTTCCACCAGCACGAGAGCGTAACCCTCGACCCGGGTTCCGTAGCTGATTAATTTCCGTAACGGTTCCCGTTTAATCGACCGGTTGAAGTCAATCCAGAACACTTTGCGGGCAAACCGGGCCCGGCTTTTGTTCGGCATAATGCCCACACCGGTGATGAACTTCACCAGCTTAGCAACCGGTACCACGTACTGAATCAGTTCCTCCCACGCTTCGGTGTTCTCCAGGGGAATTTCCCCTCGTTGAACAAGTTCCAGCCAGTAGTCCAGCTTTCGCTGAAGCAGATCGTCCCACTTTAAGCCGGCCTCCAGGTGAATCTCCTCGAGGAATTGATCGTCGTCGAAGGAGGACTGCAGCCGTTCCTCGAGTTCACCCTCCACGAGAAGGTCCATGGGGGACTCCTCGTCGATCAGGGATGAGGCCATCAGCAGTTTACGCTTGAGTCGATCGGGGTCCTCCGTGGACCGCACAATGGAGTCGAGGTCGTGGAGGCGTTCCCAGGTACGGTTCTTCGGTCTGGTTCGACCGTTCTCCCAGCGGCTCAGTGACGTTGGTGTTACCCCGACAATCCGGGCGAACTCCTCCTGGTTGCAGTCCATGCGATCCCGAAGTTCACTAATGAATTCCGAACGATACTCAACCATGTTCATCACACTCACCCCTTGAAGTTGCCGCCCCCGAGTTCGGCTTAGTGAAAAACGAGTACTTGGCGTTAGAGTCCGGCCGGAATGTGATACAACTTTTACCGGCCGCTTTATTGCATAACCGCCTCCCGATGTTGGCTCTCAAGACGGTCAAGCCGCTCACCGATGAACTCCCACTCAATCAATAAATTCAGTTCAATCACGCTTCCATCCAGCACCGCTGCCAGACGCTTCACTTGCTGCTGGGTTCCGGGCATTTCCTCCTGATCAACCCACTTCTCCAGCAGCTCCAGTCCGCGTTCGATGTTCTCGAAGCCCATTTCACGGACAAGCTCCTCCCGGGTTTTGGCCGTCTCATTGAGTTTTGTCTTGATTCGATCGGAAAGTGATGTAACCAATACGACCACCTCGTGATGAAAGATATCGTGTTCCTACGCACTCCGGGTGCAATTAACCCGCACCGATTCTGAGACACGCTCAGCAATATGAAATTGTTGTGGTTTTTGTTAATGAGGTGGGAACTTCTATTGCTCGTTTAAGGCGAGCCACCCCACTTCCCCCGAAGTGTTGTCAATCAATCAAGCATTAATATTTATAACAGGTCTATCGCACAAGATCAAATTCAGACTACCGTGAAACTTTTCACATTCAAGCAACAAATTACCACCCCGCTGCGACGCTCAACACTATATCACGGGTCGATTTTCCCTTCTAATACAGTTTTCAGAACTACATGTAGTGAAGGGAGGAGGGCACTTCAAGTTGTTACCTCCGGTACGCCAACATCGCTGAGTTTCTGTTCAACCATCGGATCGGCACTAAAAATCCAGAGAAGGTGTTTGGGTCGTGTTGCACCGGTATAAAAGGCCTGCGCGTGTTGCTGATCCCACTCCGGTACCAGCAGGAAAACAACGTCGGCCTCGAGACCTTTGTAACTGTGAATGGTACTGTACTGCAGGGTTTGATTACCGGAGCCCGGCTCCTCGGATACCGTAAAATTCCCCAGGGTGTCGACGCCGGCCAGAGGCGAGTTTTCCTTTTTGTGGCGAGCCAGGATCACACTATCGGAGGGATTAAGGTCTTCCTCCACGAAAATTTCGTGGAGAGCTTTCCGTAGCTCATCGACAATCTGCTCTCCGCTGTCGGTCAGGGAAAACTGAGTCGGTTGCCCCTCGTGACCAAATTGGATGTCTTCCTCGATGTCACCGAGCTTCAGTGCCGCCCTGCCAATGTTCTCGGTGTTTCGCACGTTCTTGTCCAGAGTGATTGCCCGATGGTCGGATTCGGCGATCCAGTCGGGCAACTACCCGTAAATCGACTGGTGGGGATCGTAAAATACGTAGAACCAGTGCTCCCCGTCATCGGGAAATAACTCGGTAAGGGCCATGTACCAGTTGTCCTGAAAATCCTGGGCCTCGTCGATAATAATCGCATCGTAGCGTCTTGTGTTTTGCTTGACGGCGTCGGCAAGCAGTCCGGGCACAATCTCGGAGAAGAACTCCTCCCAGTCCTCGTCGTCCGGATCGTCGTGAACAACATTCGGAAAGGGAATCTCGAGGTTGGTTGACTGTAAGTATTGAATGGCAAACGAATGGAAGTGGCGGATTGTAAAATTGGATTCGGGAAACCGCTTTCGTACATCGTCGGCCAGGTCCTCGTTGTAGCAGAGCCAGAGGACGTCTTTGCCTTCCTCGACGAGTGCCTCTGCAACTGCGTGGCCCACGCTGCCACAGCCAAGGATGGCATATGTGGACATTGAGGCCATCATGATTCCCGTACCGGCGCTCATGGACGGCCGGAAGGTTCCCAGACTCTTATAACACCAAGATTCGAACGCTAGCCCGCAGTTCTCCCGTCGTTGACCACTGTAACCTCAAAAATCTTCGGACAGGTTTTTGTATGGGGCTTC
>JBDGPI010000007.1:10608-18189 GCA_042219765.1 Salsurabacterium abyssinicum (SeqCode)
GACGTCTTTGCCTTCCTCGGATAACCGGCGGGCCTTTTCCCGTGACAGTAACGTCTTCCCCGAGCCGGCACATCCACGGACGTACACCTCATTCTGCCGTCTCAGGTTATTAATCAAACGTTTCTGATCCTCGGTCATGCGGTAAATGACGTCCTCGGCCCGGTCCACGTAGGACTCCAGACTCTCCAGGATCCGGAATTTCCGTCGCATGAACGATTGGTTCAGTGAGTGCCAGGTGGAATCGTCTATCGGACTGGTGAAGGAATACTCGCTGTCCCAGAATTCGTAAAGTTCCTCGAGGGATTCCTGCAGGTTTTCCCGGTCACCGTGAAACAGAATTCGCTCCCGGGGAAGGGTCATATCCGGAAGATCCAGACCGTCCTCGTAGCGCATCTGGGGAAAGACAAGGCCCCATCCGATGATTCCCGAAAAGGTATCCTCACCCTCAATCTTCGGGTGCTCTTTCAACCGGTTCAGCAAACAGTACTGGCCGGCCTGTGCCTGCGCCGCCGGGCTTTTGTCCAGGCGTTCTCGACCCTCGTCGCCTATCGTCCACCACTGATCCTTAACCGGATCGTACTCAATTCCGCCGCCCTTGACTTCAAGAGCGAGTATCCCGTTTTCCTGATGACAGACGAGAAAATCGATTTCGCCCCGTTCCTGATCGGAGCTGGATTGACCCATCGCCCGGAACCAGTCCTCGGAGTGATAGACTTTATAGGAGTCGGGGAGTTTTTCCTTCAATTCGTCGTAGACAATCTCTTCGCCAGTGCTGTCGTTAAAGTCAGTGTATTGCTTGCTCGGATAAATAAGAGCCATAGGCCACATCCTCGGTCAGAAATCGCGGTCAACAGACAAAATTACAATATCGGTTTTAAAGAATGTACAAAACTACTTATAGACTGCGTTTAAAAATTGGATTGGTTCGTTACTCCCGGTCAGTCTGAGTCTCCCAAAATTTTCGCGGGGAATACACGGGAATTTCATTGTATGTTTTGATGTCCAATAAATCCGAATCCCCGTTTAAGATGACACGCGCATTACCCGCGCTGGCCGTTCCAAGAATAGGAAGATCACCCGGATCGGATAGCTCGTTATGCTCTACTTCCTCGGGCTCAACGACAATTCCTTTGGTCTTTAAAAGATTATTAATATCGGAAACGATATTCCCTTTCAAGTTAATTTTTTCGGACAAAATCCGGCGGGATTCTCCAAGAATGAAGTCGCTCGTAACAAGCTGATGGTCCTCGATCACCAGTGCGAAAACATCCTTGCAGAGCCCTCTTGCGGCAAATGCAGCAACGATCACGTTGCTATCAAGAACAATTCTCACGACATCAGCTCAAAAACGTCATCGTCCGTTAAAATCCCCTGACTTTCCGCAAACGGCAAGGTCTTCTCACGAAGCTTCCGGAACCGTTTGATTGTCATGTACTTCTCAAGGGCTTCACGTAGAACATCACTTTTACTGCGGTTTTCTTGCTCAACCAGCCGGTTGAATTCTTCTTCCATCTCGTCGGAAAGACGAAACGTTATGGTTTTGGACATCCTTTGCCACCTCCGTAATACATTGTATTACGTTTTGGTGGGAATTACAAATTTACGGGTTAATTCACTACTTCCAGAAAAGCTTACACAGAATCTTAAGAACAAGGTTGTTCGAGATTCGCTTCAGAATCATAACCGGATTAAAAATCTACTGAATCCGTCGTTTCCTGTTGTCAGGTTAAGAAGCTTCCCCCCAAGCCAGTCAATCATCCCGATTAAATCTCCGGAGGGATCTACTATTTATTTCATGGCGGGACGCACCAGACGCTTCACACATACTTTATTCAGATCCCGTTCACTCAGTTTCCTTCTTTTGAATACGCTCCCAGAACGGTCTGCTATCATCGAAACACTCACCGGCGACCGGCGAGTCGTTCCAGTCCTTGCGCCAGCCGGGTGCAAACGCATTCATCAACAGGTTTCGTTTTTGCATGAAACTCAGGTTGCTGAGCCGTTCAAGGGCCTCCAAGTCGGTCTGGCTGCCCCGGAGCATCGGAGTCATCAAAAAGTACAGAAGATTGGACATTACCTGGTTGGCGTGTTTAAACACTTTCCACTTCTCGATTTCTTCCTGCTGAAGGTAGTTCATGATCAACTGCAGCCTCAGACAGAACGTCTCGTCGGTGTATAATTGAAGCTTATCGCGCGCACCCTCAGCCTTTTCCAACCGTTTATCCGGTTCAAAATCGAAGGGGAAACTGACCGCTGCAAACGTCTTCCTCCCGGCTTTTTGGGCTTCGCCGGCAATGGCAAGCGCAGCTTCGGTACCAAAACTGCCACCGAGTCCCGTCACAATCCAGAGTGGGTCATGATCCCCAAGATAGGGGCGGAGTCGATCCATTTCATCTTGGACAATCATCCGAGCGACATTGGTGGGGAGCGTCTTTAAATCCGCGGCGGGATTGTCCCTCCCGAGAAGAAGCGTTTCCTTGTTGTGAAGTCCATCGAGATGATGCTCGGTAACATCGACGGCAAGTGTCTCCGGCGCAACGTCATCCCAGACCCGTTCAAGAAACCAGTTCAAAATCTGGCCGCCGCTGCGCCCGAGGCCAATGACAAGCGGTCTCATACGATTCCCCTCCAGTGAATTGAAATGATCCTCTTACGGCGAGGCAAATTTGATTCAATCAACTTTGTTAAAAGTCATAGCCTCTGATTGACCCTTGAAGTGTATTTTGTCACAGTTCCATTCACGGATTTACGGATAAGGAAACCGGTGTGATTCACTCATTTTCATAACCACCGGGAGTGTTTTTCGCTGTACTGGACCCTCTTATGTCCCTTCCGGCTCATGACGGTTGAATAAATCCGCTTTTCGAAACGGTCTCCATAGTTGTGAACGGAGCCATTTTAAGGAACACTTGATGGCTAACGTTACAGTTAAGGAACTCCCGATCCACCTATTTGAACCCTTAAAACTCATCGGCGTCGGGTTCGTAATTCGTGAAAGTCATGTAGTCGTCCTGCCATCCCAGGCGAACGGGACCTGTCGGTCCGTTACGCTGTTTTTCCACGATAATATCGGCAATTCCTCGGTCCTCTTCCTTCTCAGTGTAGAAGTAGGGCCTGTAGACAAAGGAAACCACGTCGGCGTCCTGCTCAATGGCCCCGGATCCCCTGAGGTCCGAGAGTTTGGGCCGTTTATCCCCGCCCCGGCGTTCAACCGTCGAGATGTCGTCTTCCATATGCATCAGAACCGGCACTTCCAGCTCCATGGCCAGCGTCTTCAACCGGCGGCTAATTTGCGCCACCTCCTGCTCGCGGCTTTCGGTCCACTCTTTGCTCTCAAGCAACTGAAGATAATCGACAATCAACAGCGATAGGCCCTTATCTGCCTTCAACCGCCGGGCCTGAGCTCGTATGTCCAGAACGTTCACACTGGATTCATCACTGATATACAACGAACTGCTCTCGAGTCGACCCATTGCGTTGGTAATCCGGTGCCAGTCTCGATCCGCCTGTTCGCCGTCACGGATTTTCTGGAAGGATACCTTTGCGGTCGATGCCAGTATCCTCATTAAAAGCTTTTCGGCCTCCATCTCGAGACTGAACATCGCCACGGGATCGTGGTTCTCGAGAACCACGTTCTTCGCGATCGAAAGCGCGAACGCCGTCTTCCCCATTCCGGGCCGACCGGCCAGGATAATCAGTTGGC
Organism: Salsurabacterium abyssinicum (SeqCode); assembly: GCA_042219765.1. Classification (GTDB taxonomy): domain Bacteria; phylum T1Sed10-126; class T1Sed10-126; order T1Sed10-126; family CAZEBV01; genus JBDGPI01. The sequence goes on from JBDGPI010000007.1 coordinate 14,312, forward strand.
CCGATTGAAAACCGGACAGTTTTTCGTCCAACTGGTGAAATCCCGTCCGTATACCTGATATATCGTCGTCACGCTGGTCGGCCTCCTCCATCATATCGAACGTGGACTCGACGAGACTGTCGGCTGACTTCAGACCATCATCCACCTGGTTTTTCTTGACGGAGAAGATCTTTTCCTCGGCACGATCGATGAGTTCATCCGGGGGATAATCTTCTTCCTGCGTCATGGTCGTTATCTCGTCACAGACTTTGATAAGCGACCGTTCGACGTATTCCTCTTTTACGATCCCCGCGTAATGTTCGGCGTTGGTTGTCGAGGGAACGGACTTGACCAGTTCGGAGAGGTAACTGGCTCCACCGGCGTCGTCGAGTTGATTGCGATTATCAAGTTCCTTGGCAAGAGTCGTGGCATCGACTTCCTGGTTCTCCTCGAACATCCCGACAATGGTCCGATAAATCACCTGGTGTCGCTTCCGGTAGAAGTACTTCTCGTCCTGTCCAAGTACGTCAACCACCGTGCTGATGGTAGCCCGGGACTCCGGGACAAGCATGGAGCCGAGCACGGCCCGTTCAGCCTCATCGAAGTGTGGAAGTTCCATTGAATTCGACGCAGTCTGGTCTAAAGCCATCTAAAACCCCCCTGGGAAGAAAGTATCAGCAAACTTGAAGCAAGAGTTAGCTCTGAAGGAAGGAATAAAACACGAACCACTGAGACAATGCCGATCGTTTCTCGAAAACTGAAACACTCTGATTCCCCTTACCATCCGAAGTCTTCTGCAGTACGATGAATATAAAATGATGAGAGCCAGAGTCAAATTCTCATCTCAAAACTACATGTAGTCTGGCTCAGTTGATTTTTTTGATGCACCCGCCGTAACATCGACGGAATCAACCTGAGAGACGTTCGAACCCCTGACGAACGGTTAAAACGCCCGAACACCATTTCCTCAAAGCAATTAAATCTTGACGTTCCCCCGCTGAAGACACAATAAATGACCCCCTGAATTGACGATCGGGATCAAGTGATCACGACTGCTCCAGTGCTGGAATCACATCCTCAAGGTCAAGCCCGGAATCAACCAGCTCTCCGGATTTTCTCGCCTTGAGGAACTTGGACAGTGGTTTGTAGAGCTCCAAAAGGTTCCTGCTTTTCGACTTTGACACAGGTTTGTTTTCGTTTCGGCAGAAACCTGACCAGCTGTGTGATCCAGAAAGCGGGCTCCCTCCGGCGTATAGGACGTGGGCGGATTGCTCGCAGTCCGGACACGGCCGACGGAACTCTCCTTTCCTCCAAAGGACGAGAACAGGACCCAAATTCAGGTTTGACGGTACTGCTACAGTCGTGTCCACACCGCCCGATTTGACAGGAACGCCGTAGAGTTCGGGATCCTCGAGGATCCGTTCACGGTACTTGTTCAACAAATCATAATGGTTCAGAAACCATCGGACCTCGGACTCACGCTTGTTTCTGTCTATCGGGTACCAGTATTTGCTTGACTCGGTATCACCGGATCCCCGTGGCTGGAAGTCCGGATCGTAAAGGTCTTTAAACGACATGGAACTCACCCTCCCCGTGAAATCAGTTGGAGTCTTCCAGGTTTTTTCGGAAAAACTTGACAATATCGTCCCGGTCGTGCCTCAGGTCATCTTCGTCGTGACTCGCAAGATACTCGTCCGACAATTCGGGCGGCTCCAGATGACTAAGGCCGCTATTGACGAACCAGTCGTCGAGTTTCTTGCAGAATGAGTAAAGGTTCTCGAGTTCGCGAATGGCCTGATCTCGGCCACGCTCATTGAGAAAACTGGGACCGGATCCATGGCCCATGTAAGAGTAATACGGGTAGAAGCTACCGCTACTCAATCCTTCGTAGGGTCTCGTAATTTCAACCTCCAGGTTGCGTTTAGTCCGCGTGACCCTTCCGCCGACAGATACACCATCAATGGTAATCTTCAGCGTCTGGAATTTCTTGTAAGTGTTAAATGACGCCACGGTTGGACACCCCTTTAACAAAATCACTATATCCTCAAATTAAGGGGCAAAAGGATGACCTGGTGAGCTAAGAAGGCAGGCTCCTTTTGCCTGTTTTACCAGACCCCGTCGTTCTCCGGTGGCACCCTACAAGGCAGGGTTGCCGGGCGAGCTCAATCGGGCCGGAGCCCTACTCGCCACTCGAGACGGAAGTTTTTCTATGACACAAGTTTCATTTCATAAATTTTTCCAAATTCTGCAGCAGAATCCGTGTCTCCTTCCTGAAGAGCTTCTCGAACCTCATCCAATTTATTCGCATCCTCGACACTGAGATACGGAGACCAGCCAGTTTCATCATCGATTACCTCAACGTCCACTTCAGCCACGAATCCACCGGCATGTACGTATTTAGTTTTTGTTCTTTTTTTCACTCTGATCTCCTCCTGAAGTCCTCGTCCCACCGTTCGGGATCAGGACGATATGCTGTCACCATTACAGCTGGTTCGTCATGCCCCGCTGGAATTCCTCAAACAACGTGAACGGGATTATCGTTTTCATCCTCCTGCAAGACTAAAACACATGGTCCTTTCGAGTATTCTGGATACTTCTCAACGACAACCGCGTCATTGATACCGCCAATGACCTCATCAACTTTTAAATCATCCCCGGCTAATTCATCGTAGCCATGTTCTGATATTCTAACCTGATCTTGATTGATCAAATCACGTACGGTATCTAAAAAATCATCCATAACGATAACTCAGGATCTTTAATAAATTTTATTCGTCACTCATACAAGAGTATAAGCCAAATTCAGTTAAAAATCGATTTCAGACCGCTAAAGCAAAAGGAAAACCTGAAATGAACGCAGGGCAGGCTCCTTTTGCCTGTTCAGGTTCGATAATCGAACCTGGGTGAACAGACGCCGTCGTTCTCCGGCGGCACCCTACAAGGCAGGGTTGCCGGACGAGCTCAATCGGGCCGGAGCCCTACTCGCCACTCGAGACGGAAATCAAAAAAACTGTATCGTTTTCACATCAAATAACAATTTCATCGCTGAACACTACTTGTAGTCCATAAACGTATCGATGCTATCCAGTAATTTAACGCTTGGCAGTATTCACATATAACACCCCCACGACCAGACTGCTCAACCACACTACACTCCAGAGGCATACCCATAAACCACAGATGCACTACCTCGGGAAACACATAAACCGCAAATGCACTCCCCTGGGAAAGCAATTAAACCACCCAACCCCATTACACCCACGAAGGAAATCCCATAAACCCAGATGCACTACCTCGGGAAGGCATATAAACCCACAACCCAATTGCACCTCAAGAGGCATCCCATAAACCCCAGATGCACAGTCTCGGGAAGGCAAATAAACTCCCAAACTACATCAAAGAGAAATCCCCAAAAAATTGAGAATCACGAAACTCTATCGAGCTCGATGACCTCAATATCCCCCGGTATTTCCCGCTCGGCAAGGACCGGACGATTGATTCCCTCACGGCGCAGCAGTTGGGCTATATCAGCCCGGTCGGGATTCCTGGTTAGCAAGACAGGATCCAGATCCTGTGAATCATATTCACTCAGCGCATCTTCTATTTTCTCGAAGACACTCTCCGGCAATGAACTTGATACCGATGATCCTCCCCTTGGTGATTCCTCCAGCACTTCCGGCTCCAATCGGAGGACATGAAGCTTCGAGTCCTCCTGAAGGTAATCCGCGACAATCGATCGTCCCAGCTCCACCCGGCATGCTTCAGCAAGTTCTGAGGGAGTCGTTATATCTTCACGAACACTTGCGTCGATCGTTTCAAGTATGGTCGTCAGATCCCGGATAGGTACTTTTTCCTTGCTGAGCTCCTTCAAAACCTGTGTTAACAACCCAATTGAAATC
>JBDGPI010000008.1:0-8249 GCA_042219765.1 Salsurabacterium abyssinicum (SeqCode)
AGAAAACCAAAATACAGGCCCGATCGCTCGATGAAGCGAAACTCCTCCTCGCCACAGCGAAGGAAAATTTCGTTCAGGACCTCCTTGTTCTTTTTGAGTTCGGAAAGAATCATGTGTCGCAGGTCGAATATGTCGTTAATGCGCTCCTTCCACTCGGCAAACATGTCGGAGATAACCTGAGGCATATCGTCCTTGGCTTCTCGAAAAACTTCCGTTTTGACCTGTTCGGGAAGTGAATCCCATAGGGTGGGGGATTGTTTCGCAAGTGTGTTGGAGACAAGGGGTTCGACGGATCGCTCAATGGCGTCCTTGAGATCCCGGGCGAATTCCTCGGGGTTTCTGGGATCGTTCGGGGTTCGAACGTCAAGGATACGGGATACCAGGTGAGGGAAGTCGTTTCTGAATCGTTTGAAAACTTCGTCTTTCACCTGACCGGGCAGAGTTTCCCAGAGAGTGGGGGATTCTTCTTCCATCACGTCACGAATGGCGGGTTTTACGAGGTCGTCAAACGCTGGTTCCATTTCTCTTGCTACTTGATCCGGATCAACCCGTTCGAAGACTTCCTCAATGCTAATTAAACGGGGGACCATGATATCGACACTGATTTTGGCCATCTTTAGCGCTTTGCGGGGGATAATTCCCTGCCACCCGAGGTATGGGGGGATACCCCAGAATTCAACGGGGTAAAACGTCATGCGGATGGCGACTACGTTGGTGCCCCACCCCACTATGGCGTTGATGAAGGGAATCAGCAGGTAGGCCCACATGTTTGGACCGGTCAAGGTGGTGTAGAGGGTATCTAGCATCTATCTGGTCATCCTATGTTTGGAACCTGGAGTATTGCAGAGCATACCCGATGGAACATCAAGATCAAAAAGCCAGCAAAAAACGGATAGGAATTCTCCGTGAATGCTTTTCTGGAATTACCGGTTGCCTGTGCGATGAAGCACAAACCGGAGCAAGCTAAATTTGTACCTGAATAAGGTTAAGGAAATAGTTCACTGGTTGGAATCCAACGGATCCTTGATCACAACCTACTCCGCTTTATGTTATATAAATCTCACCGGATAAAAAGGAAACCGTTGCTGAATTGTTCCTTCAGTTTTCGTGATACCGGAATACGACATCTAGTGTCGGGAGAGACAAACAGAAGGTCTCGATTGGGCCACGCTCGGGTTAATCGGTCAGGAATTGAGTTACAGTCTTCTCGGCCCAGTAACGAACGGACAACGGGTGAGGTCCCTCAATAAATCCAACGTGGCCGCCCCGTTCGGTAATGTGGGCGGTTATAAATTTATTGTTCGTAATACGTTCCGTGGGAATGGACCTGGGGGGAATGATTGGATCGTCTTTTGAGTTAAGGATCAGGGTGGGGGTGGTCACTGAATCGATGTATCTCCTGGAGCTTGACCGGGTGTAATAATCCTCGGCTGAATCGAATCCGTGAATCGGAGCAGTGTACACTTCGTCGAACTCCCTGAGCGTTTTTATCTGGTTCATCGGCTTCAGGTCAATTCCGTGGTTGTAGGTCTCCTCCTTCAGGCGGATTTTTCTCTTGAGTTGCAGGAGGAAATAAATTTCGTAATACCTGGAAAGGCCCTTGGTTAAGTAATCAGCCCCCGCACTCAAATCAAACGGAACTGACACCGCCGCGGCGCGATGGAGAGGTTGCTCCCCATGGTTCTCGCCGAGGTATTTAAGCAGGACGTTACCCCCGAGAGAAAATCCAACAATTCCCGACAATGGCTGCCCGGTCCTCTGAGTCAAATTTCTTACAACGAAATGAAGGTCTTGAGTTTCGCCGGAATGGTAAAATCGGGGTTGACGATTGGGGGATCCACTACAGGACCGAAAATTCAAGACGGCACAGGCAAAACCCTCCGACCGTAATGCGTTGACCATCGTTAGTATGTAGCCCGACCGCGAACACCCCTCAAGGCCGTGGAGTAGCAGCACACATCCTTTCTTGTTACGCTCCAGGGTTCCCAATCCGTCGGCAACGTCGATAGCAAGGAAATCATCGTCGGGAGTTTGAAGCGTCATTCGCTCGTAGAAAATTTGAACAGTGTGCCGCAGCACCCGGCCGCCGAGGGTTTGAAGGTGTGCGCCGGGAAGCCACCAGGCTGGCCTGAATGCGGTTTCCTGAGGATTGTTTGTAATTCGTTGCTCAGTTTTCAGGACTATCCGGACCCCCTGATGGAGTGCGGAGATCACTCGGTTCGAACGGAGCGTTGGTAACGGTGATTTTTTGCTACAATATTAAGGCGAAATTTGATTTAATAGCTACCTCAATACTCCGAACCGACTTGATGAAATTTGTCCTACAAAATCGACTCCAGTGACTTCTCCGGACCCGAAAGTGAGGATTTACAATGGTCGTTATGATTGCGCCGCTCCTGATCCTGCTGGCACTGCTTATACTCTTTATTGCAGCGGGTGTCGTCTGGTGGCTTATTGACTTTATCAGGATGAACTACCTCTGAATTACTCCGTTAAGGACTTTATCAGGGTTATATGATCGCTGGTAAGGCCGTCTCCGTCAGTCTTGATTTTGAGACTGTCGACCTCTTCGGCCGGCTCCAGTGAATCTCGAGTCTCCAGCTGATAGTCGAGGACGTCGGTTCCGGCGTCCGAGACGGTTGCTTCTTCCGATTGTCGCTGTTTTAAACGGTCCCGCAGGGTGGATACATCACACTCCACTGAAAGTATCCTGAAGGGAACCTCCAGTTTTTCTGCCAGGCCTCGGAACTGCTTCCGGAATTCATGCTTCAGGAAAGTAGCATCCACGATCAGGGGGAGACCGGCCCTGAGGACGGTTTCACCCTTATTTCGTAAAAGCTCGTATGTTTTCCTGGTCACCTGTTCCGAGTAAAGTTCTTCCCCGGCTTCTTCCGTGTAGTCCAATCCCGCCAATCTCTTGCGCTCCACGTCGGATCGAAGTCTGATCGCTCCAATTGTTTCCAGAATCTCCTGGGTTACCGTCGTTTTACCGCTACCGGAAAGCCCGTGGGTGATCATGAGCAATGGATCGGGGGTTTCCGTGAAGAATTTGGCTGTTTCGAGATAATCGTAAAATTCGTCGGGTAACGTCCCGTCCTCCGCAGGAGGATCGGCCTGGAGGTAACTTACCTTGCACCGGACCATGGCCCGGTAACAACGGTAGAAATCGAGCAGGGGGAGCCCATCGTACTGGTCCGAGTACATCAGGTAACGATCGATGAAACGATTGGCGAGTTCCGGATGCCCCCGATCTACCAGATCCATCGTGAGGAAGGCAATCTCATCGATGACGTCAATCCAGCGGAATGATTCGTTGAATTCTATGCAATCGAAGATATTGATCTCGTCGTTGTGCTCGGCAATATTCTTAAGGTGCATGTCACCGTGACAGTTTCGCACGGCACCATTCCGCCGGCGGGCTTGCATCAACGACGACAGGTCGTCGAAACGATCCCGGCTCCAGGATCGAATCCATTCAAGGCTCTGTCGTGTGTCCCCATCAAAATGATCCAGCTCAATCTCCTCAAAATTTTCCTCGACGTTTTCCTTAATTAAATCGGGGCTGGCGTAGTCCGACGAGGGAGGTGAATCCTGAATGCCAGCGTGAAAATCACTTACCGTCTGAGCGAGTTTATCGATGGTTTCACGGGAGAGTTCATCCCGTTCACTCCGGGCCGAGAACAGGTCCTCCTGGTTAAACTGTTCCATTTTTACGGCGTATTCTATTGCTTGCTGATCCCCGTCCAGTGTCGGATTTTCCGGTGTTCCCGTTATTTTGATGACGGCTTCGTAGATTTCGGGAGAAAGGCGTCGGTTCAGTTCGAGTTCTTTTTTACAGTACCGCTTCCGGCGTGACAGTGAGGAAAAATCCACGAAGTCGTACTTCACGGATTTTTTAATTTTGTAGGCGTAATCGCCCGTCAGCAGAACCCAGGAAATGTGGGTCTCAATCAAATGGAAGGAATCGACGCTATGAGGGTAAATCGACGGATCCTGTAATGATTGTATTAGCTGGGGTGGGTCAGTCATTGTGGTATTTCAACTGTGGACAAATAACAATCAGTTTACTGGTCCCTGCACGCGATCGTGGATTGTGTCTTCGGTTTTTTGCTGCAGTGCACTGAGCTCCTCGGAGATTTCGACGGGGTAGGAACTGTCGGTCTCAAGCGTACGAAGGTCCGCCGGCAACTGGTCTGTCTGAGTTATGCATCGTCGCCGTTTTTCGTCGAGGGAAACGGAATCGTATGTTAGCGTTCCATTGTGAAAAACTTGCTCCAGAAGGTCGTCGCCCGGATCGTCGGCGTCCTTCAGGGTGAGTATGTCTTTTTGAAACGTTCCGTCTTCCGACAGTCGTTTTATGCTTTTTCGTCCTGGGTAAGTGACCTTACCCGATGAGAGTTTCATTACCGGATCTAACTCACCGTTCCGTTCAACTGCCATTAGTTTGTAGACGGCTTCCAATTTTGGCGCGTCCGAACTGGTGACAAGACTGGTTCCGATACCGAATCCGGAGGCTACTCCACCATCAGTCAGGAACTCTTTAAGAAAATATTCGTCAACCCCTGACGAGACGAAGACGCCCATGTCCGGGGCTATTTCGTTAACCGATTTTGAAAGCTCAATCAGGTCCCCGGAATCAATACGGATACCCCGGATGGAGTAGTCCTTGTCCTCGACGAGTCGTTTGGCCGTACGGGTTCCGTTTAACGTATCGTAGGTGTCTACCAGGAGGATAGTGTCGTCCCGGTGTAGATCGGCAAAAGCTTCGAAAGCGGCACGTTCCGTCGGAAAACTTTCCACCCAGGAATGGGCCATGGTACCGAATATAGGTAAGTCGAACTGCTCTCCGGCGGTTACGTTGCTGGTACCGTTAAAACCACCGATGTAGCAGGCACGGGCGGCCTTAATTCCGGCGTCGGTTCCATGCGCCCTGCGCGTGCCGAAGTCCACGAGGGTCTGGTCGTCACCGTGTCGCTCAATGACATCCTTCATTCTTGCGGCTTTGGTGGCAATCAGTGTCTGAAAGCTGATCTGATTGATAAGTAACGTTTCAAAGAGTTGGGCCTGTATGATGGGCGCTTTGACTTCAAGTATCGGTTCGTTGGGGAAAACCGGCACCCCCTCCGGAACGGCTCGTAAGTCACCGGTGAATTCAAACGACTCAAGGTAGGACAGAAACTCGTCCTCGAAACCCTGCGTGCGTAAATACTCCAGGGCATCGTCCGTGAAGTTTATGTTGTCGAGGTAGGCAATAGCCTGTTGCAGGCCGGCCGCGATCAGGTAGTTCCGCTTCTCCGGAAGGGTCCGCACAAACAGTTCAAAGACGGCTTCGGGGTTATGATCCTCTTTGAAGTAGCCTTCCATCATTGTTAGTTCGTAAAGATCGGTGAACAGGGCCAGGCCCTCCGACGTGACCTCACCGAACGTCTCATCCATCAACACCAGGCCTCCGTACTGACTGCCTCATTCTATTTGTAGTCACGTTGGTAAAGAGTGTAAACAACTGAAATAGTAACTATAAAAAGAAATTGATTGGGTTTGAATGGGAAGTTTCTTGATGGAGGGAATTTTATCCCGGTGAGGACCTTACATGCTGGTGCGGGGGACGGTCAGGACGGGAATCGAGGAGTGGTGGATGACGTGGCTGCTGACACTTCCAAGCAGGAATTCCTCAACTCGACCCTTTCCCTGGCGGCCGAGGATGATGGTATCGGCTTCAATCTCTTCGGCGTACTCACATATTGTTTCACCAGCGTCGCCGTAACCCAGGCGAGTTTCAATCGAGAATCCACTTTTTTCAAAGATGTCTTTTGCGTCCTCCAGGATAATTTCGGCTTCCCGGGTAAGCTGGTTTTTGACGTCAGCGGTGTTCTCATCCTCGGAATCAAGTTCGCTAATGGGAATGGCTTCAACCACACAGAGCAGCCAAATTTGATCCCGTTCGGAATTGAGGAGGTTCGACGCAAACTCGGCGGCCCGTCTCGATGTGGGGGATCCGTCGATTGGTACCAGGAATTTCATTGAAGGCAGGCGAAATTACCAGCAGGTTTCAAAGGATCTTGGAACATCAACTGGTCAGTAACCGTTGCTTCCCTGGCCGAGTTGAATATCTCCCGTTGCTATCGCCTGAAGGAAGTCCCCGTTAGTCTTGTAGTCGTCAATATGATCGAGAAGGAAACGGAGGGCTTTTTCGTCGTCCATGGATCCGAGGTGCCGCCGCAGCCGGGTGATAATTTTGTATTCGTTCTCGTTGAAGAGTTTTTCTTCCTTCCGGGTTCCCGATCGACTGACGGAAACAGCCGGGTAAATTCGTCGTTCGGCGAACTGGCGCTCGAGGACCAGTTCCATGTTGCCGGTTCCCTTGAATTCCTGAAAGATCACCTGGTCCATCTGTGAGCCGGTTTCGACGAGGGTCGTTCCGACGATGGTGAGGCTTCCTCCGTCCTCGATGTTCCGGGCCGCACCAAAGAACCGCCGGGGTTTTTCCATGGCGGAGGAATCCAGGCCACCGGATAAAGTTTTACCGTTCGAGTTGGAGAAGAGGTTGTGTGCTCGGGCCAGCCGCGTGATGGAATCAAGCAGAATCAGCACGTGATCGCCGCTGACGAGGGCTTTCTTTGCCTGCTGAAGAACGTTATCGGCGGTTTTTACGTGACTCTCCGGATCCTGATCGGAGGATGAGTGTTCCACGTGAGCGGGAGTGTTACGCTTGAAGTCAGTGATTTCCTCGGGACGTTCGTTGATTAGCAGGGCGATCTGTTTAACGTCCGGCTCGTTGGCGTCAATTGCCCGGGATATTTTCTGCAATATCGTTGTTTTACCCGCTTTAGGGGGTGAAACAAGAAGGCATCGCTGCCCTCGGCCAATGGGCGTGATTATGTCAAGCAGACGGGTTGTTTTGTCTCCGGGATCGTATTCAAGGGTAAGGCGTTCACTGGGGTACGTAGGTGTTAGTGATTCAAATTTGTCACTTATTGATCTGCTCATTAAGAATGGTTTCCTCCTGGATTGTTATACTGAAAATGTTGAATATAAGAGATGGACAATCGTTAATATGATCCATAAAATTGAGGGGCTTTCTCGAGGTATGACGGCCGGAATTTTTTCCGTGAAAATCTGGAAATGAAACCCTTTTTCCCACGAGAGTAAAATTATAGCACATCGCACCTAGCTTGAAAATGGATTTAATTCAAATACTTTAATCAGCTGTAAAACAGTGAATTCCAGCTTGCTCTATAGAATCAGTCAGGACCGATATTTCTGGGAGGTACCTAAGATGACTGAATCAACACGGATCGAATCGGACAGTCTCGGAGACGTTGAAGTCCCTGAAAATGCTTATTACGGCGCACAGACCGCACGAGCTCGGGATAATTTTCCGATTAGTGACAACGGTTTCACCCGGCCTTTTGTGCGTGCCATCGGACTGGTGAAGTTGGCCGCCGCCCAAACAAACGAGGAACTTGACCTCCTGGATACGGAACTGTCCGATGCTATTCAGGCGGCCGCACGTGAAGTTGCCGAAGGGGAACACGACGATCAGTTTATTGTCGATATCTTCCAGACGGGCAGTGGGACCTCCACGAACATGAACGCTAATGAAGTTATCAGTAACCGGGCCATTGAGATTCTTGGCGGTGACCTCGGCAGCAAGGATCCCGTGCACCCTAACGACCACGTTAATATGGGTCAGTCCTCCAACGACGTTATCCCGACCTCCATACACGTCGCCGCCGTCGAATCGATAGTCAATGATCTTATTCCGGCTCTGGAATTACTTGAGCAGTCCCTGTCGGAAAAGGCCGATGAGTTTGATTCTATTGTCAAACAGGGGCGAACCCATCTTCAGGATGCAACGCCAGTTGGCCTCGGACAGGAATTTTCCGGACACGCAAGCCAGATCGCACACGGATTGGATCGGATTGAGACTGTTACCGAAGAACTCAAGGAACTGGCACTCGGTGGGACCGCCGTCGGCACCGGTATGAACCGGCACGAGGAGTTTCCCGAACGGGTGATAGGAAAAATAAGTGAGGAAACCGGTATTGAGTTTCGTGAAGCCGATAATCATTTCGAAGCTCAGGGAGCACGGGACGCCATCGTCAGTGCCAGTGGGGCCCTGAAAACCGTCGCCAGTAGCCTGATGAAGATTGCTAACGACATACGCTGGGCGTCCTCCGGCCCCCGCAACGGTATTGGGGAGCTTGAAGTTGACCCCGTTCAACCCGGCTCATCCATCATGCCCGGTA
>JBDGPI010000009.1:0-6456 GCA_042219765.1 Salsurabacterium abyssinicum (SeqCode)
CCGCCTTGAAACCGTGATTAACTGCCTGCCGTTCACCGGTTACGCCAATGAGGTTCGGTGGTAGCCCCTGATTCATCTTGGGATCCACAAGCTGTGCCAGCTGTCGGTCCATTAAGTCAGCTATGTTAGCCACGGTGTTCTTCAGGTTATCCGCCACAAAGGCAACGTGCCCCCCGTAGAAATTCCCGCCGTGTAAAACTTCCTCCGACTCGACGTCCACGAGGGGATTGTCGTCCACCCCGTTAATTTCAGTTTCGAGATGATCCTTCATGAGTGTGATTGAATCCGCGAGTACCCCGAGTATCTGCGGGACACAACGAAGGGAATACCGATCCTGCACAAACTCCCCACGGGAGGCTGTGCCGTTGAAATCGTCGGACATCCCCAGACTCCGGCGCACGGCTCTGGCGACACGTCGTTGACCGGGATGATCCTTCAGTGCATAGATTTTGTCGTTGAAGTGACAGCGGTTCCCTTCAAGCGCTATCGTCAGCATGCCCGTCATAGTAGCGGTCAGCTTCAGGAGGTACGTTGCCCTTCGAAAACACTTGGCGGTCAGGGCGGTCATGGCCGAGGTGCCATTCATTAGCGCCAGGCTCTCCTTGGGTCGGAGATCCATCGGTTCAAGGTCCTTCTCGGCCAGAATATCCGCGGCCGCACTGGGTTCTCCATCCCCCCATACTGAGCGTTCACCCATCACGGTGGCGGCAAGGTAGGACAGGGGGGTGAGATCACCGCTGGCTCCCACGGAACCTTCCTCGGGAATAACGGGAATGACATCCCGGTTGTAAAAATCACAGAGCTGACGAAGAAGACTGACCCGGACACCGGAGGCTCCTTTACTCAGTGTAATTAAACGGATCGCCAGTATCCCCCGTGAGACATCCCGGGAAAAGGGCTCACCGGTTCCACAGCCATGGAAACGGACCAGGTTCTCGGGTAGTTCATCCGTTAGTTCGGGCGGCACATTTTCCCGACAGGATTCTCCGACACCCGTGTTGACGCCGTAAACTGGCTCGTCGTTTTGAAGTCGCTCCTCGACGATCTCAAAACTTTTACGAAGTTTGGCTAGCTCCTGCTTATCGTCGGTCAGGTAAACACTGGCGCGACCATCCATTAAATCAAAGAACTCCGGAAGGGAGACCTCCCGGCCGGGACCGACGGTGATTCTATTATCGATGATGTATCACTCCTCAAGGTTGGAGTCCAAAGAAGAATGACAAAATTTCGAGTGTGTTTACTTAACCAAACTCCTGCATCGTTTCCTCTTGAATTTTTTGGCTTCAGGTCGGCCGAAAATTCCCCAAACCGTACCTCGGAACACGGAGTAGAAAACCACAGGGACAGACTCCCGCAAGTTTTGAAACTACATAAGTATGGCTTGTCAGAAACGTCTTTAAAAACCAGTGGGAGTAATCGTTCTTACACCGAAGACCTCAAAGCAGTGAGGATGACCGTCAAAAAAGCACTCCTGGAGTTAAATCTCATGTTTTCGCCGAATTCGTGGTAAGACTCCATGGCACACATGGTTGATATCGAAAAGAAGGCGAGAAGAACGAGGCCAATGAAGTAGGAAATACGCTGCTTCCCTATCGATTAATTTCAGTAAGTTCACCGTTCTCAAACGTAAGGGAAAATCGCCTGTAACGGCTCTCCCAGTACGTCCAGACGGAGGAGTCTCTGCTGGACGTTTGATCAACCGGTGGATAACCGCGCGCCAGCAGAACTGCCTGCTTGCTCATACCGGACTGAAGTTCTCCCTTCCTGATTGCCTCGGCAACCGATTTGGAGAACCGTCCGAGGTTGACTTTTTTCTCGTCAAAAGTCCGCGCAAAAAGGTCCTTGATATTTTCTCCGCTGTATTCGGGTTTATTTATAACTTCCAGTGTCATCCCACCCCTGTCCGGAACCCGGAAGGTTAATGTCTTGCGGGATGACTTAATTAAATAAACCCGCGTGTTCACCGGAATAAATCGACCGTTCTCGAAATTTCTTGAAGTATGCTTGCCCCCCTGGGCCCACAGTCCGACCTGGGTGTAATAAGGACCCCCATATTTCTCGGCCAGTGGCCCGGTACTGCAGGCCGTCAGAACCATCAGAAGAAAAACACCCAGGCTTAAAATTTTTCTCACAGTCAAAAATGATTCCTCCTGGTGATTCGGGTGTTTCCATCTGTGGTAGACAATTGAGATCAAACAGTCAGTTCCACAGGTATATGTTCGGAATGAATATTCAAACGGAGACCCACGAAGCCAGGCCATCCATCCCAGTTAAGTAGCGTAAATCGCCAGAGAACGAATCGCTTATCACCGCACTGGTTGTTCGAAAAACGATCAAGCAACTATTCGTGTTACTCAGGCGTTTTTGCCGAAAAAGTCCGTAACATAGTAAAAATAATACCTGTTATCGTCAGACTATTTCCAATAGACAACTTGACTTTAGTTCTATTGAGAGAACGGAGCTAAGCCAGCGTTTGCTTGATCAGGATCCCACGCCCGTCAGGAAGCGTGCGAGACGCACCGCGACCTGTTGTCCGGCATCCTCCATGACGTAGTGAGAAGCTTTCTCAAAAGTCCGAACACTTTGACGGTTAAACAGACCCCGCCAGCGTTCCAGATCCTCTCTAGTGAAGGCCGGATCCTCCAACCCCCAGAGAAAGAGAGCGGGTATGTCCTCGAGGACCCGCCGGTTCTTCCATAGGTTCTCTAACCACTTTCCGGCCTGAAGAATATCCGTCGGAAACCGCCAGATCCCATTACGATCCGACGGCCCCTCAAAAGGTTTTAGATAATGACGGTGAATGTCACCGTCGAACCGGCTTCGATTCGACACTCCCTGTGGCATCATCCACTTTTCAAAAAGTCCCCAGTGTCGGATCAGGTAGCGCCCGGCAAAGCTTCCAAGAAATCGACTAAAAAACTGTGCTTTCCACGAAGAATCAAGCGGCCACATCCAACTGTTCAGGACCGTTATGCTATCGACCTGATCGTGAAAATCCTGTGCAACCGATATACCTATGGGGCCTCCCCAATCGTGGACAACAAGGTGGAACCGTTCCAGACCAAGGTTCTGGATTAATCTGGCAATATTTGTTGCGTGCTGCCAGGGACGGTATCCCCAGTTCTGCGGTTTATCCGAGAGTCCAAACCCAAGGTGGTCCGGGGCAATGCACCGGTGTCGTCCCATTAATTCGGTAATAGCATCCCGATACATGAATGACCAGGTTGGATTGCCATGCAGGAACAAAACCGGCGTCCCACTGCCCTGGTCCACGTAGTGCATTTGCCCACCCGATACAGCGAGGCGATTCGACTCAAACGGAAACCGGGACGGGTCGATCCAGTCATTGGTGGATGACATAATCAAGAGTCCTGTAATGAAAGAATCATTTCAAAAAATTTCTGTTACCCTAAACTTCCTAAAAACCCTGATGCCATTGTATTGATACGAAAGGAATGAACCAAAAGATGCCGTCTGAAGAATTCAGTCAGCTATCGGATCTAATCAAAAACCCCTGGTTTTATTTCATGTCCGGACTGACTGCACTGCTCTTCTTTATCTTTGGGATCGTCACGACCGGCTTCATGCAACAAAACCAGCCGACCATAGAAAACTTCCTCGACACGGACGTTCCTTCCTGGCTTCAATCGGTCCGTAAAAACCAGGCGAAAAAAAGTTTAGGTAATCCTAACGCCGCCGTCACCCTGGTGGAATACATGGACGTGGAGTGTCCCTTCTGTCACCGTTACTCGAAACGCGTGTTTCCCAAAATTGTCCGGGAATACGTCCGAACTGGAAAAATTCACTACAAAATCCGACACTTCCCGCTAACCAAGACGCATCCCAACGCAATGAAGGGAGCCATTGGCGCCGAATGCGCCGCCGAACAAGGAAAATTCTGGACCTACAAAACCATTACTCTGAATAATAGAAAGTATCTTTCGCCTGAGCTGATAAGGGCCATGGGTCAAATCATTGACGTTCCTGACGTACAGCAGTACAAAAATTGCGTGCGCAACAACAAGTACATAGAAAGAGTCAGCAGCGACATCCAGGACGGTGTTCAAAAGGGCGTGGATGCAACGCCGACGGTTTTAATTGACGGCAAATCCATCACCGGCGCGCAAGCGTACTCAAAATACAAAAAAGCAATTGAACAAGCCCTGAATCAACAGCAGAACACAAGTAGAGAGTGATCGGATCTATTCTTTCGGTTACGTACCCTCCTGCAAACCATCAACGTCGCATCGCGTTGAGGTTTAGCCGGGGGGAGTCCTAGGGGTTGTGGAAGGTTCTGGACCTCAGTAAGGTGTCGGAACCGCTACCCCTTAGTCAATACGAAACATCGGTTGTCAGCCTTAATCATTCACCTCGGGAGCGTCTTTGAATGCCGTTCAAATTTCTTGCCAGCGACAAAATTCGTGAGCGAGTCGAGCGCCTTGAGATCCCTTTCAACGAACAGGGTTACGACCCTTACGGCATTTCTCAGGAGCGTCTTGCTCAGTTTTTAACGTTTCTGAGCCTGGTTTACAACTACTACTTCGGCGTCAAGACGTTCGGTAAGGAAAATATTCCGGATCGAAGCCGGGGTATGCTCGTCGGAAACCATTCGGGGGGTGTACCGGCCGATGCGGCAATGGTAATTGCCTCGGTCTTCCTTGAAATGGAACCGCCTCGTTTGGCTCAGGGCATGGTCGAAAAATTTGCCAACCGGCTCCCCTTCGTCTCCAAGTGGTTTACCGAGATCGGTCAGGTCCCGGGTCTACCTGAAAACTGCGTGAACCTTCTCGAAAACGAGCGGCTTCTAATGGTCTTTCCCGAAGGACTCCGCGGAGTCGGAAAACCTTACTCCGAACGGTACGAACTCAAGCGGTTTGGAACCGGCTTCATGCGGCTGGCCCTCGAAACGAATACCCCGATCATACCGTTTGCCTTCGTTGGTGGCGAAGAGGCCATCCAACTCTATTTAAGATTGACTGGCTGGCGAAACTCGTCGGTATTCCGTACTGGCCGGTCCCGGCCCATATTATTCCTCTACCGTTACCACTTCGCTGTGAGATTTACTACGGTGAACCGCTTTATTTCGAGGGGGACGGTACGGAGTCCGACGAAACCATTCTCGAATACATCCACCAGGTGAAGGAATCCATCCGTGATTTGATCAACCGGGGTCTGGAACGACGCGAGAAAAACCTTCTGCTTCCGACCGGAGAAGCGGAAATAGACGAGCAGGACCAGCGTGAACGCCACGAAACGGTCAAGGAGGATTAATTAACGCCCATGAAAATTGTCATTACTGGAATTTCGGGGAAACTGGGACGAATGGTCGCCTGGCCTCTTGAGGCTGAGGGACACGATATCTATGGAATTGATCTTCGACCCTGGCCGGACGCCCCACCCGGGGTGGAAATGTATCACGAGGACGTGCGAAAACGACCGGCGGCCGATATTTTTCGCACAAAACGACCGGATGCACTGATCCATATGGCCACTGTCGGCCAAACCGGAAAAGAACGGGACGGTAGTAAACAACGCTACCGGACCAACCTGAGGGGAACCAAGGCCGTATTCGAGCACTGCCACGAGTACGACGTTGATAAAGCTATATTCGTCGGCCGACATACCTTCTACGGAGCGGCCCCGGACTCCCCCTTCTACCATACCGAGGAAGACCCCCCCATGGCCGTCACAACATTCCCCGAACTGGCCGACCTGATTGCAGCGGACCTCTTTGCCCTGTCAACGCTCTGGAGGCATCCAAATTTAACCACCGCCGTCCTGCGACTCTGTTACACCATCGGTCCCTCAGGTCGAGGAACCCTTGCGACGTACCTCAAATCAGGCCGGGTTCCTACCGTTCTCGGGTTTGACCCGCTGTATCAGTTCATGCACGAACGGGACGCCGCCCGGGCCATTCGTCTTGCACTCGAGCACGACCTTCAGGGAGCTTACAACGTCGCCGGCCCCCAGCCTCTGCCCCTTTCAAATATCATTGATATTACCAACGGGACCAACCTGAGAATCCCACAGCCCCTCTTCAATCACGTAACGGGTCGATTCGGGATCTCGGACCTTCCACCAGGGGCTCTGGACCACATTAAATACCCTGTTGTCGTTGACGACTCCCGCTTCCGGGAAGAAACCGGCTTCGATCATGACTTCGACGAGATACAATCACTCGAGGCTTATCGCTGGGCCTGATAGACCCTCCGAAATCAATCCTTTCAGGGTCCTCCCGGTCTCCTGACACGGGTTAATTCGCCATTCCTCAGCGTCAGCGGAGGCATATAAAGACGTTTCTCGGATTTTACCCACCAGCGTCCATTCGTTTCCGACCAGGGGGAAAATTTAAATCGGTACTTGACCGCACGCACGTAGCGGGGGGGATTCTCGGGGAAAGGATTCTTTCCTAATAGGCCAAGCACCGGTTCGGAACCTTGCAGGAGTCTTTTCAGA
>JBDGPI010000009.1:6466-11934 GCA_042219765.1 Salsurabacterium abyssinicum (SeqCode)
AAAGGGTGGAAACCACCGTACACGGTTGACGGGTTTCAATGCGGCAAACCACATCTGCCAGTCGAGCCTGGGCATGTGAGGGGCCGTGTAACCGGGTCCGTCACCGGGACCATCAGGCTTGTAAGCAAACTCGTAGGTCTTCCATTCACGACCCCTCCGACTTCCCTGAACAAGTATTTCGGGACGACGGGTGGTCATGTCGGCAAAGAGACCGTAACTACTCACCGTTCGCATCAGGCGTACTTTCGACCAGACTGGTTTTATCGAATCGGGAATCAGGTTGACCTGAAAGGTGCCCGAAAGAACGGCAACATTGAAAAATAACAGTACGACAACAACCAAAGACTGTATCCAACCGGGAGCTATCAGAGGAATTCCGTCAAACTCAGGCCACTCCGGACCGTACTCCCAGAGGCGTCCCATCAACCAGGCCAGCTGTTCGTCGACCAGAACCGGCAGGGCCAGTAGAATAGAGAGCAAATTAAATACCCCGTAGTTCCCGGTCAAAATTACCAGGACCTGAAACCCCACGATAAGTCCGACGCCGATCATACGCCACCGGCGCGTCAGAAACACACAGAAGGGAACAATAATTTCAACAAATAACGTAAAAAGGACCCCAAGCTGAAGAACGATTGCTGGAAGTTTGTCCACGTACCATGCCAGGGGAGCCGGGAGGGGCTGGGTCTCAAAATGATACTGCAGGGCCGTGAGTCCCCACCAGGTTTCGTTCCCCGCTGAGTAATTTTGCAACCCCTCCCAAAAACATCAGCTTGAAGAAGACAACCCGGAGTAAAAACACCGAAAGATTGGTCGGTTCCTGCCGTTCCCCTCCGGGAACTATATTACCCGGAGCGAAAAAAATGGAGACAAACAGCGTCTCCAGCAACAACATGTCCCACTGATAGCTCAGGAAAAGCCGACCAGCGACTGTCAGGGAGAGGTAATCAAACCAGAGAAGAAGCAGAAGGAGCTTGGGAAACACGTCCAGAAATAACAGTACCGACAGTATGATTCCGCCAAGTGTCATTGCTCTGAGAGCCAGGTCGCTGTTAAAGAACCAGACAAGGGCCGGCTGGCCAAAGAATCCATCCCAGGCTGATTCAACACCGGCTCCTTCGATAGCCGGGGCGATCGGTAGAATCCCCTCCTGACCAACTAAGCCAAGTATCTGCCCGTCCAGTGATAAAAAAGCGAGAAACGACAGAACGGCTAGACCACGAAGAAAATACCACCGCACTGCCAGCTGCGAGTTCGTTCGAAGTATCATCCGTTGCATTGAACCCCCAGAACGTCATCACTGAAACGTTTCGCCCGATGCAGTTGTAACAAACCGACGACCAACAGGTGCTAGAGGTTTCCCCGGGCCTGTGAGTCGGTTAGGATTGTTCATCGGGTTTCAACGGAATCATAAAAAGTCGTCTAATTGAGTTCTATGGCGTACAAAACCTACGGTTCCCAGGATTCTAGTGCGTAACCCCGCAGTTAAAAAATCCTCACCCCGGGAGATATATCCCATGAAAGGGTATTTTATAAAACGTTACAAGCGTTTTCTCGTCGACCTGGAAACTAATTCCGGGAACCAAATAACCGCCTACTGCCCCGCCACCGGTCGAATGACAAGCTGCCTGCGGAAAAGGGCCCCCTGTGAGTACCTCCGCGTGAGTAACAGCGATCGGAAACTGGATTACGACTGGTGGTCCATCAAGATGCCGGAGTCGTGGGTTATCGTCGACACTCGTCCCGCCAACCACTGGCTTTACTGGACACGAACAGCCCCCTGGCTTCCCTCGGACTGGTCGACCGCCAACTGGAAGGCCGAACCGGAACTCCCCAACGGTGGCCGACTGGATTTCCGACTTGAACGATCCCAGCAACCCGATACCTGGGTTGAAGTTAAATCAGTTACCTGGGCAGAGAACGGGACGGGTTATTTCCCGGACGCGCCGACAAGCCGTGGGCGCCGTCACCTGAAGGATATGATTGAACTCTCCAGGGCCGGTTACCGGGTTTACGTAACGTTCATCTGTATGCGGTCCGACATCGAGGAGATTCGACCCGCCCGCAACATCGATCCGGAATTTGCCGAACTCCTGGAAACTGCCCGGCGGCAGGACGTTAACCTACTTGGAATTAAGGCTTCCGTGGACAGCCGTTCACTAAAACTCAACGGCACAATTCCCGTTAAAACCGGGAGCGTCGACTGACTGATAAGATGGTTCTCAGTTATCCAATGACCATCAAACTGGTTTTGACTCCGAAAACAACCGATTGTCCGTAATGAATTTTTACACCGGGTGGAGACTGCCGTGGGTCTTAATTCTTCTTTCGATAATTTCGGGTTGTGGCGGTCCGAACTTGTCCAGCCCGGAGTCAACCGTCCTTACGGCCCGGGCCGCCCTGGAGGAGCGTAACTGGGATCAACTCTACCGGACCACCGTTCCCCACTGGAGGAAACGTTACATTCCGGGGTTCCGGTCCCGACTAAGGTCACTCTTGAAGCACTTCAACCCTCCGCAACAGGTAACCCCTGAAAGCCTCGATAAGCTCGATCGGAAACAGGTCTTCCGGACGTTTTTAGAATCCTTCTCACGAAGTGAACGCTGGCAAAAGGTACTTAAACGGTACGAAAGCGTAGATTATGATATTACCCGGATCGACGATACAACCGCCCGGGTCAATCTCAAATCACGATTTCCGTTACCCTACAGGACCACAACGCTCAAAAAGACACCCGACGGATGGAAAATTTACGATATGAGCCGATGATCGTCGGTTTCAGAATCTTGGTACAATGCTCACCGGGAAACGACGTTGGCTTATTACCTGTTTTTGATCAAAATGAGGAACGGTCTGAATGAGACGAATAACCTAATCTTTCAAACGGGATACAACCCAGGCATGATGTCGCAATTTGTTTTTGAACCAATCCGTGTTCTTCATCCTCTCGATTGGATTGCCCTGTGTACTTTTTTGATCTCGTACTTCGGCTACCACCGGTTAATCGATCGGATGGCGTCGTCCACGGACGTCAAGACCCGGCAAGCACTTTTCGAGGACTTGATTGAGTCCGTTTCGGAAAATGCAATGACTGAGGAGGGAAAGGATCTTCTGGCCGTGGAATTCAGAGCGCATGCTCGAACACTTATCTTCCTGGGGACACTCTCGTTCTTCGCTCTCTCGGGAGCAATCAGTCTATTCGTCAGCAGCAATCAAATCCAGAATTTCCTGAGTTTTTCACTTTTCGAACGTGTACAATCATCAACCGGTGTGCGGCTTCGGCTCCTGATTGTCATCCTTCTGGCGGGATACGCACTTCTGCAGATTATATGGGGCCTTAAAGCCCTCTACAGTCTCTCCCTTTCAATTCACTCCAATGATCAGGACACGATCAAACGCTACCTCAGGCACCTGAACATTGATTTCCTCCGAAGTATTCGAACGTTTTATTACCTGGCCGTCCTGATACTGTGGCTATTCGGGGCGGAGTTCCTGATTGTGGGAAGTGTGCTCTTAACGCTTGTTCTTTACCGGTACGACTTCCTGAAACGGAATTACGATTGATAGGACTCCAGGGTCAGAAGACAATCAACTAAGGTCCCGGACGGAATCGGCCTGAAATTTCTCCCGAAGTTCATCGAGAGCGTCCTGTTCAAGCTGACGAACCCGTTCTTTCGATAAATTCATCAGATCCGCTATCGTGCGGAAGGTCTGTTTTTTCTCCTGATCGAGACCGTAACGCATCCGGATGATCTGTTCCTTTCGCCAGGGTAATTCTCCAAGGGTTTCATTCAGTGATTGGGTCAACTGAGATTCTTCCATCGCCTGCTCGAAGTCCAGTGACGAAGGATCGCTGAGCACGTCCTCGAGGGTTCGGTCGTCGGACGGACCGTTATCCTCGTGGAGCGAAAGTGGCTGGTCGTCAATTTTGAGAAGCGTTTTGACTTTGTCCTGCGGCCAATTGAGTTTTTTGGCGATTTCCTCCGGCTCGGGCTTGCGCTGGAGGTCCTGCTTCAGTTCACTCATGGCGCTGAAGAGCTTGGTCAGTTGCTCCCGCCGATGTGAGGGCAGACGAATTAGACTCCGTTGATCGTGCAGGGCCCGCTGCATGGCCTGGCGTATCCACCAGGTCGCGTAGGTCGAGAATTTGTACCCTTTCTCGTGGTCGAATTTCTCAATGGCTTTGAATAGCCCCAGGTTCCCTTCCTGAATTAGATCTTCGTCGGGTAATCCCCGGTTGCTGAACTGATCCAGCAGGCTAAAAACCAACCGTAGGTTTCTAACGACTATCCGATCACGATACAGATGTCGTGCGAAGTCCAAAAACTCCAGCAGGGCCGAACAGGGAGCCTGACGCGCCGGGGGTAAGTTTGCCCGGTCCGGCTGCTGCAGTAGATCCGTCAGCCAGCCTTCCATTAAATCCGTATCTAACTGAACGGAACCGAAAACCTTGAGCAACCGATACCGCTGATTCTGAACACAGTAGGAGGAGGTGTGCTCGGACGACGTTAAATCCGTTGCTGTTCTTTCCAGAATCGACCCTATCTCTTTTAGATCCTCGGCAAGTTGATTCAATTCCTCGAAGAGTTCCGACTCACGCTCCGGACTAACGGATTCGACTTTACTTATATCAACCAGGTTTTTAATCGATCGATCCTCGCCCCGCACCTCCTCGAGCTTATCGACGAATTGTTCGACGGCGTACGGAGTACTCAAAATAGCTTCCCTGGCCAGTTTCTCGTAATATTCTTTCATCTGAAACAGACCGTGCTCTTCTTCGGCGGACAGTAGGTCATGATTCTTGATCTTGTCGTAGTACGCCTGGACGGATTCCGCCGTGAAGTTCCTGTTACTGGTGGACTCGGGATTCAGTAGAGCGGCAGTATCAAGGCCAGTTTGTGACTGTATCGGCGTACAGTCATTCTGCAGCAGATTTTTAAATAAGTCTTCCAGTTCGAAGAGTGTAGGGGATGAATCCCGCAGTAACTCCGACAGCTCAGTGTAGGTGATTGATTCATTCTCGTAATTTATTTGAGAAGTAACCGGCTGTTCGTGACTCGATGGATGTCCCATGGCTATATCACCTCTTACTACCTGAACGTTTTGGATGAAAAAAACAAAAATTTCCGGCCAACCAATTCAACTGCTCGAGACATTAATCACCAATGACATCGTCGGATTCAGACTGACTCATGCGGAGATTGACCGTAATTCGTACCAGACCTATACCACGGTTCAACTGGATTCTAATCACTGAGAAGGTTTTTTTGGATTTTACCGAATTTATTATTGGGGAGCAAGCGGAAATCCAAGAAAACCGTAAGTAAAGTGACAGGATTTGTGGCTGAAGGGTTCGTTAAGCGAGGTACTTAATCCCGAGTCAGGACAAATTTACAACATTCCGATCCTTTGACTATACATTGATCCATTCGGACGGATGCACCTGTAACGGACTCGAGGACCTCTTC
>JBDGPI010000009.1:11972-27825 GCA_042219765.1 Salsurabacterium abyssinicum (SeqCode)
GCAACTTCGTAAAAGGGACACTGTTGATACGTTATGGTTTCGGACTCACCGTCCAGCTCAAAGTCCGGGTAGAAACCCAACGCTCGAAGAGCTCGTTCGAGATCGTCGTACTCGTTGAGTTGATTTGTCAAAACCTCCACCAATTTCTCCCGGGCTTCGGGTTCGTCGGAAAACGATTCTATTACCTCGAGTAACATTGAGGCAAGTTCCGCGTACGCATTGGGAAACAGGTGTTCGGCATCCTCGGTCAGGGAGTAAAGGTGCCTGGGTCGACCGGGACCGTGCTTTTCGGAGCGTTTATCGACAAGATTCATTGCTTCAAGATCGGAGAGGTGTTCATTCAGGGTACTTGGACTTACACCGGCGTTTTCACGCAAATCACTCACCGTACATTCGGACGATTCACGAAGTTCGGAAAGTATTTCCCACTTGGTGCTGTCCTTATTGGCGAGCAAGCTCAGAGTCTCCTCATGTGTTGGGCATTAATTAAAACTCCGCTGAATGATCAATGATTCGTTTCTAAACCGATACATGTTTATTATAACACAGCAATTCCGCAATTTTATCAGGACTCAAGAAATCTACACGTCGCAAGGGCTTTAACCGTGATAACCCGTCGTATCTTGCATAGAAGCATCCACTTTCGGTCATAATTTCGTCCCAGGACGTGGTCCTACAAAGCCCCAGAACGAAATTAACATCATTATAGCGGACACGGCTGATCGACTTGATTAATGGTTTCCTGGAGGTATGGTGGACATGTAACGTTGGAGTTACATGTGACTCGAATCAGCGTCCGTCGAGGTCGGTAGGGTGCCCCGGTACCGCAGCTACATTTTTACGGTCGTAATCTGTTTCATGGCAGGTACTATTTACGGACTCTACGCCTATCAGCATCACCTCTATCCCTCAGCGGCCTTCCGCATGCTTACAGTCGAAAAAACCCCCGAACAGTCTAAGAACCGAAACCGGGCCAAGACATCCGAGGAAGGAAAGTGGCACACTCGTATCGATACACCGGTTTCCCGGGATCAGACCAGGACCTTTGAGGGGCTCGGTTACTTAACCGGGTACGAAACTGCACCCGGAACCAGTGGAACCGTCGTTTACGACACAAACACGAGCTATCGGGGGTTAAAACTCTATGTCTCCGGACACGGGCCCGAAGCTATTTTGACTGATATGCGCGGACAACCCCTGCACCGCTGGAAAATCCCCTAAAGTGAAGCATTCCCGGAGGTGCCGGATGGTTTGGCCCTTAAAACTGACCGAACCAACTACCTGAGGAAATTTCATCCCTTCCCGTACGGGGATATCCTCGTCAGCTTCGAGTGGCTCGGACTGGTTAAGCTCGACAGGAACTCCAACGTGCTGTGGTCGAAATTCAACCGAGCCCACCACGATTTCTGGATCGGCGAAAACGGACGTATTTATTGTCTTACGGCTAAATCCAAAGCCGTTACCCACAACGGTCGAACTCGACGACGCGTTGTTGACTTCATTTCAATTCTAAAACCCGATGGAACAACGGTTCGAAAGATTTCTTTGCTCGAGGCAATTCGGAACTCAAATTACTCATCAATTCTTGATCTTTCCAATCCCGAAAACAAAAGATCCTCCACACGAACGCGTTAACTCTGTTCACCGAGGATCACCCTGAACTGGGGCCAGCCTTCTCGAAGGGCAACGCCCTGATTTCCATGCGCAATACCAGTACGATTGCCGTTGTGGATCTGGAGACTGAAACGATCGTCTGGTCACTGGCCGGTCCTTTCAGCGGACAGCACGACCCGGTCTTGCTCGACAACAATAACCTCCTTCTATTCGATAACTGGGGCCATCGAGGCTACTCGAAAGTCATTGAAATGGATCCCCTAACTCAGGAGATCGCCTGGGCCTTCTATGGCTCGGAATCAAATAATTTTGCCTCGAAATGCTGTGGCAGCAACCAGCGACTCCCGAACGACAATACACTAATTACGGACTCCACCCACGGTCGTAGTTTTGAGGTCACACCTGAGGGTAGAATCGTCTGGGACTTTTACAATCCCCATCGCAGTCCCAGCGACAGAACTAAAATTGCAGCTCTTTACGACCTGAAACGTTACTCACCGTCCTACTTCGACGACTGGTTGAGGACGGGTGCCGCCAACGATTAATAAGTGGATTGCCGTGGGTGTCAGTTATGGTTCCCAGTGGGTCTCGTCCCGTCAAACCCGTCCTTCTCTACGATTGGTTTTTCATGGAAGGTAAAACCCGTGGTTGAGTCGAAACTCAGTCCCATTCCTATCCTGATTACCGCCATGGTTGCCGTCGTCCTTCTTTCCAGTTTCGGGATAACACAGGTCCGAAAGACTCTCGTCGTTCCCGACGGATTTGGCAACGCCGCCCGGGCAACCGCCAAAATTAATTCCGAATCATTCTTTCTCCCGGTCCGGAAGAAAGGTGGTGAACTGCACGTCAATCTCCTGGCACTCAGCTATTACCCGAAGTATTTGTATTTGCACTGGACAGGGGGTAAAAACATTGCCAGGCCCTCGGAGTACTACCTGATTGGCCGGCTGCTATCCATGGTCTGTGGACTGTTGGGTCTTTACGGTGTCTTTAGACTCTCCGGAACGATCTTTTCACGGACGTCAGCAGCTTTAGCCAGTCTGATGCTCTCCGTGTCCTTCGGCTACGTCTTTCATGCTCGTGCCGCAACCGAGGATATCCTCCTGACCTGTTTTGTGGTTCTATCGCTCTACTGTCTGACACGATACAAGCAATCGGACAACCCTCTCGATGTTGCCTTGACCGGTGTTTTTACGGGACTGGCCACCTCGGCAAAAGCCTCCGGACTCCTGCTTCTTATCCCCGTCGGCTGGTTGCTGTTACAATCGTCCTTCCACCCTGGCTCAGAGGATGATGCACTTATTGCAAAGCAGATCGATGCTGTTGAACTACTGAGGCGAGGAAGCTTAATTCTCGGGGCAACGTCCGTTGCCTATTTAGTAACTACCCCCGATATACTGGTTTATCCTCTTGAGTCTTTGCGGCATTTTATTCAGGAAGCAATTTCACGCTGGAAATCCCGGGGTTTCAGCGCCGAGTACTCCGGTCCCTTGCTGGCCCAGTACTACCTTGCCCGGTCGATGGGGCTTCCACTCTACCTGCTAAGTCTTGTATCACTGGGTTACCTTATCGTCACCGATAAAGGACGAAATCAACTCGGGAAGCTACTCCCCGTTTTTCTGTTTCTCGTTCCCTACTTTGCGATGGTCTCCAGCTGGAACAATTTCGGGGCCTGGGCCGTCTTGCCAACGCTTCCCCTCCTATTGATAGTAACCGGACACTGCACGATGAGTTGGCTGAAACGTGAAAACGTAAGAGCCATCGGCAAAGTCTGCCTCGTTGGGGTCATAGTTTTTACCGCAGGGTATACACTGGTCGGTATGAATACGCTTCGCAAGGATTCACGCCTTCGGGCCACCAAGTGGATCCAGCGTAAGATCCCACCCGGCTCCACCGTCGATGCCTACTCCTGGTCACTGTACCTACCGGAGTTCCCCGACTCCATCACCGTCAGGGCCGTCAATTTAAATAACGGCCCAACCCGGGTCTGGCCGGTAATTCCGGAACGAATTCGCAAGACACAACCCGATTTCATCATTCTCAGCAGCGCACAGTACGACCGCTACTTTAACGATCCGGATCGTTACCCGCAGGTGACACGGACGTTTCGAGCGCTAATCCACGGTAAAACGCCTTACAAGGTGGTGAAGGTTTTTGGACCAGGGGTGGACTTGCGGCAGGAGCTTCTGGAGGGGATCAAAGAGACCATCCAACCGAAATCCTTCCATCCCGTTAATCCTACAATCGTGATTCTTGCTCAACCCGGTTTTACTGCCCGACAGGCCCTGGCTACGGGACCTCCAGAGCTTAAGGAAGAGTTAACTCAGATAGTGCCCAGACGGAACCGCCGTCCCAGTGGTTGAATAAGTCCATCGGGCGGGAGAAACCCCCGCAACCAGCGGGCGAGCAACTGTCCCTTTGAAAGGGAAGGAGTCTTTTTTTGGTCCGTACTGAGCGCATAGCCGATAGCTTTGTCCAGGTCATCACGCTCGAACGGTTTAAAGATATAACCAAGGGCACCGGTGTCTTCCATTCTTTTAATCGTATCTCCATCGGAATAAGAGGTTAAAAAGACAATCGGCACACTAAATTGACTGTGAATTTTTTGAGTGGTTTCAATACCATCCAGGTCACCGTCTAGTTCAACGTCCATGATAATTAAGCCAATGTCTTCATTTTCCACGCATTCAATTGCGTCGGAGCCCTCGGTGACAACGTCGAATGTTTTGTAGCCAAGGTAGTCGAGGGTTTTTCGAAGCTCAAGACCGACCACCATCTCATCTTCAACAATCAGAATATCGGCCGCCATTGTAAGTCAACTCCTTCCTACAGAGGAAAAGTTATTTCAACGGTCATGCCGTTTTCATCCCGTATGTCGTAGTCACCATCGAGTTGAGAATCCGTCAGCGATTCCAGAAGTTGCAGCCCAAGTGAATCGGACGACGGGGCGTCCAGATCCTCGGGCGGACCCGACCCGTTATCGGACACTGTCAGAACGGCGTTCTCACCGTCTCTCCGAAAGGCTAGTTCAATTTCAGGGTGAGTCCCCTCTCCGTCAAAAGCATGTTCCAGAGCATTCGTCACCAGTTCATTAATTATCAAGCCGCATGCAATAGTTTGATCCAGGTCAAGGTTCAGGCGTTCGTCGACCTCCAGTTCAACCTGTGGAGGTTCCTGCTTCGACTGACTCGTGACGATCCCCTCGATGAGTTGATCAAAGTAATCGCTAATATCAATATCCGAAATTTGATCCGATTGATACAGCTTCTCGTGTACCATCACCATGGAGTTGACCCGTTGCTGACAGTCCAGGAATTCTCCCCGGGCGTCCTCGTCGTCCACCTGATAACTCTGGAGACGCAGGAGGCTCGAGATAATCTGCATATTGTTTTTGACCCGGTGATGAATCTCCTGAAGGAGGGTTTCCTTCTCCTCGACGGATCGCTGCAGTCGCTTCTCCATCTGCTTCCGGTCGGTAATGTCCTCCGCAATTCCGGCGACCCGGTAGACGTTTCCCTGCTCGTCGTGCACGGGATAGGCTCGGTCGTGGAGCCACCGTACTTCACCGTCGGGACGTTTGATTCGATACTCTATTTCGTACTCGCCAGGGGACTGGAAGTCATGTTCCCGGGACGTTTCAATGGCATCCCGCACCCGTTCTTTGTCCTCCGGATGAATTATGTCGAGGAAAGCATCCGGATCCCGGACAAACTTCCGCCGTGGTTGTCCGGTAACCTCCTCGACCGCCGGACTGATGTAAAGGTTCTCCCCGCTGGTAATGTCCTCAATCCAGAATATTGAATTGATGTTTTCCGCAAGCTGGCGGAAACGCTCCTCGTTTTTGGCCAGCTCCCTCTGCATCCGCTTCCGTTCGGTTATGTCCCGGTACGTGACGAAAACCCACGACCAGCTTTCACCGGGAACGTCCGGCTGATTCAGGCTGAACAGGACCGTTCTTGGACTGCCGTCAACTGTCTGAACCGTTACTTCATTCCGGTAGCTTGTTTCACCTTCCTGAAAAAATTTAACCATTTCATCCATAAAGACTTCGTAGGTCTCGTCCGTGAAAACATTGTTTAAATTCTGTAAAAGGTGATCCTGGTCCTGTGCTCCAAGGATATCCAGAAGCTGTTGATTCACGGAAAGAGTCTCAATGCGGGCGGCAATTTCGCGAAGTTCCTCCGGGTTCTCCTCGAGAAACGACTCCAGGTCGGTACTGGCCTGCCGCTTCAACTGCATGACGTATTCCCGGGCCTGGGACATGTCCTGTTCCCATAACCCCACGGGAGCTTTGTTATAAATGGCCTGAAATCGATCCTTCTCCAGCTGCAACTTCTCCTGCGTCTCCCGGAGGTTGGAAATGTCACTGGCAAAACAGATCAGGGCATCGGGAGTATACTCGTCGAAGCTGCGTGAGATTGAAAGCGCCACGGGAATTAAGTCACCGCTACTTTTACGGAGGTTCAGCTCCATCCTGCTGGATTCCGCCTTCTTGAGGAGTTCTTGCTTTGATAGTTCGGAAAGGTCCTCGGAGTCAATTATTGCCTCCACGGAAACCCCAAGAAGATCCTCTTCGGCAAAGTCAAGTGTTTCCAGAAACGCCTGGTTTACACGTTCAATAGTCAGGTCTTCGTCGAGCACGAAAACCATTTCGGGGTATTTTTCGAGGAGTGATTTTACACCGTGGCCGATCGGTCTCGATTCGGATTCCTGATCGAATAATTCGGATCCTGCGTCGTGAAAATAGTCGACCCATTCGGAAATCAGATCGGAAGGAAGATCTTTTTCAGCGGCTACCTCCGATATAGAACGATCGCCGGAGACAACTTCGAGAACGGTATTAAATTTAAATTGAGCGCTACGGTCGCTGATTTTATTGGACTGTTCCAAGCACATCGTCCCCTGGCTGGACCAGTAGTATCACATAAGGTCCCTGAGAGATACATTGGTCACGTAAACTCAACTGCCCTCGTGGCCAATATATATCGAAATATAATTTCAAGCAAACAGTCTTTCCCCCAATGTGGGGAATGATTGCGTTAAACCAATTTTAGGCAACCCCGCGATGATCCGGTGAAGCCTTACGATAGGACCCCTCTTGGGTAGAATAAGTGATCTGTTGAAGGTTACTCCACGCGAAATCACTTGATACTTACCAATCAATGAGGAGCGATAATCATCGGCAGCAATTCAGACGACGATCGCGAACCAACGCCCGACCGGGCCCTTAACGCTCTAACGAATCTCCTCAAGGACGTGCTGGACGGCATTACGATGGTGGAGCTTTACTCGAAAGGCGGAACTGTCAGTGAGAGGTTTCTCAATTGTGGAGCCGAGCGTTCCGTCTGTGTTACGGAGGATCCCCCCGATGACCACGTGGAGAAGGATGGAATGATCTGGCTCCCCATGGATCCAGTGGAGTTCATGGAGGAGGAACGCGTCCAGAACGTTGGGCTCGTCTACTCCTCCCCTCCCGATGGCGCCGATCAAAACCGGGACATCATCGAACGGCTCCGTTCGGCAAAAATCCTCGAGGACAACTGCCTGGTAATTCTTGAGGAACCGGCCTGGAACTACACCAAACTCGACGATTACAAGTTCCTGGAAGAAATTGAGGTTTCCGATTACGACCGCACGAAGATTACCGTCTGTCAGATGGTAAGCGCCATGGGAGTCTGACGAGTACTAGGAAGGGGCCAAACTATGCTAGAGGAACCCGAGGCAGTTTTAACGGCCTGGTTTGATTTACCCCACAAAGACGAGCGGGACGACGAAGCCGTTAAATCCAACCTGGGCCCCTACTACAGACAGGCCCGGCGGGGGACGTTCCGGGACTGGACGAGGACGGAAAAGGGGCGACTGGCTCTAATAATTCTCTTTGATCAGGTACCAAGGCACCTGTTCCGGGATCAACCGGAACAATACACCACGGACGAACGGGCTCAACAACTGGCGTCGCATTTCTTTCAGGAAGGATTTCCCGACGCTTTTACCCCGGAGGAAACGTTCTTCGCGGCCCTCCCCTACCTGCACGCGGAGGATCTTGAGAAACAGAAAACAGTCAACCCGCTGATGCACCAGTGTGCTTCCTCAATCGAAAAATTGTCGTTTATGGCCGACGTCGCCGACAATTACCTTAAGACAATCAAACGGTTCGGACGGTTTCCCCACCGTAACGAAATTTTAGGACGCGAGTCAACGGACGAGGAAGAAGCGTGGCTGAAAGACTCCTAAAACTCTCATTCGTCCTCGTCCTGTTTAACGATGAACAGTTCAATTTCATAATCGAGAACATCGAGGACCTTCGACAGCCGTTCAAGGGTTAGTCCAGACTTTCCGTTCTCGAGTTCACTAATGCCCTGGCGAGAGATGTCCAACCGGTCCCCCAGTTCCTGCTGGGTCAGGCCGTGGGCTTCCCGCAGTTCCCGGAGCTGCTCTCCAACACGAACTGACCAGGGCCGCTCACTCATACCATGTCCCTCCGGTCAAGCACTCAGGCGTGTAATCCGACGGATCGGAAAATTCTGTCAACTTATAACTTGACAGATTGTACCTCAGCAGTCCCCGTCTTTCCAGTGACATTTAGTGACCAACGTTATTCGGAAAATGTTTGGGGATGGCCCGTTCTGACCGGACTAACGAAAACGGAGAAATTTCAGTTAGAGATGGTTCTCCCTAACACCAAAGGAGAGGACCTCTTTCAATCGCTGAACGGTCTGGCGGCATTTTAATCTGTCAAGCTATGACTTAACAAACGATGTCTTTCATTCGTGCTTGACTTAATATTGGCTTCTTTGACGTAACGATACCGATCCAGAGTTGTTTTGACCGGACCGGGCTTGTTCGGATAGGCAAAGGGAGTGGGAATTATTCCGGTTGACCCAGCGGGTGGCTCCAGTGGCCCGTGGCGTGGGGCAGGACTCCTCGACTAATCCTCCAGGTCGTCCTCGAGGTCCAGGATATGTTCCTTGAGGGGGTCCGGAATTCGAACCGGTTTCTGGCGTTCGAAATCAAAGGTGACGATAACGCACTCACCTCGAGCCGCCACGACCCCATCACTTTCACTAACCGCGGTGTACTCCATGTCAAAGCGACTCTGACCAAATTCACTGACACGGGTTCCGAAGTGAAGCGTATCCGGGTATTCAACAGGGTGCTCGAAGTCACTGGAAACGTTGGCAAGGATCGGACCGACCGAGTCGTCGAACTTCATGTCCCCGAGACCAATCGCCTCAAAGTAATAGATCCGGGCCTGTTCGAAATAACGAAAGTACTTAACGTTATTCACGTGGCCGAAGGCATCCATCTCACCCCAGCGAACTTCGATCGGTTTGATGACGGGGTAATCCTCGAGTTCAGGATGATCCATGGGCTATTAAGACGGGTTCGGCGGTAGGCGGAATTTCTCGGCAGGAACGAACTCCCGACGCCTCGTGTCGTAAATGTAGACGTCGGACTCCTCCAGCTTCAACTGGGAGGTTAATTTTCGAGCTTTCACACTCTTAACCGACATGCGCTTACCCTCGGTGTTCCAGACCACGATCTGTTCGCTTTCCTCGTGGTTCTCCTGGCGAACGGGAACGGTTCCCTGCTCGCCCTCGGGTCGCACACCAACCACAAAATAGGGGTGCTCCAGACCGGGAAGGTTAAACGGGTGGCCACGACCCTCGAGGTTCCAGACCTCGAGTTTCAGGGAACCCTCGTAGGTATCCTCCAGATGCTCGAGCAACATGTTGGCCTCGGACTTTCGCATACTCCATGACCTCCTGACCGGTAATCCTTTTAATGATACCGGTGAACAACTAGCCTAAAAACAGTTCAATGTATATTTTACTGGCCCGACTGACTCTGATCGTCCACAAGGCGTTTATCCTCTTTGCCGTTGCCGGCGGGGTCGTCCTGTTTTACCGGAAAAACTTAATCTGGCTTCACGGTCCGGTGGTAGCGTGGGCAGCCGGTGTGGCGTTTCTCGGACTGCCATGCCCCCTGACTCCACTGGAAAAGTGGTTCCTGAACCAGGCACACTATCCGGCTTACAGTGGATCCTTCATCGAACACTACCTGCTTACGTTTATTTATCCCGCCGGTCTAACCCGGTCAATACAGATTTCTCTGGGTCTCATTGTGATCGGTATCAATACGACTATCTACTGGTTGGTCTTTCTCCGAAATCACAATTAGGTCACCGTTCGGACCCGTTTGACGGTGCTAGCCGGAATTTTATTCCTCCCTGTCGCGACCAAACGCCCGGGTTGTTTGCGCCAGATTCCTCAGGCGGTCCTGAACGGCTCCTTTCACAGTGCCGTCGGGGTAGGTACCGTCGTCCCCTCGTTCCCCGGTGGGCTCACCGGTCAAAATTTCGATCCCCTCGTCCACGTCGGAGATCGCGTGTATCTCGAACTGTCCGTTTTCGACGGCCTCACGGATGTCCTGCCGAAGCATAAGATCCTGGACGTTACTTTCGGGAATAATAACCCCCTGGTCTCCCGTTAATCCCAGTTCCCGGCAGACCCGAAAGAAGCCCTCGATTTTGGCATTGACTCCGCCAATGGCCTGGATTTCTCCGTGCTGATTCACCGAACCGGTCACGGCGAGTCCCTGCTTAATCGGCATATCCGCAAGGCTCGAGAGCAGCGCGTACAACTCCGTGGAGGATGCGCTGTCACCTTCGACCCCGGAGTAGGTCTGTTCGAAGGTAATACTGGCGGCCAGCGTCAGGGGATGATCCTGAGCGAACTGACCCCCGAGGTACCCCTGGAGTATCATTGATCCCTTGTTGTGGATCTGACCACCCATTTCCGTTTCACGATCGATGTTGACAACGCCGGTGTCACCCGCGTGGGTTCTGGCCGTAATCCGGGAGGGTTTACCGAACTGATAGTCACCCAGCGGCATCACGGACAATCCATTCACCTGGCCCGTTTCGGCCCCATCGACATCAATCAGAATGGTTCCGTCTTCAATATTTTCCCGGATGCGTTCCTCGATTCGGTTCGAGCGAAAAATCTTTTCCTAGACGGCCCTCTGGACGTCCTCTCCGGTAACGTGATCGTTACCGTTCCGGTCGGCCCAGTACCCCGACTGAATCACGAGATCGCTAAGATCAGCCATTTTGGCATCAAGCTTGTTCGTGCTTTCAACCGTCCGGGCCGATTCCTCAACGACCCGTCCAACGCCGGAGGGTTCAAAATGCGGGAGGTTTTCGTCCTCGCAGACTTCGGAGACATACTCGGCGTACTGGTGAACAATCTCAGCGTCCCAGTCCGTTTCCCGGTCGAAATCGGCCTTGACCCGGAAAAGCTTCTGGAAATCCTCGTCGTAGTTGTAGAGCATGTAATAAAGCAGCGGGCTACCGATCAGGACGACCTTTACGTCCAGGGGAATCGTTTCGGGTTCAAGGGTCTGAGTCTGGATGGCTCGATACTCCTGACCCATGGATTCCGTTTTGATCTCCTGTTCGTTCAGGACACGCTTCAAGGCACTCCAGGCAAAGGGACTCGTAAGCAGATCCTTTACCTCAAGAATCAGGTAGCCACCGTTGGCCTGGTGCAGGGCTCCGTTCTTGATCATCGTAAAATCAGTGGTCATCGACCCGAACTGACCCTGGTGCTCAATCCGACCCACCAGGTTGTAGTAGGTGGGGTTCGTCTCGTGGACAACGGGAGCGCTGTCCTGATCGGAGTTATCCACGAGAAGATTTACCTGGTAACGGGCAAAGAGATCCCTACCCTGTCCCTGCATGAAAACCGGCATCTGTTGTTGCATCTGCTCGTACTGTTCAAGCTGCTTGAACGTTTCCGTGCTTTCCATGAGTGACGACCGGGCGTCCTCCAGGAATTCCACAACGGACGGGAGGGCCTCGTATTTTGTCTTTAAATCATCGATCAGGTGTTCGACTGCAAATCCCAGCGTTTCCTGGTCGAGTTCCTCCATCTTATCGCGCACATCACTCTGGAGTTCCTGAATTTCACGTAAGGTCTCCCGTAGGTCACTCTGTATCTGCTTCCGGGCCTCCTCGAACTCCTCACGGGTCTCCTCGTCAAGTGTGTTGAATTCGTCGGGTGTAATGACTTCTCCGTCCTTGACGGGTGCGACCATAATTCCATGCTGAGTCTGAAGGAGGGTTAAATCGTCCTCGTTGGCCTTCTCCTCGAGTTGATTGAACAGTTCCTCACGCTGGTTACGGAACTCCTTCCAGATCTGTTCCCGTTCACGCTCGTACTCGTCACTCTCAAAGGCCTGAGGAATCTCGGTTCGCAGTTGATCGACGAAATCCGACATGTCCTCCTTGAACTCCCGCCCACGGCCTGCGGGTAACCGAAGTGCGATCGGTTTGTCGGGATTATCGAAGTTATTGACGTAGCACCAGTCCGAAAGCACGTCCTCCTGCTCGGCTCGATCCTCAAGGAAGGACGTTATTGAAGAGATTCGTCCCGTCCCTGCCTCTCCCATGGCGTAAACGTGATAGCCGGGACTATCAACGTCCATACCGAAGGAAATTGCTCTGGTTGCTCGTTCCTGACCGATGACCCCATCAAGCCCTTCAAGATCCTCCGTGGTCTCAAACTCAAAGTTACTCGTATCGCAGCGGCGGATCAGATCGTCGGTCTCAAGAGAGGTTTCCGCATTAGCCATAGAAAATCAAAGCTCCGTGTAGTTGAATTTGAAGTCCGTCCTTAACTGGATTTGCCGGCACGTCAGTTCAGAACACGATTGTAGATCGTATCGAGATTATGCAAAAAGGAACGCGGATCAAAGCAGTCATCCAGCTCCTCCTCGCTAAGGGCCCCAGTAATCTCGGGATCCTGGCGCACAAGGTCCTCAAAGTGTTCGCCGGTCTCCATCGACTCCATTGCCAGCGTCTGTACCCGTTCGTACGCTTCCGATCGGGCCCAGTCCTTCTCGGCCAGTGCCAGCATGACGGTCTGACTGAAGATTAATCCGTTGGTTTCGTCGATGTTCTCCTCCATGGTTTGTTCCTTGACCTTGACGTTCTCGAAAAGGTCAATTCCTTTTTTGAGCATGTAGTGTATGAGGTGGAAGGCATGGGGGAAGGTGATTCGCTCGGTCGAGGAGTTACTGAGGTCCCGCTCGTGCCAGAGCGCCTGCGTTTCGAACATGGTACTGGCGTAACCGCGCATGGAGCGGGACTGTCCCGACAGACGCTCGGCGACTATCGGGTTCTTCTTGTGGGGCATGGCCGAACTCCCCTTTTGACCGCTGCCAAAGCTCTCCTCGAGTTCACCGATCTCCGTGCGCTGGAGGTTGCGCACCTCAACGGCCATCTTCTCGATGGTTCCGGCCAGGTTCGCCAGGCTACTCATCACGTGAGCGTGACGGTCACGCTGCAGGGTCTGCGCCGACACGTCCGCCGATTTCAGCCCCAGCTCCTGACAGGCCCGGTCCTGAAGCTCCGGATCCAGCTGGGCGAAGGACCCTACGGCACCACTCATCTGACCAACCCGGATGGTTTCCCGAGCCTCCTTGAGGCGGTCGACCTGCCGGTCCCACTCCTCGTACCAGACGAGACACTTCATACCGAACGTAATCGGTTCGGCGTGCACTCCGTGTGTCCGACCCATCATAATGGTCTGCTTGTGCTCCAGGGCAAGTTCCTTCAAAAGCCCCCTCATTCGTTCGGCAGCCTCGATCACGATTTCCATTGACTCGTTAATACGAATGGCTTTCCCGGTATCTTTAACGTCCGCGGACGTCATACCTTTGTGAACGTAGGCCGATAGCTCCCCCAGGTGTTCCTCCAGCGTTTCCAGAAACGCCAGTACATCGTGACGAAGGCGTTCCTCGTGTTCCTTGATCCTGTCCACCGTCCAGTCAACATTCTTCTCGATGTCGTCGAGAAGTTCCTGATCAATCTCACCAGTCTTAACCCGAGCTGTTAAGACAGCATGTTGAATTTCCCACCATGATTCGTACAACCGCTCGTTGGACCAGATATTAGCCATCTCATCAGTCTGATATTTTTTAATCATTAGAATCGCCCTTCGGTAATTGATAGAGGATAAGAAAGCGAGTGAAGAAGGTCATAGAATAGAGAAAAACCCACTGAACTTCCAGTCCGACTCCCTCACTGAAACTGCCAAAAAATCAGATTGGTTAACGACCGGGAAATCCGTAACCAGGAAGAGCGCCAATCGGCCGGATGAATGAATCATAGATTCAATGGACCCACTTAATTCCTTTTGGATCCATTAACCATCCGGTGATATTTGCGAGGGTCCTATGAAACTTCGAGTAATGGTTCTCCATGGTTTTCCCCAGGGATCGAAACGTAAAAACGAAGTGTCCGATTAATAATTCCCCTTATCACTTTAAACCCTTTAAGACAGACTCTAAGACCATCTGAAGCGCTGTCAAGGTATAAATTGACAGACTGAACTACCATTTTCACTGTTTTCGAGGTGGCTTTGTGGTAAACGAAGCTCGAGCTGTATTAAAGAACTGTTGAACCCACAGCAAGTGATTGTAATTGAGCAATCCTGCCAGGGACGCTTTCCCCATCAGGGAGTTGAACTCTACAATGGATACACTACTTTCGGTGGGCTCGAACCAACAAAATTCATTTCAATGTCATCACAAGATCTTCGTGGCTCGAAAGGAGATTTTTTATGGATAAGCAACGAACGAATCCCCCCGATAAGGAACCGGCCCTTCGTACAACCGCCATGCCGGCGGACACTAACGCGGACGGAGATATCTTTGGGGGCTGGCTTCTGTCCCAGATGGATCTTGCGGGAGCTAACGTAGCCACCCGTCGCGCCGACTGCCGTGTGGCCACCGTGGGCATCGACAGCATGAGTTTTCATAAGCCCGTTTACGTCGGGGACGAGTTAAGTTGCTACGCCACCATCGAAACCGTCGGGGACACTTCCCTGACCATTGATATTCAGGCCTGGGTAAGGCGATCCCGCCGTCAGGAGTTCGTGCACGTAACCGAAGGAATCTTCACGTACGTTGCACTGAACGACGATCGCAGACCAACAGCTATTGATTCTTGAGAATGCTGAACCAGGCTCAAGTTGATATCTAAAACACAGGCTCCCCGATATTCCCACTGCTCATTTACTGTAACGCCCCCCTTCGATGAGTCCCTCCGCCCTAACGTCCCATAGTCCTCCAAGCGTGGAATAAACGTCTCCCGGCGATGATTTTATTAAAGTAGACAATAGTACAATTCGCTCTTGTCAACAGCTCCTTAAATGCACTTCAAGACCGGCTAATTTCCCATACCAGGTGAACTTCTCCAAAATTTTAGTAGGAAGGACCTCCAATGGAGCCGCTGTACAACCTCCTGCGGTCCAACCTCAAATCGATCAGGACTGCCCGCGGATTATCGCAGGAAGAACTATCTCTTAACTGTCACTACGATCGGACGTACATCGGTAAGATTGAACGAGGTTCCGTACAGCCTTCCCTCGAGGCACTCTTTCGGCTGGCCGATAGATTAAATGTACGAATCGCCGACTTTTTCGCTCGGCGGACTGACTTCCAGCAATCCGACCCCACTAACTACCCACACTTTCATTACGAAACGAGTGACGACACCGCTACTGAAGCGAACCTCAATGAAGATTCCGAGCGCTTTTCTCTCATCTTTGAGGCAGCGCATCACCCGATTGCTCTACTGGACGACAATGGGACGGTTTTGGAGGTTAATCCGAGTTTTTGTGAATTAATTGGACGATCTCTATCAGAACTCACTGGCAAGCGATTGTGGGAAGGCAATTTCTGGAAACACGACCACTCCGAGGCCGTCAGAGATGCCGTCCGAACGGCAGGATCTGGCGAATTCGTTCATCGGGAACTCTCCGTCCAGGATAACGATCGCACTGAAACACATGAGTTCACCTTCAGTCCGGTTCGGGAAGAGGACGGTAATGATTACATCGTCGTGGAAGCCACAACTCCCGCTATTGAGCAGCCGGCGAGTTCTTGATCCGGATTATTTTTCCGTGTTGCCAGATTGGTCGTTTCTCTAATCTAAACTTAGGGAGAAATCCGAGGGACCAATCAGGGGGTGAATGCATTATGCAGGCTACGCAGGGCCCCAGGAGTTCTTCCTGGGAAACCATGAAACGCAAAATACAGGACAGCTGGGACGACGTTGAGTCCGTTGATCTGGACCGGTTTGAGGGACGACTCGGACAATTGGTTCAATTTCTCCACGAGAGAACCGATCTTGATCGCAACGGGCTCCGTCTCCGGCTTGAAGAACTCGAGA
>JBDGPI010000009.1:27835-33206 GCA_042219765.1 Salsurabacterium abyssinicum (SeqCode)
GTGGATGATCGAAAGGTGAATCCTGCTATGCCACTTGAAGAACTCGAGAAACGAACCGACTACACTTTCAATTAATTACCCGGGAGGTTTTAAGGATGGTTGAAACAGCCACACAGACCGAACGAACGGATGAAGCCATTAAGAAGGACATCGTTGATCACCTTTACTGGGACAATCGCATTGACTCAAGCGATATTAATGTTTCCGTCGATGAGGGGGACGTGACGCTTTCGGGTACCGTACCGAACTTCAGTATTAAGCAAGCTGCCAGAGACGCCGCCTACGACATCGACGGTGTCGGGCTTGTCTTCAATGACATCGAGGTCGACTTCTCGGAGACGGAAAGCATTCCCAGTGACGAGGAGATAGAATCTCGAGTAGATAATAGCTTGCTCTGGGATGATATTCTTGATTCCACCAAGATCGACGTCGACGTGGACAATGGGTTCGTTACCCTGCAGGGAACCGTCGACACAACCTGGAAAAAGTACCGAGCCGAAAACAAGGTCGAACAGCTCGACGGCGTTATTGACATAACGAACGAACTGACTGTTGTTCCGACCGGGGATTTCCTCGACGAAAACATTGCCAAGGACCTGGTTGAATCGCTGGAGCGAAACATTCACACTGACGCCGACGCCATCAACATCAAGGTGGAAGACGGTGAAGTGACCCTGTCGGGAACCGTAAATTCCTGGAAAAGCAAGCACGAGGCTTTCGACGCCGCCCTGCGAACAGCGGGGGTAACCACCGTGGAGAACAACCTGGTGGTTGATACCGCTATTTAACGGTCATTCCAACTCAACCGCTCCATGGATACCTCAGGGGGATACTTCCCTCCCCCTTGAGGGAATTCCATCCGATACACCAACTCCTCTCAATCACCTCGAACTTTAGCGGGAGTTATGCGATCAATTCAACGCAGGGGGAAGTCAATTTTCGCAGTTGTGACAAAACCTGATGTTGATCCAGTGAGTCAGGGCGATCAACACTCCACCAGGAACCACGAACACTTGCTCCCTCCAGCCATGTCCCGCGGGAAGCTGGCCGGCCACCGTTAAAGCTAACGCTACGGCGATCGGCAGAAAAATTAACTCGTTTTCGTGGTGAGAGTAGCCCCACAGCACACTGCAAAGGGCCAGAAGAACTCCGGAGGTCAGTAGAATGCTCTCCACGTGGGGACTCCAGAGATTACCCCATATCACTGACGGAAGAACCAGAAGAAGTGGCTTCAGTGTACAATGCACGGCACAAACAGCTGATAAACAGGATCCAACCCAATCAAGACGTTCCCGGATTGCCGGTACGTTCACGACATCGCTACTTTCAACCGCCAGGCGGCCAGAAAGCCGAGACCGGCAACGCCGATGAGGGTCAACATAACCTTTACGATGTCGTCGACGGGGGGTTGGACCGGCTGAACGTCAATTTTCCGGATATCGGTTAGAACCAATTCGCCTTTACCGGGGTAAAACTCCCGGTCGACGGTTACCGTCTTCCCGTTGGCGTTTTTGATCCTCATGTTAAATTCAGCCGGCAGGTGCTGGGTGAAGAGGCGGAAGGTTCCGCCGTTCTTAACCGTCAGTTTATGGGTCGTTCCGTCGTCGTTTAACGTTAGGTTGTAGCAGGCCTCGTCCGGTGAAATTGATGTCCCAGGGGAGACTGACCGACAGGTATTTTCCATCGCTCTCACGGCGTGCTCCTCAAGGTGCTCCGTGGACCGGGGCAGGAGTAGCCACCTCATTGCCGGGTCACCACTCTCACCGAACTTAATCGTATAGCTTCCTGCCGGTAGGTCGAGCTGACCCTGCCACTCCCAGGGTCTGGAAGGACCATGGCCGTGGGCGTGGCCTCCGGTTTCTTCTCCTGCCGCTTTTTCGTGACCGTGCTCCTCATTCTCCTGATCAGATTCCTTATCGTGATCATGGTCGTCATGGGAACCGTGGGCATTCTCTTTCGAACCATGTCCAGCCTCGGGGGTGTGTTCATCCTTGTGGCCGGACGGTTCGTCAGCAGGTGCTTCCCCGTGACCGTGTTGATCTCCGTGATCCTTGCGAGGATCCGTTGATCGATACACTTTCGTGAGCATGTAATGGGGTGCCCCATCGAATAGCTGGACCTGAAAACTCGCACGACCCTCACTCAGGGAAACCGGTTGAGCGACGAACGTCTTGCCGCCGGCACTGTGAATGAAACTGACGTCCGCCCGGTAGTCACCGGCGCCTTCGTGATTGTGTCGACCGTGATCATCTTTCTTGTTGACCTCGAAACGTACGTTAAGCATTTCACCCACCCTGACGGGCTCGGGAAACGTTCGGACGTTCAGATCAAATTGATCGGTTAGGCCCTCCGTTCCAATCCGCTGCTGAAGTTTATCGGGATTGTAGGCGCCTTTCCCGTGGGCAAGAGCCGATCCTGGGTTAAATGCAAGTAACCCCAATCCTACCAGGAGGATCACTGCGGTAGTCGACTCACGACCAGTACCGGCCGTGAGGAAATATCCCCCGAGTCCCCCGATCAAAAACAACACAAACAGAAAGATTGCCAGGTTTATTTTTTCCTGAGGGTTCTCCGAAACTCCGACTGTGAACTCCTTCCTCGAAGTACCCTCCGGACCGGTGACTTTAGCCCGAAGAGTGTAGTTTCCTCTAATTGGATAGACTAGCTCGTACATCTGACTGCCATTCCTGACGTCGACGGTTCCCTGCAGGAGCGGAGTCCCCTCAACGACGGGAAAATCCGTCCCGAACCAGAACCGCTTTGGCGGCGCGTCCAGTCGGTAGGAAAGCGTAACGTCCTCCGCCGGTTTGCCGTTATGGGTCACCGAAACGATCGTCTCAACGAGATTCTTGTCGGGCACAATTTTTGAAGCTTCGGGATGTGTTTGCACTGAAATCGCATAGGGACCAGTGTCTTCAAAACTGTGGTTGCCCCCGTGGCCACCCCCGGCAAACGCTGGTAAGGATGCAACCAGAAGGCCCACGAGAACCGTTAACACAACAGCGTATTTAAGCCTGAACGTATCCATCGAAATCCTCCAGGAGAATGAGACTAAGTAATAATTTCAGAGTTCGGAATCCGTTAGTGACAGGGCACAATCATAAGTGCATGGCGAATTCCATGAAAAAAATCATGAACTGGCGCGTACGTGGTTAACAGTAGCGTAAATAATACAACACTCAACAGACCGAAAAATATAAGGACTTGACTGGCCCGATTGAGGAAGACGTTATCCGTCGCGTGATCGTGGCTGTGGCTCT
The DNA here is from genome assembly GCA_042219765.1 of Salsurabacterium abyssinicum (SeqCode). Lineage (GTDB taxonomy): Bacteria > T1Sed10-126 > T1Sed10-126 > T1Sed10-126 > CAZEBV01 > JBDGPI01. Next base: position 31,096 of record JBDGPI010000009.1, read on the forward strand.
GTTCCATCTGAGACATGATTAATCACCATCCTTTCAGCAACGTTCAAGGACAGAAACCGAAAGCCGGACACGCTGTCCGGCCCCGGTGAGCTGTCCCCGTAACGAAGCATGAAGCGTCCATTATGGTTAAGACTTATGGACCCGGCTACTGACCGAGCAAATTACTGAAGCCTGTCGCCAGCCGAAACGAGATAACATCCGTCGCGGACAGTCGACTGGCAGACGCCGGGTCAAAATCCCGGTTGACGTATTCGGTCGAAACGGTGACGCCCTCCACGAGAGGAACGTCCACGACGGCCCCCTGGGTTGTTTCCGGATGATCGAACCATCCGTCCGTTACCTCGTAGATGAAAGTGAAATCAAGGGAACGGTCCCTGAAGTTGACGATGTCTATCAGCGTCAGTTCCGTGGTAATCGCACTGGGTGTGTTGTTGTTGAAGTTCCCCTGTGTGTATTTGTCCAGGGTTGAAACGTACTGAAGTTGAAATTTGGCCGGACCCGTGGTGGCACGTCCGTAGACCGAAAGACCCCCGTTGGCATTCTCGGCCGGACTTAACTCCCCCGCAAGCACGGAGCTGTTATTGATGTTGTTCGTCCAGGTAGCGGAGACGGATCCAATCCCAGACTGGACGTCGGCACCCAGATAAAAATCGTCGATGGATTGATTGTCATCCCGCTCCGGTCCCGCCCCGCTGTATAGTCCTGCGAAGACGTTTAACCGGGAACTTGGCGTGTATCCGAGCATAATCTGAGACTCCAGCGTTTCACTCAGCTGAAGGGACTGGGGTAAAGACACGACGTCAAACGTGTGGTATTGCAGTTTGGTTCCGAAGGGCACGTAAAACTTTCCAACTCTGGTGTAGAGGGGGGAACCACTCAATTCGTTTCGACCTTTGCCCTCGGACAGCATTCGTCTGGTTCCGGAGATCGTGACATAGGCCTGATCAACGGCAAATCCATCGCCCGGGGCGCCACTATTTAGACCATTTTCAAGCAACCAGACAACACTTGCGTCGACGCTCTGATGGGGCGAGGCCGTCAATCCGAGCTGGATCGAGTTGACGTCAATCGCCGCTGAGTCATTACTGCCGCCGGACTGTAAATCCTGGGACTGTGAAGTCGCCAGGGCATGAATATGACCCTTTAAACTCACACCACCAGGGAACTCACTATCCTTTTGTGTCTGCGCCTGACCATTTGAACCGACAACGGTTAGACCGACAACGAAACTTAAAACCACAAATAATCTGGACAGCGTACTTGCCATTCTACCTTTTTACCCCAAATTACGATTAGATTGAAAAAGGTTTGCAAATTTATCGAGAGCATATCATACCGGCAAGCGGTAGTCGTGTCAACAATAAAGATCGTGTCGCTTTGTCTTCCGGGAAGGAGTATCAATTAATGTTTGAGGAGGTTTTATTACAAATCGTTCTCAATTAGATTTTCTGGATAATGGTTCGATTATAGTTCCGGCGAACCTAAAACGATGGCGGAAGCAACGGGACAACGCCCGGTGAAATAGCCGCTCCGACAGGCTTTCAGAAAGCTTCGAGCTGGTGGTTTTCCTCAGTCGTAGGAATATCACTTTTGGCGTGGTGCTCAACGAAGTCATCAACGAGGGTCCGTATGACCTCTTCCTTGGTAAGTCCCTTCTTGTCGCAGAGTGCCTCAAACTTAGCGTACAGTACCTCCGGGAACTCGACGTTAATCTCCTCGGGATACGTATCGAGACCGAGCTGCTCCTGCATGAGAATCCCCCTTCGCAAGATAAGACGTCCCAACCACAGTTTCTACTACGACGTAATGACCACTGAATTCATAACAATACCATTGTGAGTGGACAGTTCCAGCCGGTTCCTAACGGGTCCCGGCCGGCCAGTACCGTTGGTCCTCCTTGACCAGGTTAAAATCCGTCCCGTAAATTGTTTCCAGGGAACGTTCCTCGAGTAACTCTCGTTTTTTGCCGGAGTAAACCATGCGGCCGTCCCGGAGGGCCAGCACCTGGCCGAAGGCGCAACGTAGAGGTTGGGGCTCATCTGCGCCTCCGGTTCAGAATCTGAACCACCCCTGCCAACACATCCCGTATTAATACCATTTGCGTCGAAACC
>JBDGPI010000009.1:33216-42811 GCA_042219765.1 Salsurabacterium abyssinicum (SeqCode)
GCACCTGGCCGAAGGTCGGCAGGATCTCTTCAACGTGATGCGTGACGTATACAACCGTGGCCCGCTGGTGCTCCTCCAGAAAACTATCAAACTCGACAAGAAATTGCTCCCGGCCGCCGGGATCCAGGCCGGCGCAGGGTTCATCGAGAATCATCAGTTCGGGGGTCCCCATGAAGGATCGGGCCACCAGACTCAACTGCGCTTCACCCTGGGAGAGATCCCCGAAACGCTGTTGCGCCCGTTCGCTGAGTCCGACCCGTTCCAGGAGTCCGCGGGCCCGGTTTTCGTCCTCCGGCGAATAGCTCAAACCGGACCGCTCCGCTTTCAGGGTCTGGGAGTGTTTTCCGGCTACCACCGTATCGAGTACGGACTGCCGCTTCGGGATCCGGTCGAGCAGATCCGTCGACAGCCAGCTCACTCGACGCCGCCACTGCGCAAGGTTCGGAGTCTCGTCACCGTTGCGAAGAATCGTGCCCCCTCGATTGGGCTGCGTCAGGCCGGCAATTATTTCAGCCAGCGTAGTTTTACCGGCACCGGAAGGCCCGAGCAATACCCACCGATCACTTGGTTTTAGGGACCAGTCGATTTCCTGGAGGACCGGTTCGTTGTCGTAGGAGTGCGAAAGGTTTCGAACCACAATGCCACTGTCGGAGTCTGTACTCACGGGAACCAATTCCTAACTAAGAGAATGAGACAAATTAACCGGCACCGGGGATCCTTTACGGTGGTGAATACCGGTCGAAACCACTCCCGCCACGGACGGACGAGGTAAATCGTAAGTGATATTCGGTGAGTCCATTTCGGAAAAAAGGCTTGAAGGGAGGATCGATACGTCCGGAGGGTTTCGGTGCAAGGGGTACTTGGCTGAGTCATCATCAAGTACACTGCTAAATCCTGAACGGAGACCGTACGTGTATGTTAGCGGATTATTCAAGGGACCGAAAAATTAGGCTTCGGCGTACTCCTCTTCTTCCTCGATTTTTTCTATTTCCTCCATGAGTGCATCGACCATTTCGTCCTCGTCGACCTTACGAATGGTTTCGCCGTCCCGGAAAAGCATTCCCACACCCTTGCCGCCGGCAATACCGATGTCGGCCTCCCGGGCTTCACCCGGTCCGTTGACCACACAGCCAAGAACGGAGATACGAATGGGTAGATCCCGGTCCCCGAGGCGCTCCTCGACTTCGTCAACGATCTCCTCGAGGTCAATTTCAATGCGTCCGCAGGTCGGACAGGCCACGACATCCGGTTCGGTTACCCGCCGACCCGTTACCTGAAGGATGTCGTAGGCAACCGGAATCTCCTCGACCGGATCATCCGTCAGCGACACCCGGATCGTGTCACCGATTCCTTCCATCAGCAAACCGCCGAGACCGGCCGCCGTCTTGATGGCTCCCTTCGGTAGACTGCCCGCTTCGGTAATGCCCAGGTGCAGGGGGTAGTCATTGCGGTCCGAGAATTTCCGGTAGGCTTTGTAAGCCGTTGGGGGTTGGCTTGATTTCAGCGAAATAATGGAGTCGTAGAATCCCCACTTTTCGAAGTGCTCAATGAATTTCTCGGCACTCTCTACCAGGGCATCCGCGCAGGGATAACCGTATTTTTCCAGGATATCCTCCTCCAGGGACCCCGAGTTGACTCCGATACGCATCGCCAACCCTTCGTCGCTGCAGGCCTGAACGATTTCTTTGGCTCGGTCCATGGTCTGGATGTTACCCGGGTTGATGCGGACTTTATCGACACCCTGCTCGACGGCCATCAGGCCAAGTTCGTAATGGAAGTGAATGTCCGCGATCAGTGGAAGGTTAATCCGTTCCTTGATTTCTCCCAGCCGGCGCGCGGCTTCCTCGTCCTTCACGGAGACCCGGGCCAACTCACAGCCGGCCTCCTCCAGCTCGTTAATCTGTTTGACCGTCGCGTCGACGTTCGCCGTCTTTGTGCTGGTCATCGACTGCACCACTACGGGATTCCCCCCACCTACGGGAACATCCCCGACCATCACTTCACGGGTCGGGCGTCGCTCCGACAGGTCATTCATTGTCATGAGAAATCCCTCACTTCCTTAATGGCAAACGAAGGCCATGTAATCGCTGAACCACTCGTACCGACAGAGGTCAATCTTCGTCACGTACACGAGAAGTGTCAGCAAAAGTACAATGCCAATGTAATTCATCCCGCTGACCACCCGGTCCGGGAGGGGGTTACCGGTAAAAATCTCCGGAAGGGTGAGAAGAATATGGCCCCCATCCAGTGCGGGGATGGGCAGGAGGTTTAAAACCCCGAGGTTAATAGAGAAGAAGGCCGTAAAGGCCAGTAACGGAATGAAACCACGTTGGGAAACTTCACTGGTCATCTGAGTGATTCCGATCGGTCCCGCGAGTGACTGTGGCGAAACCGTCTGGGAAATTAAACCGGCAACCGCCTCGTACATGAGTTTGACGGTGTGAATGGTGCGATCCAATCCGTACTTCAGGGCCCCGAGCGGACCGTAAACAATCCGCTTGTTCGGGGGGCCCCACTTGAAACTGGCGGCCCATTGTTTAAATTCCTTGTCGTCCTCCGGGACCTGAAGGGTCCGTCGAATTGTCTCCCCATCACGGCGTGCGGCAATTGTAACCTCCCCCCGGTTGTTCTTGAGTCGCTCCTGAAGCTGCAGCCACGAATTAACCGGTTTACCGTTGACGGCCGTAAACCGATCACCCTCCTGGAACCCGAGTTCAGCTCCCCGACCGTCCTCCTTCACCGTTCCAAGCTTCGGGGGAAGGTACGGCCCAATCCCCATAATGTAACGCTCCTGGTTCATCATCTCACCGGTAATTTTTTCCGGCTCAATGACGACCGTCTTTTTCTCCCCGTTTCGCTTAATGACAATCCTGCGGGTTTTTGACCCCAGTAACTCCCCTCGTACCCGGATGTCCTGGTAACGGTCCATTTTGTAACCGTTCATGGATACAATCTTATCGCCGACCCGTAACTTGCCGTGGGCCGGTTTCTCCGAATCCACGGAACCAACTTTCGGGGGTATAATCGTTTCGCCAACGGTCATACCCAGACCAACGTAAATACCATATCCAAGCAGAAAATTAAAAATACAGCCGGCAAGCAGGATGAGGGTCCGAACGCCAACACCTTTGTTGTAGAAGGCACGCGGGTTGTCCCCCGCTTCCTCGGGATCCTCACCGGCCAGGCTAACGTATCCCCCGACCGGCAGCGGAGCAAGTTTATACTCCGTTTCACCTTTGCGGAAGGAGGCCAGTGCCGGGCCCATTCCTATGGAAAAAGCATCAACCTGGACGTCGTTGTACTTCGCAAACACAAAGTGACCGAGTTCGTGTATAAGAACCACGAGCCCGAACACAAAGATAAAACCGAGCACGGATACGAGGTAGGAACCAAACGAAAGCATGAGGTAAACTGGCATCTCCTTCGATACGACAGTGAGTTAGTTTGAGCTTCGGGCCAATCACGACCCGACAATACAAACTTCAATTATGGCATACAAACTCTATTTTTTGCTTACTATTGCCTCGGCTTTTTTTCGGGTATCGGATTCAAGCCGCCGGATCGCCTCGTACGTTAGATTCGATTCTCGTTCCAGGTCATTCAGACACTCCTCAACAACCCGGGCAATATCCTCAAATGATATCCGTTCCTCCAGGAACGCCTCAACGGCAACCTTATTGGCGGTATTCAGAATCGCCGGAGCCCCTCCGCCGGCCTCCATTGCCCTGCGGGCCAGGGCATAGGCCGGAAACTGATCGGGGTCCACCGGTTCGAAATTTAGTGTTAGCCCTTCCTCAAACGGAACGGCCTCGACGACTGCCTCCCGCCGGTGAGGATGGAAGAGGGCCGATTGGAGCGTCAGTCTCATGTCGGGGACGCTGAGGTGAGCCTGAACCGAATGATCCTGGAACTCGACCAGGGCGTGGACCGTGGATTCGGGATGAATCAGGGCCTTTATTTGGTCCGGTTCACACTCGAATAGATGTTTAGCCTCTATAACCTCGAGACCTTTGTTCATCATCGTCGCGGAGTCGATTGTTATTTTCGGTCCCATGTCCCAGTTCGGGTGATCAAGGGCCTCCTCCGGACTAACGTTGGACAAATCACCCTCCCGGGTCCGAAAGGGTCCCCCCGACGCCGTCAGTATGAGTGTTTTTACTTCGTTTTCGGGTTCTCCGGCCAGTAAGTCCGCCAGGGCGTGATGTTCGCTGTCGAGAGGTATCAGGTTCCCACCGTCACGGCGGGCCTTATTCACCAGGGGTCCCCCCGATACCATGACTTCCTTCGTCGCCAATCCCACGTCGGTTCCCCGTTTCAGTGCCGTCAGGCAGGGCTTTAAACCGGCCGTCCCAACGACGGCAAGCACAAGCAAATCAAGTTCCATCCGGGCGGCCCGTTCAAGGGCGGCCTCCCCCTGTTTCCAGTCATCGGGACACTCTACGTTACCGGAAACACCGAGAAAGTCCGGGTCAAATTCATCGGCCTGTTGCCGGAGTGCCTCCACGGAATGATGCGTTGTCAGGGCGACAACCTCGAATTCATCGGGAAACGCCCGTACAACCTCGAGTGTCTGCGTCCCGATCGAACCCGTTGATCCGAGGACGGCAATCCGACGTGTCACTCGAGTAACCCGCCTTTATCCCAGGTAAAGGTCGTACGTTTCGACAAGACGGCAAACCGGGTAGAAAACGGCGGCATTAAAAATCAACGCGTCACAGCGATCCAGAATACCACCGTGACCGGGGAAGAACTGTCCGGTGTCATCAACGTCCATGCGTCGTTTCAGGGCGGATATACTCAAATCACCGGCCTGGCCGACCAGGCCCAGGGTCAGGCCCGTCGGTAGACTGACGTAAAGCGGCCATTCCATGAGAAATCCTCCGCCGGCAACAACAAGAATCATCCCGAGCAGACCACCAGTAAATCCCGCCCAGGTTTTGTTTGGACTTAACCCTGGCGTAAACGGCCGATCCCCGCCAAAGAGATAACCCGTGTAAAGTGCCAGGGAATCCTGAAAGATGGTGCCGATCATCAGAACCATAATCGCAACAAATTCATACTGTTCTCGAATCATGTATAACAGGGAAGCCGGCACGGATAGCCAGATGATACCGGCAGCCGCCCAGACGGTGTCCTGACCCCGGCCGGGGTCCTGGTAATAAATAACAGCCGCAGTCGGGAGGAAAAGCAACACGGGCAGGTACTCCCACAGCCGCAGAGGAAGCAACCCCCAGTGGCTCAGGAGCGTCAGTACGGCTCCAAGCAGAATTGTGGATACGACAATCGGGCGGGACGCACCGGCGAGTTCAGCCCATTCGACCGCCGCAACCGTCAGTAAGGCAAGTATGAATCCCAACCAGAAGAATGAATAACCGCCACCCCAGGCGGTGAGTATCATGACGGAAGCCGCCGCCAGTCCGGTGACCCAGCGTAATAACACCGTCAGTCAGCAACCTGCTTGCGATCCCCGAAACGGCGGTCCCGGTCCTGGAACTCCCGCAGAGCATCCAGAAACTCGTCCTCACGGAAATCCGGCCAGAGTGTTTCCGGGAAGAAAATCTCGGCGTAGGCCAGCTGCCACAGCAGGTAATTGGAGAGCCGTTTCTCACCGCTGGTTCGAATCAAAAAATCCGGATCCGGCAGGTGGGCCGTATCGAGGTGCTGTCCGATTGTCTCTTCCGTAACATCCTCCGGGGACAGGTCACCGCTCTCGCATTTCTCGAGCATCCGACGCACGGCCCGGGTGATCTCATCCCGGCTCCCGTAATTGAGGGCCAGGTTTAGGATGTATTCGTCGTTGTCGGCGGTTTTTCGTTTGGTACGGTCAAGCTCCTCCCGAACGGACTCCGAGAATTCCGATTCATCACCGATGGTTTCAAAGCGGACGTTCTGTTCGACCATTCGGTCGACCTCCCGGCGCAGCCACTCCTTGAGCAACTGCATGAGGGCCTGTATTTCGTACTCCGGGCGCGACCAGTTCTCCGTGCTGAAGGCGTAGAGCGTGAGGACTTTTATTTCTTCTATCTCACCACAGAGGTCTGCCACCGCTTTCGTGCTCCGGACACCCTCCCGGTGACCTTCGGGAATGGCTTTGTCCCGACGGCGGGCCCACCGGGCGTTGCCGTCCATAATGATGGCAACGTGCTCGGGGATAGAACCGTTCTGCCGGAGACTATCTATGCGCTGAAGTAAGGAAGGAGAGTAATCGGGCATATGGCAGCATCTAAACAGTCATGATTTCGTCTTTTTTGGATTCGGTAAGCTTATCGACCTTTTCCTCGTACTGGTCGGTTAATTCCTGAATGTGTTCCTTGGCCCGGTAAGCTTCGTCCTCGGATATTTCGGACTCATTTTCGTAGAGGTCCACTTCCTCCCGGGCCTCCCGTCGCACCTGCCGGATCGCGATCTTCCCTTCCTCGGCGTACTCCTCGACGAGCGAAGAGAGCTCCTTGCGTCGTTCCTCACTCAGATCGGGCACTTTAATCCGGATGATTTCTCCGTCGTTGTTGGGAGTGAGGTCGAGGTCCGATTCCATGATGGCCCGCTCGATGTCCTGCAGCGAGCCAGTCTCGTAGGGCTCAATGATTATCTGTTTTGGGTCGGGGACCTGAATTTTTGCCATCTGGTTGATCGGGGTTGCGGTCCCGTAGTAGTCGGCCTTGATATCCTCAACCATGGCTGATGACGCCCGCCCGGTCCGGACCGTTTTAAACTTGTCTTTGACGTTGCTGACGGCCTTCTTCATTTTGGCTTCGGTCTGATTAAACAGGCTCTCGAGCACTGGTCTGCCCCCCGTGTATTAAGGTCCCGATGTCCTCACCCTCTACGATATTGAGAATGTTTCCCTCCTCCTTCATGTTGAAGACAACAATTGGAAGGTTGTTTTCCCGGCAAAGGGTCGTGGCGGTGTGATCCATGACCTGAAGGTTCTGATTAACCACATCGAGGTAGCTCATTCGATCGAAGCGCGTGGCGTCGTCGTGCTGCATCGGATCTTTGTCGTAAACGCCGTCGACTTTTGTGGCCTTAAGGATCACTTCGGCCCCGATTTCAAGGGCACGCAGTGAGGCGGCCGTGTCAGTGGAGAAGTAGGGACTTCCGGTTCCCGCTACAGCCACGTTGACGCCGCCTCGATTGAGGTGAGCGATCGCCCGGGCCCGGGTGAAGGTTTCCGCAATTTCCATCATTTCAATGGCACTGAAGAGCCGGGGACTAACCCCTTCCTTCTCGAGGGCATCCTGAAGGGCAAGACCGTTCATCACCGTGGCAAGCATTCCCATGTAATCGGCACTGGCTCGGTCCATGCCCTGTTCGCTGGCTTCCAGCCCGCGGAAGATGTTGCCACCGCCGATGACGACGGTAATTTCCGCCCCCGCTTCATCGACCTCGGCGATCTGCCGGGCCAGCGACCGAGCGGCCTCGTGGCTGATGCCGTAGTCCTTGTCACCCTGAAGGGATTCACCACTTAACTTCAGGACGATTCGTTTGTACTTGAGGGAGCCGTTGGACTGACTCATGATTCAGTCAATCTCGTCGGCAACTTCTTCGGCGAAGTTTTCGTCTTCCGTTTCGACTCCTTCACCGACTTCAAATCGCTCGAAACGGCGGATTTCAACGTTTTCATCAACGGAGGCTATTACTTCCTTCTGAAGCTCCTCGATGGTTTTGTCGGAATCGCGAATATACTCCTGTTCGAGGAGAACTTCCTCCTGGAAAAATTCCTTCTCGAGCTTGCCTTCCACGATGTCATCAAGCACGTCCTCGGGTTTGTCCTCGTCCTCGAACTGGGCCCGAATGGCCTGCTTCTCGGACTCAATGTCGTCCTCGGGAACGTCCTCCCGTGAAATGTACGAGGGGCCCTGTGCGGCAATCTGCATGGCCAGCTCGTCCACGAAATCGGAAAATTCATCGGTGTCCGCTACGAAGTCAGTTTCGCAGTTGACTTCGACAATAACACCAATGCTTCCGTTCGTGTGAACGTAAGCGCCGATTTTTCCTTCGGCGGCCACACCACTTTTCTGACCGGCTTCCTTAAGGCCCTGTTCGCGCAGGTACTCGGACGCTTCCTCGATGTCACCGTCCGTTTCGTTGAGTGCTTCTTTGCAGTCAAGAATACCAGCACCGGTTTTATCCCGGAGCTCTTTTACGTCATTTGCCTGTACCGCTGCCATCATTCATTCCTCCTGGGTTCAGCTTATCGGTAAGCTCTAGGTTAGGTTTCTACGACTTCTGCTTCCTCGTCTTCCTCGGATTGTTCCTCAGTGTCGTCGGTCTCGTCCTCGGCGGCGTCCTCAGTGTCCTCTTCGCCGGAGTCCTCCTCGACCGTTTCGTCGGGTTCATCAGTTTCCTCGGCCTCGTCGGCGGACGCAACGACTTCCGCTTCGGTCTCAAGTTCCTCCTCGTCCAGTTCCTCGGCCTGTACAGCCGCCTGTTCCTCGGCAATCTTTTCCTGTCGGAGTTCCTTGCCTTCCAGTACGGCGTCGGCCATGGTTTCGGCGTAAAGACCCAGCGCACGAATAGCATCGTCGTTCCCGGGTATACCGTAATCGACGTCGCTGGGATCACAGTTGGTATCAAGAATTCCGATAATCGGAATATCCAGTTTCTGCGCTTCACTCACGGCAATATCCTCGTGTATGAGGTCCGTGATAAAAAGCATGTCCGGAAGGGATTCCATGTCCCGGATGCCCTCAAGGTTCCTCTTGAGACGGTTTTTCTCCCGTTCCTTACGACGGGCTTCCTTGTTGGAAAGACGCTCCATGATGTTCTCTTCGTCCATCCGCTCAAGCTCCTTGAGCTTGTCCACGCTCTTGCGAATGGTTTTAAAATTCGTCAGGGTTCCACCAAGCCATCGGTGGTTGACGTAGGGCATACCACACCGGATGGCGTGTTCCTCAATGGAGTCCTGTGCCTGGCGCTTCGTTCCAACGAAAAGAATTTCATCCCCGTCTGCAACCCGTTGCGTAACCATTTCGGTGACCTGCTTGATGGCTTCCATGGTCTGCTCGAGGTCAATGATATGGACGCCTTTACGCTTGGTAAAAATATAGGGCTCCATCTTGGGATTCCAGCGACGGGGTTGATGACCAAAGTGAACCCCGGTTTCTAACAACGGTTTAATCGGAACTTCAATCACAATGAATACCTCCTGATTACAATCCCGGTCCTACGGACTTGAAGAACAAATTCAGATTCATTTAGGTTCCTGTCGGAAATGAGGGGATTCTCCCTGATGACTGAAAACGAGCCGTTCAGGTAAGATACCTGTAAGACTATAGCAGATTTTTTTAAGACGGTACAGGATACTATTTAATGACTGACACTAAAACTGGACATCAATAAAAAAGCCCCAAAGGTTACCCTTCGGGGCTGGATAGAAAATATAATATATTATGAGGGAACACTGGTCGTCCCGAGCTGTTAGGATCCGGACTTTCACTAAATCCGTCCGAAGGGGCCGTCCCTGACCGCAGGTGTTATCTCATCAATATGTCTATTAATAACATCGAAGGATCGACGAAAAGGTTTAGGGAAAGAAAATGGAGCGGGCGACGGGAATCGAACCCGCACCTCCAGCTTGGGAAGCTGACGTTCT
>JBDGPI010000010.1:0-13794 GCA_042219765.1 Salsurabacterium abyssinicum (SeqCode)
CACTTTTTTCTATTAAGTAAAAAATAACCCCCAGAATCAACCCTCCCACAAAGAGTACCACAGTCGACCCACTGCGAGTGTAGCGATCTCCGGAAAAATGCGATAATTAATCCCCAGGGCGAAATCAAGTTATTCCTTATTCACAAATGGCACTTTCAAGCCCGTTACGATGCTGACGTTAACTTTACTAGCTTTTTTCTTCGGAAGGGAAACCCATGACGGACTCCAACCAGTACTACCGTGGACGTGGGGCAAGTTCCAACCCCGAGAACCGATTCAAGCGCCTGAACACGCAAAAACTCCCCGGCGAACAGGAGGGGGATCATCCAACGGAGTACTTCGTGGATCAGTCCGAAACAATACTCGCCGAAAATAACAGCCCGGATATTCCCTTCACCTACAGCCTCAATCCCTACCGGGGCTGTGAACACGGTTGTATTTACTGTTATGCCCGTCCCAGCCACGAATACCTTGATTTTTCCCCTGGGCTGGACTTCGAAAGTAAAATCGTCGTCAAGGAAAACGCCCCTGAGCTTTTGGAAAAACGATTTGAATCCGGAACCTGGGAACCACAGGTAATATCCCTCTCAGGCAATACCGATCCCTATCAGCCCATTGAACGTGAACTGGAACTGACACGATCCTGTCTGAAGGTGTTCCGTCGCTACCGTAATCCTGTTTCCTTAATTACCAAGAGTCAGCTCGTGACGCGGGACATCGACGTTCTATCCGACCTTGCGGACGCTAACCTGGTCCGGGTTCATGTTTCTATTACCAGCCTGGACAGGGAGCTAATCAACAAACTCGAACCCCGAACCACCCGCCCCCACCGTCGTCTCGACGCAATCGACCAGCTCTCGAACGCCGGCATACCGGTCGGGGTCAACGCGGCTCCCATGATTCCGGGACTTACGGATCAGGAACTCCCGAGTATACTGCGTGAAGCCTCCCGCCGGGGCGCAACCTCCGCCGGCTACATCATGGTTCGTCTTCCGGGACCGGTGAAGGACCTGTTTTCGGACTGGCTTGAGCAACACTTTCCGGATAGAAGGGACAAAGTCCTCAACCAGATTCGTTCCGTTCGTGACGGTACTCTAAACGATTCTACTTTCGGGGACCGGATGCAGGGCTCGGGAGAACACGCCGACTTCCAGAAACAGCTTTTTGATACTCTCCGTGAGCGTCATGGACTCGACGACAATAACCCGACGCTGGACACAAGCCGCTTTACCCCAAACCCGGACCAAAGGAGTCTCTTTTAACCCCGAACCGGAGACTCAAATAGTAAACCCAAAAGGACCCTCCAGGGCACGAACAAACACAAGCTTAACGTTAAATTAATATGATTAATTCTTCCCTGACCGTTAGACTATGCAGTCGGACAACAGTCAAGTGGATACCCTAAACCAGGAAGGCAACCGCCGATCACTCAGGTAACACCGGAACTTGAATAAAGGATTTTAATTTTTCTTCGGAACGGGATTGATCATGGGGAACGAACAGATTCTGGCCATCGAAGACGAGGAGGACATCCTCGAAGTCATAGAGTACAACCTTGAACGAGAAGGGTACGATGTCCTGACCAGCCAGCATGGGGAAGACGGTTACCGTATAATCAAGGACAGGCATCCGGATCTTGTTTTGCTTGATTTGATGCTCCCCGACAGGGATGGCCTGGATATCTGCCGGGATATTCGTGACGACGAAGAAATTAAGGACATTCCAGTCATTATGGTGACCGCCAAGGACGCCGAAAGTGAGGTTATTCTCGGCCTGGGGGTTGGTGCCGACGATTACGTAACTAAGCCCTTCAATCCCAAGGAACTTGCGGCAAGAGTAAAAGCCGTGCTTCGCCGCAGGCAACTGTCCTCCGGCGACGACGATCCCGACCGCATCAAACAGGGACCCGTTACCGTGTTACCGGAGCGACACAAGGTACTCGTCGACGGAGAAAGTGTTGAATTTACCGCTACGGAATTCAGTCTCCTGAAGTTCCTCGTCGAGAATCCGGGTCGTGTCTACAGCCGTGATCAACTCATCGAACACGTGCTGGGAACGGTTGTCACAACTCGTAACATCGACGTCCACATTCGAGCCCTCCGGAAAAAACTCGGCGAACACGGCGACCTCATCGAAACGGTCCGTGGAGTTGGTTACCGGTTCCAGGAACCCGAAGAATAATTCTACGGCTATGAAACTCTCAACCCAGGTCTTCGTTACCACCCTGACAGCCGCCTTTCTTGCTGTGCTTACCGCCCTATTCTTTCCGACTCAATTCATCCTGGTGAAGTTACTGGCCGGTGGAATCGTTGGAGGAGTCGGTGCCACCCTGGCCGTACAACTGATTGATCGCCAGCTGTCATGGTTCTTTGATCAGTTCCAGTCAGTAGCCAGCGACGTCGTGGACGGTGAATCCGAACGGAGAATGAATATTTATCCTGACCCGGACATTGGACAGGCAGCCCGAAAGTTCAACGAACTGATCGATACCTTTGAGGTCCAGAGACGGGAATTAAAACAGGAGAGGAACCAATTTGAGTCAATTCTCGATCAGCTCTCGGACGGAGTCATTGCCGTGGATCCCGACGAGAAAGTCCTTTACCTGAACGAAAAGGCCAAGAGCCTGTTGGAAATCCCCGACGACAGCGACAGTGATGATGCTCCTTTGTTGTCGGAAATCACCCGGGACGACACCGTTCAGGAGGCAATAAACTCCTGCCTGGACAAGCGCGAATCCGTGCACGAAGAAGGCAAAAGAATACAGCCCGACAGGAAAATCAACCTGACCGTGGATGCCTCGCCTTTGACCGATCAGGAGGGAAATATACTGGGGGCCGTAGCCGCCATTCACGACGTGACCAAACTCAGGCGCCTGCAAACGGTACGTCAGGACTTCGTTGCTAACGTTTCCCACGAGCTAAAAACTCCTATTACGGCCATTCAGGGTTACATTGAAACATTAATCGACGACGACGAGATGGACCCCGAAACTCACAACCGTTTTATTAACAAGATTCGCAACCAGGTTCTGCGGATGTCCGACCTGGTTGAGGACCTCCTGACAATTTCCCGGCTCGAATCCGACCAGGAGAGTCTCGAAGCCAAACGCATGGACGTCATTCAGCCGCTCCAGGATTCGCTGGAAACGATTAAACCCCAGGCAAACAGGAAGGATTTAACGCTGGACGTCTCACTTCCATCGGAACCCCTGCAAATTCTCGGGGACCCTGCGGCGGTCAGGCAGATTTCAACGAACCTGCTCGAAAATTCAATCAAGTACACCCCTGAAGCCGGCACGATTTCCCTGCGAGCTTTCTCCGACAACGATAAGGTCGTGCTTGAGGTGGAGGATACCGGAATAGGTATCGAACCCCGGAAGCAGGAAAGGATTTTTGAGCGGTTTTACCGTGTGGACGAGGGACGGGCGCGCTCACAGGGCGGAACGGGTCTCGGACTGGCGATCGTGAAACACCTCGTCCTTTCACTAAACGGTGAAATTAACGTTGAAAGTACCCCCGGTCAGGGGACTCTCTTTCGGATTCACTTACCCAAACCTGAATAACCCTCCCGGACTTAAAACACACTTTCCCCACAGGGGTTCCCGAGCCCGAATCCTTCCCCGAAATTTTGGCTTCATCGAGTTTTCCTGAGACCTACGTTTCACTACTACCATTAAACCATTCCAAAAAAAGCGACAAAAAACTATTCGGTTCTGTAAAAACATATTTACGAACACCGGTTTCAGTCCCTTAACCGCTAAATTCTGTTCTTTGGTATACATCTTGCATTTAAGCACACTGTCGCCTCAAGGATTAATCCGGAGAGCAAAGGGACTTACCGTGTTCTCGGACTTTCGGAGAAATTCGGGTTTCACTGTCATCGAAATAATTCTCGTCGTGACAATCATGGGCGTCTTTGCCTCCATGATTGCTCCAAGGGTCCAGCAGTCCTTGAAGGAATGGAGAGTGAATAGATTCTCCCGAGCCGTGTTAAGTGCCCATCAGGCGGCACGCTTTGAGGCTATTTCGGAGAATCGACACATTCAGGTTCGATATCGTATTCCCGAGGATGAAATTACGTTTTACCACTGCACCACCCTCAGTGATTCGGGTGGCTGTGCGGAATGGTCCCGTCACTGGCGAATGTCGACGATTAAACCCTCGAACGATTCAGTTGATTTGTGGTCCGTCGGCGACGAGAGGGCAGTTGACGAAGCCTGCATGTATTTCGACCCTACCGGACAGATTTTAAATCCCGTGGACCGCTCCGGATTGTCCGGACAGGAATGCGAGTCCACTGGCGATAACAACATCGGCTCCGGTGTTCATATCACCTGGAAGCCAAATCCGGACCACGAAGAGGAAAGCAACCATTGCAACTGGAACACTATCTACGTAATCCCAGGGTCAGGATCCCCGACATTGCTGGAGTACGGAGCTTACCCGGACGACTCGGGTCCCTTCCAGCACACTATGGGGTCCGAGCCATCTTGCGCCAGTTAGACCTGGATACGACAACCGAAAAGCAGCTTTCGGGAGGTGTCGACGAACCTCCTCTCAGGGGATTTACCCTGGTAGAATTGTTGGTAACCATGGGCATTGTGACCATTGCCGTACTTCCCCTTATGCTCTCCTACACTCACCTCTGGCAGGCCACGATCAGCTCCGAACGCAAAACCACGGCGACCATGCTTGCCCAGCAACGTCTGGAAATTATCAGCGGTAGCAAAAGCTACGATGAAATCACCGGTTCGTCGAGCGGTACCTTCAACACTCCCTACAACATGTACGATTACGAAGTATCCGTTGAAAGCCTCTCGTCGGAGGACCCGGATTTCAGTGCCAAGCAACTGAAAGTAAGAATCCTTTTCCCGTCGATCTACGGGGGTAACCGTACACTTAGCTGTCCGGATAATCCGGATTGTGACGAGTGGGATCACACCAAAATTATTACCGAACTATCCCCATGAATCGGTTGGCTCGATTCGGTGGTTTCAGCCTGATGGAAATGATCGTAACACTGGCCGTTACGAGCGTGCTTCTGCTCTCCCTGGCGACTGTTTACTCCATCATGGCGGAAGGAATGATAGCCACCACGTCCCGATCCGGAGCAATCGAGGAACTTAACGTAGCAGCCAGTCAAATAACCAGTGATCTGCGGGCGATTTCTCGCACCCCTTCCAGGTCGGACACGACCGTTCTCGCCCTTCAGGCCAAAAACCTGGACGGTGGTTTCAGGAACCAGGGGGATACACCTCACCAGGAGTTAGACGATAGCGGTGCCGACTACGATCCCAGTGAAGACGCCGATCGGCTCCACGTCCACAGTTACTACTCTGACGACCAGATTACAATCGACAGAATGGCCTCCGAGCGTGTCTACTTTGCGTACTGGATCAATGGTGAAACCAGCAACAAGCATTACTCCGGCATGGAAAACAAATACTCCTTACTGAAACGCCGGGCCATCCACTCCCGCAGCGACCTATACGCCAAGCAGGGATTGGTCCCCTACATGGTTGATTACGCCGAGGAAACCGAAGACAACGATACGGTTCCCACCCCCTTGCTTGACCTAAATCAAAGGAATACCAACCACAAGGGGATAGAAATCCTCGGCGTTAACGTCGATCACCTTTCATTTCGTTTTTACGACCCCGTAAATGACACCTGGCAGCAATGCTGGGACAACCTCAGCACGATGGATATCTGTGACCATACGGGTGACGACAATGGAAAACTACCCTCCGTTATTCAGTTTGCAATCCGTGCGTACGACGAAAGGGCCAACAATGATTCGATAAGTTCCGAGGAAATTATGGATCCCGTCTGGTATCAGACTGCGGTCAAAATAAAATGGAGGAACCTGTAATCCAGCCGCCATCGGACGGGGATCTCAACGAAGGAGCTGCCCTGATCACCGTCCTGTGGATCCTGGGGTTACTCGGGGCACTGGTCGGAGCCATGGCCATGACTTCGTACTTCAACATAAAAGTCAGTAGTTCCATCAGCCAGTCCGGCCGCAGTCAAAAACTGGCCAGATCGGGGCTTAAGGCCTGGATGGCTAACCTCCGGGCCGATGGTCTCGAGGAGGATAGTGGCGTCGTGATTACCGAAGTCATGAGCCACAACCCCAATAACACCTGCGGGGGGATGAGGATCAGTAAAGTTTGTAATGGTGACAGCGATAACTGTGGCTCGGAAGAATGGATCGAAGTTTTTAACGCCGGTACCAGTGGGCGATTGGGACAAATACGGGAAGCCGACGATACTGACTCATCAATTATCGTCCCCGAGGACGCTGGGCCGAATGACCGTAAAAACATCCTTCTGGCTCCCGGGGAATATTTTATTGTTACCAGCACTGAAAACGCCCTGGCCAGTGCCGACGTCGAATCAGATGACTTTTATCTCAATTCGAATCAGGGTGGAATTCGACTTATCGACACTCATGGTAATCACTGCGACGCGGTGGGTTGGGACAAGTCCGGAGATGAAAGTGATGTTTTTGATAGTTCCTACTACGAAAACCGTGTTATTGACAATACGAGCGAGCCCGACCTGCGGCGGGATACCCAACCTCCCTCCAGTTCCGATGTGCCCGCTGACACCGACGAAAACCCGTCCAATTTTACTGCGGACGTTGATTTTGCTCCTCGGACTGGTTACGACTCGGATCTCAAAAATACCGACTACGGCCGGAATACCGGTCCGGACACCGGTGCCTACGTTGAACTCTACAATACCTCAAGCGACTCGAAGGACCTAACCGATGACTTCAATAACTATCAATTTTACGATTCCCACGACAGTGACGGCGATGAGGTTTCCTTCGACGAATCAGAAAAGTACGACTTGAACGCTCACCCGCACGCACCGACGGTTTCCGACTCCAACCTTCTCCCGCCCGATCATTACGCTCTCGTATTACACCCTGACTCCGACTCCGAAGCCCTGGGAATAGCGGACCGAATCAATCGAAAGAACGTACGGATGTACAGGACCGAGGACGATCCCTTCTTCTACCACGGCCTTCATAATATTTTCAACGAGACAATAACGATCGAACCCCCGGTTTCCAGCGAGTACGATTCAAAAGTTGTAGTCAGGAATGGCTGGGATACCTACGGAAGGGTGAACCTGTCCCGGACGAAGAAAACTCTACACCTGGCCAATCGGGCGGAGCACTGGCCCCTTTCCCCGTACGAAGGGACACCAAGCTGGGGAATCACCCAGGGCGTCGATCACTTCGGGGAGTCCTGGGGCTGGGGAGGGTCCGTTGAGGGTAGCGTTCAACTCAACGAGAGAATTTACCTTCCTTCCCTTTCAAACAACGGCGAAGGGAACAACTACGGTTATTTTAAATTCAAACGAATTGAGGACGAATCGGGAAAAATTGACCTTCTCACCAGAGGTCGGGACAGCTCCACGGCAAGTGACACCTGGGAGTTAACCTCGGAAATGGCACGTAAGGAAAGCGGGGACGCCAAAATCTACCGGGCCCTGAGTACCAGTTCTCCCAACAAAGTGCAGCGAGCCTACGAGTATCCTAAAGGTAACCTGGACATCGATACTCACTGGCTGTCCTACGGCGAAATCTTCACCAATCGCAAGGGTGGAACCGAACCATTCCTGACCGGGACGTTGGGTCAGTTTAAGGAGTACACCCACGTTTATACCGGTTACAGGGAGGAGTCCAACCGCAAACACCTGAATATCAACACCGCCCCCTACGAAAGCCTGCTGACAATCCCCATTAAATCCTACGATGGATCAAACGCACCCAATTTTGTGACTCACGATATGGCACTCGAAATTATTAAACAGCGTAACGGCGGTCAACCCGCGGACAAGGAGGAAAGTGACTACTACATAATTCCGAACGAATCGTACGGTGACGATTCGTCCGAAGGTCTTCAGCGATACGATCCCATCTGTTCGGACCTCAAAGATCTCCATTCTAACTTCAATTGTTCGACGTTCCGGCAACACACCACGTTCAAAAGTGAGGGGGTCTTTCGGGCCGTTATACTGGGAGTTGCCCAGAACGACGAGGGCGATACCATCGGAACAACGACACTGGACGCCGTCGTTGATCGTCGACCGTTACAGAACAGCAACCCCCCTGAGATTCTTTACTTGAGAACCCACTGACGATCGGACGTAACCTTGATCGATAGTTTTCAATGGGTGACTCAAATTGTTTGCCGGGTGCCAGGGTTGAGCAAAGTAGCCTGGCCCAGGATTTCCTGCACTTTATCAGCGGTTAACCACCGCTCTGTTTGTTTCTATCCGGTTGCGGGAATACCGATAGGGTTGTCCACGGTAAACAGTCATCAGCCGTAATAATCATATTCAATTTCACTTTTTAATCCGTTTATAAGCATAAAAACCGCACTCTAACACTTCTAACCCTTACTTCACTTCCAGTTAACATCCTCTTAACATTCCTGTCATAAACTGTTGCAAATCAATTGAGAGGAAAGTTGTTGTCAGTCGATTCCAAACCGTTCTACGACCGGATGAATCGTTTCCTTTTCTTAATCAGCCAGTAATCAATTGATCATATTGCTCAAACCAGATTGCACCTCAACCAAACTGTAAATTAGGAGGTAAAGCTGAGAAGAATCCAATAGAGCCAACTTCTACACCGAGTCCTTATCAGTTTTCTTAATTTCATTACAGGAGTGATAAACGTTGAAGTCTAAACTAACCAAAGTTCTATTAATTCCGTTTCTCGTTGCCGGACTTGTCAGCCTTTCATTGACTGGCACACAGGCACAAACGCTGGATGAACGCGTCAAACGTTTAGAGAAGAAGATGCAGGACGACGATCTTGCCAGTGACCCGTACGTATCCGAATTCGGCGGTCGAATCATGGCGGACTGGTCCTTTAACACCTCACAGAGTGACAACTACGTGAGTCAGCTTGGAGACGAAGCCGAGGACGGTTTCGAATTCCGTCGCCTTCGCCTCTACACGGAAGGTGGCGTAGCAAAGGACATCGAGTACAAACTTCAGCTGGATTTTGCCGATGAGCTTGCTGGTAATGAGGTTGACATCAAGGACGCCTACATTAGCGTCGACAAAGGGCTTGTTGGCATTCCGCTCAAGATTGGTCACTTTAAGGAACCTTTCAGTCTGAATGAACTTACCTCCAGTAAGTACATCACCTTCATGAGCCGTTCGATGCTCTCCGACGGCTTCACTCCCGAGTACAATCCGGGTATTCAGACGGCCTACCACACACCGGACAACAAGTTCAATTTAACACTTGGAATGTTTAACCCTCAGAGTGGCTTACAGCAGCCCGCAACCAGCGGTAGTTGGAACCTCTCGGGCCGAATCACCAGTCCGATAGTTTATTCCAACAGTGGCAAAAATCTGGTCCACCTCGGACTGGGTTTCAGCCAGCGCTCCGAACAGAGCGGCACCTACAGCAGCGACCTCGAACCGGAAGTCCACAAAGGGGATCCGGAGTACCTCGACATTACAGTTCCGAGCGTCACCAGCAGCACCGTTTTCGGTCTTGAGGCTGCTACCGTGCAGGGACCGCTTTCGATCCAGGCCGAGTACGCTCAGAACGACCTCAGTCGTTCCGCCGGTAAGGAACCGACCCTCTCCAGCCAGTACCTGATGGCAAGTTATCTTCTAACTGGTGAGCACCGTCCCTACGATAAAGCCGACGGTGACTTCGGCCGCATAGACGTCAACAACTCCGTTAACAACGGTGGGTCCGGTGCCTGGGAGCTTGCTGCCCGTTGGTCCTCCACGGATTACAGTGACGCCCAGGGACCAACAACCGGGGACGTTGACCTGGCGAGCAAAGCCAACGTGATCACCCTAGGGACCAACTGGTATCCAACGGGTCATTCCAAGTGGATGGTCAATTACGTCACGGCAAATCAGGACGCCAAGGACGTCGACGCTCAGTGGCTTACCACACGATTTCAGGTAGACTTTTAAGGTAGGATCGCTCCCCCTCTTTTAACTACTTCGACAACCGGTTTCAGGGGGGTGTCCCAAGCGGGAGCCTCCCTGGGACCGTCTTTCGATCCATCGTCGCAAACTGGCACGATCTTATTTCGTTACAGGAGGTAGAACCATGAAGCATTTTCGTAACCTGGCACTGGGCTTTGCCCTTCTGCTGATGGTTGGTTTCGCCGCCGGCTGTGGCAACAGTGGAGGTGGCGGACAGTCGGATCAACTCTCCGGTGAAGTTAACATCGCCGGAAGCAGCACGGTTTATCCCATCGCCACCGCCGTCTCGGAGGAATTTCAGAAGAAGCACCCTAACGTCAGTGTCTCCGTTAGCTCCACCGGATCCGGGGGTGGCTTTTCCAACTTCTTCTGCCCGGGTAAGACGGACCTGAATAACGCCAGTCGTCCAATCAAGGACGAGGAAATGAACCAGTGTCAGAAAAATGGCGTTCAACCAATTGAATTCCAGGTCGCCATTGACGCTTTGACGGTTGTCACCAACAAGGAAAACCCCGTTGACTGCATGACCACGGACGAGCTGAAGCAGATCTGGAAACCCAACGGGGCCGACCGCTGGAACCAGGTGAATTCCGACTGGCCCAACGCCGAATTTGAACTCTATGGCGCGGCCTCAACGTCGGGAACCTTCGACTACTTCACCGAGGCCATCATGCACGAAGAAGGTTCTCACCGCAGTGACTACTCCGCCACTGAACACGACAACACAATCGTTCAGGGTGTGTCCGGTTCCAAGTACGCACTTGGGTACTTTGGTTACGCCTACTACAAGCAGAACAAGAACAAGGTCAAGGCGGTGGCGATCGACAATGGCAACGGCTGCGTCAAACCCAGCCTCGAAACCGCCAAAAGCGGTAAGTACAAGCCGCTTTCGCGGCCGCTATTCACCTACGTCGCAAAGCGTCGCCTGAGCAAGGACCGGGTGAAGGCCTTCACGAAGTCCTTCATCAAACGGGCCGGGACCGATCTCGTCTCGCAGATTGGCTACGTTCCGGTCACTGAGGACATCGTTCAGAACAACCTCGACAAACTCGAACGTGTGTCTCCCTAGAGGGTCCGACTTTCTGATTGTGGGCCCCCACGTCCCACCACATGGATCGATCAAACGACCCGGGCTACCGGGTCGTTTGATGGTCCATTTTTTACTTTAGTCTGAGTAATCTTTTAGTATTCTATTGCTTCACGTTCAGTCATCATTTACCGGCGTTCGTCTAACACTGTTCTTCATCGAGCGTCGATAGCTGTCGACTGACAACATCCTCCAATCAAGTCACTACCGCAGGGAGAACACCATGGATTCAGCGGACCGGTACTCCATCGATCAGGCGGATGATTTACGAAACGTCTGGGAGAAAGTCTACGAGTGGTTTTTCTTCATTTGCGCTTCAATAACCATACTCGCCACCTTTGGCATCATATTTATTCTAGTTTCTTACTCCATCGGTTTCTTTGCCGAATACCCGATTGTCGACTTCCTGACGGGCACGACCTGGAGCCCCGCCATCAAGCCCCATCAATTCGGGGTTCTCCCATTGATTAGTGGGACACTTGTTATCACGGTCGGTTCGGCCCTGATTGCCCTCCCCATCGGGGTGGCAACCGCCGTCTACCTCAGTGAATTTGCGTCACCCGGGGTCCGAATCCAGTCGAACATCCCAGGCACCTCGTTGGTGCCATCGTGGTCGGGGTTATGATTATTCCGTTTGTTTCAAGTGTCAGCGAGGATGCTATGAGTGCAGTTCCGGATTCCCTGCGACAGGGCGCTTACGGAATGGGTGGCACCAAGTTTCAGGTCACCCTGAGGGTCGTTCTACCGGCCGCCATTTCGGGCATTATTTCTTCGTTCATACTCGGCCTATCGAGGGCCATTGGTGAAACGATGGCCGTTACAATTGCGTCGGGTATGTCCTCCCGAATGGTCAATCCCTTCAGTTTCGAAAGCCTTCTCCTGGAACCGATTCAGACCATGACGGCCGCCATGGTCAACCTGGGAAGCAGTGACGTAAGTGGCCACTCACTGGCGTACAACAGTCTCTTTGCCGTCGGTCTGACACTTTTTGTCATGACCTTCACAATGAATATTTTTGGCGAATACATTGCCTCACGGTACAAGGAGCACTACGAATAAATGTCAGCCAAAAGCAATTCAACTACCGTAACGAGCACCAAATCATCCGAAACCGGTAACTTTGCCGCCGTAAGCAAGTGGAAGGACAGTCTGCTTGCATGGATCTGTTTTCTGGCCTCCATGTTCGGCATTGTGGCTCTTCTGACCCTACTTGGTTACGTTTCGTACGACGCGATCGGCTGGCTTGACTGGCAGTTTCTGACCAGTCCCGCCTCACGGTTCCCCGAGGAGGCCGGGCTCTATCCCGCTATCGTCGGTTCCGTGATGATGGTCCTCCTTCTGATTCCGATCACTCTGGTTTTCGGTGTTGGCGCGGCCATCTACCTTGCGGAATACGCCCCCAACAACAAATTTACCCGACTGGTGAAAGTTAACATTGGTAATCTTGCCGGGGTCCCCTCCGTCGTCTGGGGGCTACTTGGACTGGGGGTATTCATCCAACTATTCAACATGCAATACGGAACGTTAATTGCCGGATCGCTGACGATGTCACTGCTTATTCTCCCCATCGTCATCATCTCCGCGCAGGAAGCCATTGAGGCGGTCCCGGATTCCTTCCGGCAGGCGTCCTACGGCATGGGAGCGACCAAGTGGCAGACGATTCGCCGAGTTGTTCTGCCCCGGGCTCTACCGGGTATTATGACGGGAACGATTATTGGTCTCGCCCGAGCCCTCGGGGAGACGGCTCCGCTTATTATGATCGGGGTGCCGACCAGCGTCTACGCTCCGCCTAACAGTATCTTCGATAAGTTTACCGCCATGACAATGCAGCTTTTTGCCTGGACGGACTACCCCCAGCACGAATTTCAGTACGGGGTACTGGCCGCCGGCGTGGTTACACTACTCGTCGTTTTACTAACCCTGAACGGTGTTGCCATATACATCCGTCACAAATACCAGGATCGAGTTTAAACGTTATACTGTGATGTGTTATCCCAACTCCCGAACACCCCTGATTGAGCGAACGGAAAGGACGAAACACAATGAGTGACTCACCGACGAGTGAAACGACGTCGGAGGAAGCATCCCCCGAGGTCGAAATTGAGGCCTCCCTCGACGAACACGCCGAACGGGAGGGTTCCGAGACCGGCAAAACCAGTCCCATTATTCGGGCCCGGGATCTGAGCGTGTACTACAACGACAACAAAGCACTGGACGAAATTAATCTTGACCTGCAGGAACAGCGGGTTACCGCCATTATCGGCCCGAGCGGTTGTGGGAAATCCACGTTTTTACGATGCATAAACCGCATGAACGACATGATAGACGCCGCTCGAATCGAGGGAGAATTACTCCTCCACGACAAAAACGTGTACGACGATGACGTGGATCCCGTGGCCCTTCGCCGCAAAATCGGCATGGTCTTTCAGAAACCGAATCCCTTCCCGAAAACAATCTACGACAACGTGGCCTTCGGTCTCAGGATTCAGAAACGTCACTCCACCGAGAACGTGGACGCCAAAGTCGAAAAGGCTTTAAAACGAGCCGCCCTCTGGGATGAGGTCAAGGATAAACTTCACACGAGTGGCCTTGATCTGTCGGGCGGACAACAACAGCGCCTTTGCATTGCGCGAGCTCTCGTGGTGGAGCCTGAGGTCCTGTTAATGGACGAGCCCGCCAGCGCGCTTGATCCCATTGCAACCGGCAAAATCGAGGATCTCATCGAGG
>JBDGPI010000010.1:13885-18243 GCA_042219765.1 Salsurabacterium abyssinicum (SeqCode)
ACCGCGAACAAATTTTCACCAATCCGGAGCAAGAACTGACCGAACGTTACATAACTGGGCGTTTCGGTTAACTCTCACGAGGAGTTTTACAAATGGTCGTTCACCTGGAACGTGACCTCGAGGCACTGAAAAAAAATATTTTAAACCTGGGCGGAAAAGTCGAGGATTCCATAAACAAAGCTATCACCGCCCTGGTGGATCGGCGACCCGACCTGGCGGAAGAAGTCCTCGAGAGCGACGACGAAATTGACGACGCCGAGGTTGAAATTGAGGAGGACTGCCTGAAAATACTGGCCCTGCATCAACCCGTAGCCAGCGACCTTCGCTTCATTATTACGGTTTTGAAGGTAAATAACGAACTTGAGCGCATGGGCGATCAGGCCGCTAACATCGCGCTCAGGGCCCGCTTCCTTGCAAAGAATGAGCCAATTGAAACGCCGGTTGATCTAACAACCATGGTTAATACCGTTCAGGAAATGGTTCACGAAAGCCTCGAGGCACTCGTAAGCCAGGACGCCGAACGGGCCCGCAAAGTCACTGACATGGACGACGAGGTCAATGAAGCTCACAAAACCATGTTCCAGGAAATTCAGCACATCATGGCCGACAACACCGATACCATTGAACGAGCTATTCACACCCTGCTGGTCTCCCGCTACCTCGAACGGATGGGTGATCTCGCCAAAAACATCTGCGAGGACATAATTTTCCTCTCCGAAGGAGAAGTCATGCGCCATCAGCTGGCCGATTCCGGCGAACTCGATATTTAACTAAGACTCTTTCCCCCCCACAACCCTCTGGTATCGGTACGGATAACAACCATAATTAGTCATAGGTAATCCGGGTTTATTCCAAGCCGGGAAAGACCGTCCTTAAAACCTGGTTTATTCTGACCGGAGGCAATCGGCTCATGACCGTTGGAGACTTAACACCTCCCGAACGTCACTTCAGCGTCTTTCTCAAGGACATTACCTCCAACATTGACTGGACTGACATTGACGACGTCATCGACGCGTTCGAACGGCGAATAAAAACCTGGTATTTTGACCCCGCTCAGGTTCTCATAGAGGATATGCCCGGAAACGAATTTATTATCACGAACATCGGTTGTATTCTGATCGATACCCTCTCCCAATTTCGCGCCGGCGACGAAAATCACGACGCGAAAGTTTTCAAGGCCTTTACCGAAAAACACTTCGATAATTTCGACGAAAAACTACCGAAAGTCATCCCCTCGGACCTCGTGGTCGCCTCATCCCACGACGTGGACACCGTAAGCGAAGCCTTCTACTCGGGGTTTCGATGTGGGTTGGCCCACAGCGGTACCATCCTGGCGTTCGGTGGCCACTCCCTGGAAACCGACGGAAAGCTGCACGAAGTCTGGTTTGATCCTGACAACCCATTGGCTCACTGTTACGACAACTCGACGGACGAAAAATATCCGTTCGTCATTATTAATCCCATCCAACTTATCAATGAGATACAGTCAGCTCTGGATAATTACATTAAACAACTCAAAGGGGCCCGAGATACCTCTGACATTAGAAAAAACTTTGCTCGGAAGCTCGAGTACGACTTCGGTGAGTACGGTACGAGGTTGAGACAAAGCCTTTCGGAATAAAAGTTAACCGTAGTGGCCCTCCGGCCAGCTAAATCGTTTTCGACAATATAGTGCTACATTCACAAGGCCGATCAGCACGGGAACCTCCACAAGCGGCCCGATTACCGTAGTAAACGCGACCGGAGAGTCTATACCAAAAACGGCAATGGCCACGGCTATCGCAAGCTCGAAGTTATTGGATGCAGCCGTGAATCCAAGACTCGTAGTCTGGGGATACGTTGCCCCGATTTGCCAGCCCATGTAAAAACTGGCCAGGAACATTACAAGAAAATACACAATTAAGGGGATTGCCACCACGATTACATTCATTGGATTGGCGACAATCGTCTTGCCCTGGGTGGTAAACATCATCACAACGGTAAAAAGTAATGCAATTAGCGTCAGGGGATCGATGCGTGGAATGAACTCTCGTTCGTACCAGTCGCGGGATTTGACCGTCGATAGCCCGTAAAAACTCACAACACCGGCCAGAAACGGAATGCCAAGGTAAATTGCAACGGCTCTGAAAACCTGCCCCATACTAATATCGACCGACGTCGCCAGTGACTCAAATCCCAGTGCAGGAGTCAGAACGGCCAGGAAGAACCAGATGTAGAATCCATACGTCAGGATCTGGAAGAGACTGTTGAACGCCACGAGACCCGTGGTGTACTCCGGGCTCCCGTCCGCAAGGTCACTCCAGACGAGCACCATGGCAATACAGCGGGCCATTCCGATCATAACGAGTCCCACAAAGAAATTCGGATACCCCTGCAGGAACAACAGGGCCAGGCCGAACATTAACAATGGCCCGAGCACCCAGTTCTGAACGAGGCTCAAACCAAGAACCTGCCAGTTACGAAAAACCGTCGGAAGTTTCCCGTAGTCCACCTTCGCCAGGGGTGGATACATCATCAAAATAAGACCAACGGCAACCGGATCAACCGGCAGCGACGTCATCCACGCGGGAAATTCCGGCACGTAGTGTCCCAGCCACACGCCCACAACCATGGCCAGAAGTATCCAGACCGTCAAATACCGGTCGAGGGAATCCATTTCACCCGGTCCGGAACTGCTGGCGCTGGCTACTGCGGTGTCAACGGACATCAGATTTCGTCCCCCAGTTCGTCAAATAATTCGGAAACACGACGCTCGACGTCGTCCCGGATGGACCGTACGGTGTCAGGATCCCGACCGTCCGGGTCGGTCAAATCCCAATCACGGTTAGTTCCATCGAAATTAGCCGGACAGACGTCGTCGGCCGAACATCCCATCGTGATAACAATGTCACTGGAGTGAAGTTCTTCGGTCCGTATCTCCTGGGGTTTCCTTTTCCCAAGGTCAATTCCTCTTTCCTGCATTGTCTCGACGACCTCCGGATGAACGTGCTCGGCGGGATCGGTCCCCCCCGTCAGTATACGCACGTCCACCGCACGGCGCTCCTTCTCCCGTTTAGCAAACGCGGCGGCCATCTGGCTTCGACCGGCATTTTGCACACAGACAAACGCTACTGTGATAGGGCCCATCGATGGGTTCCTCCTTCAGGTTGCAGGCACGGCTTAGGATTGGACAAACAGGTTGATCCAAAGAATGAATGATTCGAATCAGGTTTAACCGTTCTTCGGGTATCCTTGATGAGACTGTTCGAGAGTATTGCAGAAGCGGCTAAGGGACGGAGCTAAGCAGTTCATAACCACTGGTATGGATCTTGATAATCGAAGTTTAGTAAATTCAATGTTCGTTAGGTGGTCGGCTGAGACAGGCCGATTTAAACGGTAGTGGCCAGATCGGACCATTCGGGGTCGTTGGTGGAGTTGCACTGTATTTGCCTCTGGTTTCTCAGGGTTTTAATTTTGTCACGAACCTCATGCCAGGTATTGGAAGTTTCGTTTTCGTTCCTGACAATATCACAGGCCTCCTGAATCGGATGACCGTGGGCCTGATAATAGGTCCAGTCGCCTCGCTCGTCCGACCGAATCAAACCGGAGTTCTCGAGCTCATCGAGGTGATCTAACACGTCCGATCGGGACAACTCGAACAGTTCAACTATCTCACAAATACATAATTCATGCTGGAGCAGAGCCGTGTAGATTCGCACTCTCTCGCCGCTACTTAATCCTTCAAGGACTCTCCGTATTCGTCTGTACAAAGATAACGCCTCCTCAAGCTCAGGGTAGTCTGGATGATAGTGGCAGGCGTTTCAATTCAAATAAATCTTGCTTGATGGCGAATAGAATTCTACTGAATACAGTTTTTAACATTACACTACCCTGGGAATTTCGCGTTTTAAGATTGGATTAATATTAATCATCCCAGTCTCATCAGTTGCGGAATTCATTGATACAATTCGACTCTGGATAGCCTTACCTCAACGCTTATCCCGATCAGTTCAAGTCCCTTCAGCTGTAAGTTTATCGGAAGTTAACAATCTCTTAGGCCAGGCTTTACATTAGTCCAGTAAGCTATTGGACGTAGAGTTGGAAGACATCTCGAGATTAAACACTTACCACCTTGAAAGGGACAAAGACGTGATGCCAATGGCAACCCGACCATCTCGTATCGACGAAACCATACAACTCTCGGAGGTACTGGAATCCCGATCGTTGCGGACGCTTTTTCAGCCCATCGTAACGCTGGACGGTGATTCCCCCGAAATATTTGCCGTCGAATGTCTAACTCGCGGTCCAAAAGACACACAGCTTGCATCCGCCAAAAACCTTTTCGACACGGCCGAAAAGAACGACAAACTTTACGAATT
>JBDGPI010000011.1:0-3238 GCA_042219765.1 Salsurabacterium abyssinicum (SeqCode)
GGGGCAATCCATTATGGACGAAACTAACGCACGCGCTTGCGTACTCGTTGAAGATGAAAACGTTATCAGTACACTTAACACCATCCTCAAAAAACTCGCTTTCTCCGTATACCAACCCGATAATTCAGAAGAATTAAAACATCAGCTTGAATCGAAATTTTACGTGGTTGTCTTCGTTGAGGATTCACTTGTGGAAGACCTCTGGGACCTTCAGGATTGGATTTACGAGGAAAGTCCTTCCACCCAGATTTGTGCGCTGGGTGACCACGTGGATTCCGACACAGCACTGGATTGGACCAACCGGGGTGGGTTTGGATATTACTCCACACCTTTACCTACTAAATCCATAGTTCGAAAATTGAAATCAATTACACAGCTTTCGGAGAACCAGTGGTTCTTACTGCAAACCCACCAAACACTCACCGAAAAGCTCCGTGAGGATAAGGAAAAAGTTCAGCAGGAAGCTAACATGGACGGCTTAACCGGTTTGCCGAACAAGAAACACTTTGAACAGCGCGGTAAAATGCTCATTAAACAGGCACGCATGTCCGAATCGCCCCTCACCGGATTAGTTCTGGACGTGGATCACTTTAAAACCTACAACGATAACCAGGGACACCCTGCCGGAGACCGGGTTCTCAAAACAGTGGCCAACCTGATCGATAACCAGGTTCGAAATGACGATCTTCCCGGACGTATTGGTGGGGAGGAATTTGGTGTTATTATGCCCAACACCGATCAACACGGGGGCTACAAAACAGCGGAACGAATCAGGAAAGCAATTTCCGGTGAGCATATTTCTGGTGAGGACTGTCTACCGGATAACCGGCTTACTGTAAGCGTCGGAACGGCAGAATTTCCCACGCATTGTGAAAGTTTTTCGGAGCTTATGAAGGTAGCCGATCAGGCTACCTATCAATCCAAGAAACAGGGACGAAATCAAACCACCCGGACAACAATAAAACAATTTGAGTTCACTGAACCTCAGGGGGAACACTTTAATTCCGTTTCAGTCGTTGGTGATTTCAACGGCTGGAGACCCAATCAAAACGAATTAAAGAAGAAGAGTAAACGCACCTGGCAATCCGCTATCCCCGTACCCGAGGGGCCTCTTCGTTACGGATTTAACCTCGACGGCGAACGAATTGTGGCCGATCGCGATGCCGGGCAAACAATCAAGGGGCCAAAGGGGAAAACCGTAAGTAAAATCGTGGTCTAACATAACGTTTCTATCTAATTTTTCAGGAGGTTGCTGATCATATGCCATCCGTACGATCGATTAAGCACGACACCGACATGTCATCGGCGGACGCAAACGAAGTCGAACAAGACATTACCCGCATTATTCGCCGGGCGCGAGCCACTAAGAAGTCTCACATGTTTCTGAAACGATCCATCATGAATTTGGCGGAATCCCTTGAAACCGTGGACCTCGACGAATTAACCTTCGAATCCGCCTGGAACTGGGTTCAAGACCACTCCGACGAAGCCTACTCCTGCATCGAGCCATTTACCGGCTTCTTTTACAGTCACGGTTTACTTCCGGGAGAGGTCAGCGAACATGCATTGATGGCCTACGTTATTAAAAAGGGAATTGACTCGGGGGCTTTCCAGTGACGGAAATCGTCCGCGATGGATTTAACGTCGTTGTCACCGAATGCGACGGATGTGGTGAAATTGTCGAACAGATCGATCCAAACGAGTCAGACTGGTTAGAAATCACAATTTCTCCGCTCGCTCGTGACAAGTGGAACGCCGGGGACGACCTTGCAACGTACCATTTCTGTTCGCCTGAATGTCTCAACGACAATTTATCCCTCCTGCAACAAAATAAACCCGCTTAAATGGATAATCCAACCTGGAACGACCGCGAACAGGACCCCCTTGTCGGCAGTCCGGAACTGTTCGTATCTAATCTCGTGCTGGTTCGGGCCATCGAAAACGGGCTCACTAAAATTGAAATCACCCGTGAAGAGGACGGAATAACGGTTCAAAACGAAAAAGACGGTGAGGGGTACGATCGTGAAACCCTCACGGATGACCCGAACAAGTGGAAGGACATTGTCGAGCGATTTAAGTCCATGACGGAGTCCGGTGACGAGGGGGAAAAGTACCTGAAACCAAAAACCCCGGCAACCGGAAAGGTAGACACCATTCGAATTGAATATTCTGATTCCGAAACAATTGTCCTAACACTGACATATCCCTGATGTCGGACGTATTCATTACCGGAATTGGTACGGTTTCTCCCCTGGGAACCGGAACCGGAACGTTTTTTGAAAACTGCTTCCGCGGAAAAAGTGGGATCCGGGAAATCGAGCGTTTCGACCCGGGGGAACTTCAGTGTAAGGTGGCCGGCACCGTCCTCGACTTCGAACCGAATAACTGGATCGATCAAAATGAAAGAAAACACCTGAGTCGGTCCGTGGCTTTTCTTTACTGTGCGGTGGAGGAAGCGTTAAAACGGGCCGGTTTGGAGAACTTTTCCGTTCCGGAACAAACGGGTGTCGTACTTGGTAGCGGGGGTGGGCCCGTGGACTTTACCGAGGACCAGTACGAATGGTTTTTTACGGGTGAAGGGGATCCAAGCGTTTACAATGTCCCAAGTTCCACCATTGGGAACCTTGCCAGTGAACTATCAATTCAAATCAATGCACGCGGACCTTCCCACCTGGTATCGACGGGCTGTACGAGTTCCTCCGATGCCTTCGGTCACGCCCTGATGACTCTGCGTAACGAACGAGCCTCCTGCGTGATCTGTGGAGGAGTTGATACTCCGATCACCCCGGGAGTCATCAAGGGATTTGAAAAAATGCGGGTCGTAGCCTCCCAATCCAACGGGACTCCTGAAAAAGCGTCACGACCGTTCCATCCCGATAGAAATGGATTCGTCCCCGGTGAAGGGTGCTGGTTAACCGTACTGGAAACCAAGGATCACCTCGAACGTCGTAATGGACCCGATCCCCTTGCACGGTTGGCGGGCTACGGTTCCACCTGTGACGCCCATCACAGGGTTCGCATGAAGGAAGACGGCGAAGACGGTCGACGTGCCATCAATAACGCGCTGGAGGATGCCGATGTTCGTCCCCGGGAGATCGATTACGTTAACGCCCATGGAACCGGTACTGAACTCAACGACCGGGTGGAATCAACCATCCTGAACTCCTGTTTTGACAATGTTCCACCAACGAGCAGTACCAAGTCCATGATCGGTCATCCCCAGGGAGCCAGTGGTTCC
>JBDGPI010000011.1:3248-5511 GCA_042219765.1 Salsurabacterium abyssinicum (SeqCode)
CGCGGGAACCGTAACCTCTATCCTGAGCATTCTCACCAATTTGCTTCCGCCAACCATTAATTTAAATCAGGTGGATCCCGACTGTGATATTAACCACGTTACGGAAACCCGATCAAAACCGGTGGACACCGCCCTCGTAAACTGTCTTGGATTTGGTAGCCGGAACTCCGCTCTTGTCTTAAAACAACCCTGAGGTTTTCACTCCATGAGACGGTCCGAACGACGTGAAAAAATGGACACCGACGAATGTAACCGGAAGGAGCTCCAGGGAGCTCTTCGGGCGCTCGACCGTACCCACGCTCTCCTGGGTACCCTGAATTCCCTCGTGGACACCATCGAGACCGAGATCGATTCACTCGATCGTGAACCGGTCTCCGTACTCGATCTCGGCGCCGGTTCCGGTTACCTGGGAGAGCTTCTCGATGAACAATTAAACAGTGAAATCCAGTACATCCGCCTGGATCGTTCACGAGATATCCTATCCTTGAGCTCAAACCGTCGTTTCGCGGACGTGGTGGCTGAACTATCCAAGCCTCCCATCGACAGCGGTTGTGCCGACATCGTGGTGTCCACGTTACTTTTGCACCATCTTCCCGCCGAAAACCTCGTCCCCTTCCTGGTCGATTCCAAATCATGGAGTCGGCACCTAACACTCCACCACGATCTTGTCCGAAGTCGCCTCCATCACGCGGTTACCTGGTTTTTTACACGTCTAACCAGTACCAATAATACCTATCATCACGATGGACCTCTTTCCGTCCGTAAGAGCTTAACGAAAGACGAATGGGTAAAACTCCTTCGCTATCCGGAACTGGGTGCTTACGAAACATCGTATCACTGGCCGTATCGTGTACTGTTAACCGCTCGAAACACCTGATTATTAACCCCGGAGAGGTACCTTGGAAAACACGGTCATCATAGGAAATGGCCCGGCCGGTCTCACCGCCTACCTCGGTCTTGAAGACGGCAATCCACTGTTAGTCTCCCCCGAGGTAAAACCCGATCCCTCCGTGTGCGGGGGAGTATTAACTCCACCCGCGATCTCATGCTTTAAACGATTTGATAAACTTCCCTCCCCACTCAACGGTTTCTCTCACGAAATCAAGACCGTCCGCGTACTACACAACCGAACAACGTTGGCCGAAACAAGCCCCGACGCCCAGCTGTTGGCCTTCGATCGTACGAAGTTCGACAACTGGTTATTCTCGCAGGTGAAGAATCAAACGACTCTTCGACACAAACAGGGTTACGTTCGATCCATCGAATCTACTCCCCGGGGACTCACACTCCAATTGCGTGGCGGAGAGTCCATTCGTACCCGGGGAATTATCGACGCTTCGGGTCACCGGGGAATCACGGGTGAAGACTCGGCTCACCACTCCAATCCCCTGATCGGACTGGAATGGTCCTGGGGAAACGACATTACCCCGCTTAATAACAAATTGTTAATAATACTTTACAAAAATGGCTACTGTGGGATCACTTCAAACGCCGGTGGAGACGGGACCATTTCGGCCGTTATCCGAAAAAATCCGACACGAAATCAGCCGATCGACCTGGCGCGTCGCCGAATCATCGAACAACTGCCCGAATTCTTGTCGCCTCTGGAGTCAAAATTAACCAGCAACAATCCTTCCACCAAAGCCGGCTTCTCACGAACTCACCCGCGCCCCGTGCGAAGACGGATGGTTGCCGTTGGGGACGCCTCGGGATTCACCATGCCGTTATCGGGGGAAGGAATTGGAATGGCCGTAAGAGAAGGATTCGAGGCGGGCTCTTACCTCTCCCAAGTTAACACCCCTTGGCCCCTTACGAAACGTAATCAACAACAACTTCACGAAAGACTTGTGATTCCCTATCGCCGTCAAATCCCGAGGTGGTGGTTTACCCACTGGCTCGGCATGAACGGTCACCTGTTAACGTTAATCCCCTCCCAAAACGAACTCCTGACAACCCTGTTGAACAATCTTATACCCGGTAGCCACCAATGGAAAAACGGTGAGATGTAATCTCGTAATGATTCCCGGAGTTTAACGAACACGTTTGAATTCCGCGGGAAAGCTATCCCCGGTGTTGACCATCCGTATAGGTAGTAACAAAACTGATTTTGAAAGTACGAATTCACATTTTAGGTCGATCGCGGGATCTGGGAGTATGTAGCTCTTTACCGAACCTTCTAATGAATGAGAAAGATTGAATCACTTGAACAAACGGTTTTGTTAAATTCGCTGAAACCGGATGTCGTGCTCAAATTTTTTGCGGG
>JBDGPI010000012.1:0-8868 GCA_042219765.1 Salsurabacterium abyssinicum (SeqCode)
GAGATTCTTCGAATCCCCTCCCATGAAACCAGCGGGATTGGGATAATTCGGACTGTAGAGGGAAAGCAGAACGGCGTGGAGGAATTCCTCCGAGTTCGCATTTTTTAATAATGCCGTCGCCGCAGCAGCCCCGGAGGCATGGATAAACGACCACATCTGACCATTGTGGGGACCAAGAACCGTTGAGGCCCCCAGGCGTCCCTCGAGTTCATTGGCGACAGCCACGGCCTTCAAAAAGTCCTGTCCGGAGGCATTAACGGCCTGCCCGACCGCCAGTGGAGCCAGCACCGAGCTATGACCGGAATGAGCCGCCAGCAGGTAATCGTCAAAATCGTGCCGCATGGCGTTCAGTGCGTAATCAAAAAACGCCCCGGGAGCATCGTTGGGTCCGCTAAAGGTCCGACACGGTCCACCGTCACCGGACTGTCTGGTATCCTGTTCGGTTCGATATCCCGCGATCATCGCCGCAAGCATATTCATAACCTGCAGACGGGTCTTCTTGAGTACATCGTCCGGAATTTCGCCGTAGCCAAGATTGACGGCCCAGGACGAAAACTCCTCAAGTCGACTCATCCTATCAACCCTTCCGTTTCGGACATGTAGTTTTGTCTGTTTTGAAATATTCAGTCAGAAGTCAAACTTCGAGAGCTATCCTTAATTGCGGCCCTCCAAGTGCCCCAGGGGAACCGGGACGTCAGTCATTTGGGTGGGCTTTCAGTAACTGAATCAAACCAGCACCCGCCGATGAAATACCCCGCTTGACGTTACAGCCGCCTCGGATGACCCCCGGCGTTCAATCAAGTCGAAATTCCTCCAGGACCGGGGAACATAAATTTCCGGTTCCTGACCAAGCCAACGTCAAATTGAAAGTACCCTGGATAACAGCCGAGTCAATCGAGGAAACGGTGGCCATTCGAATCCATCGTACTATAATCAAACTCGTAATCAAATTTTCCCCACTATATCGTCTCAGGAGGTTCTTCAGATGAAACGGTTCATCAGTCTCATTCTCGTCTGTTCAATTGCCCTGGTCGGTTGCAGCCAACAACAGGATCTTCAGCCCATCTCTGGCTCCTTCAAAGTCGTCCCCGAGGAATCCAACATAAACTTCACGTCGATCAAAAACCAGGATATCGGCGTCTCCGGTTTCTTCGATTCGGTCAGTGGAAAAATTACCGTGCCGGACAACGGGAATATTACGAAGGCGAACGGTAAAATAAGCCTTGGTTTGACCAGCCTGAACACGGGACTGTCCGTCCGCGACAAGCGTGTCCTCAAGCATTTCTTCGAAACCGAACCGGACAATCCGGACGCCAAAAATTCAAGCGCCGTTTTTTCCGTAAAGTCCCTCGAAACCGAGGACATCAACAAACTCAAAGAGCTTCACGATTCCGTTAAGGTTACGGCTGTTGGAGAAATGAACCTCCACGGTCAAACGGTCAAGCAGGCCATGGAGTTAACCGTGACCCGAACCGGTAAAAATCAGGTGAGGGCCACGACACGCAAACCGTACGTCTTCAACGTCAAAAAATTCAACATGGTCAAACCCCTCGAAAAACTGATGGAAGTCTGTGGCCACGGTGATCTCTCGATGGCCGTCCCGATCACCATCGACCTGACGTTACGGGAGGCATAGGCTCCACCCCTTCAAACCTCCACTCAGCAACGAACGATTCGGGGATCCCTGGCTTCCGATTGCCACGTGACGGAATTCTTAGGGGTAACTTTAATTTCTATTAAACCGCGTAACTGAAAAACTGATCGGAGCTAATTGGACCGAAATTTAAACGGACCGTCCCGGCTCGCACGGCCTACTTACGTCCGATGTTCACCCGGCCGGGATGTCGTCCGAATCCCAAGAACCGGCTAAACCCGAGATCACCTGGTTGACCGGGAGGACGTTCGATGACCGGTCTTGATTGGTCGGTTATTGCCGGCTACCTCGCCTTCCTGATAGGACTTGGCGCTTACCTCAACCGCGGCCAATTAAACACCCACGATTATTTTCTTGCCGGACAGGACATGGTCTGGTGGCAAACCGGCTTCTCAACCATGGCAACCCAGCTGAGTGCGGTGAGTTTTATTTCCGCACCGGCTTTTGTCGCCCTTGTCGACAACGGGGGTCTCCGCTGGCTTGCCTACGAATTTGCCGTCCCGCTTGCCCTCGTTGTCGTCATGGCCGTAATTATTCCCGTTCTTCACCGGGGCAACTATATCAGCATGCACCAGTACCTGGGTGAACGGTTCGACGAGGGGACCCGGCTTCTGGTCAGTGGCCTCTTTCTTTTGATGAGAGGCTTATCGTCGGGTGTCATAGTGTTTGCCGGGGCAAAAGTCCTGGCGGCCGTGGTGGCTCTGTCCGTCCCGGAGGCGATTCTCCTTATCGGTATTGTAACCATCATCTACGATGTACTCGGCGGTATCGGTGTCGTTATCCTCAGTGACGTCGTGCAGATGGCCATTATTTTCGTGGGGCTACTCTACTGCGGGTACGAGGCCCTGGGAATTATCGGCTGGACGGACGTCGTTGACACGTTCGCGGCCGACCGAACTCAAATTATTTTAATGGATAATTACGGATTCAACCCGGAAAGCTCCTACGGCTTCTGGCCGTTCCTGATTGGCGGTTTCGTCCTCTATGTCTCCTACTACGGCTGTGACCAGAGCCAGGTCCAGCGGGAGATGTCGGTGTCCGACGAGGACGGCGTCCGGAAATCCATGCTACTGAATGCCTTCGGGCGTTTTCCGCTGGTTTTAGTTTACTGTTTTGTCGGACTGGTCGTGGGAGCCGTCTTCCTGACCGCACCGGAGGTTCCGGCGTCGGACCTGACCATGACCACCTCGGAACTGACAAATGCCCTCAAGGAAAAACCCGATTACATGCTGCCGTACTTTATCGTGAGTGTCCTACCCTCGGGGCTTTCGGGTCTGCTGATTGCGGCGATCATGGCCGCACTGATGTCCAGCCTGGACTCGGCCATGAACTCCCTGAGTGCCATAACCGTTCAGGATTTTTACCGCCAGTACGCACAATCGGACCGGTCCAGAAGACACTATTTAAACGCCGGGCGCTTCTTTACGTTTGCCTGGGGAGCTTTTGCCACTCTATCGGCACTGTTGTTTCACTACCGGGGCCAGGTCAAAACTGTCATCGAGCAGATCAATCAGGTGGGAAACATGTTTTACGGCCCACTGGCAGCGGCCTTTCTGCTGGGTATTCTCGTGCCCTGGATCCGACCGGCCGGGATCAAACTGGGTATCGTCATGGGCCTGGTGGTGGACATTGCAGTCTGGCAGCTGGCTCCGTTTGTTTCCTGGCTCTGGTGGGGTCCTATCGGACTTGTAACTTCCACCGCTACGGCGGTGGTCGTCAGGATGGCCCGGGCCGGGCCCGCCCTCGGTGAAAGCGATTTGATCAGTTTCGAAGTATTCAGGCAACAGCACGGATGGAGCCACTGGTACGTGGTCTGTGTTGTTTATTTTTTCGTCATCATTGCTGCCTGTTACGGGATAGAGGTTACTCTATGATCAGGATGGTCTCACCGTACTGAGGGATTGGAAACTAGAAACCTGTACAATTAGCCCCGTGCTTCCGCCGGTACCTGCTCGTCGGCGTGGTAGGAGGACCGAACGAGCGGTCCGGATTCCACGTGCTCAAAACCAATTGATTCGGCAGTCGACTGCCAGCGATCAAATTCCTCCGGGTGGACCCAGCGATCGACCGGAAGGTGTTGCTCGGACGGACGCAGATACTGTCCGAGGGTCAGGATCTCCACCCCGTGATCGTACAGGTCATTCAGGGTCCGTTTGATTTCGTCCCGCCGTTCGCCGATCCCGAGCATGATTCCGGATTTCGTCGGAAACCCGGCACGGGATGAGCGCTCCAGCAGTTGAAGTGAACGGTCGTAGCGGGCCTGGGGCCGCACGGTCGGGTATAGCCGGGGAACCGTCTCCACGTTGTGATTTAAAATATCGGGTTCGGCATCAAAAATCGTTTGGAGGGCTTCCCAGTCCCCCATCAGGTCGGGAATCAGAACCTCAATTGACGTATCGGGAGTCGTTTCTCGGACGGCCTTTATGGTCTTCGCCCAGATGGAGGCACCTCCGTCCGGTAGGTCGTCCCGGTTCACGGACGTTATAACAGTATGGTCGAGTTCCATCTGCTGTACGGCCCGGGCAACCCGAGCCGGCTCCATGGTATCGACATCGAGGTCCGTCCCGGTCTTGACGTCGCAAAATCCACAGGCCCTTGTGCAGGTATCCCCCAGAATCATAAACGTCGCCGTCCCCCGGCTCCAGCATTCACCGAGGTTCGGACAGCTGGCTTCCTCACAGACGGTGTTTAACATCTTTTCGTCCATTAGATTCTGTATGTTCGAGTAATTTTCGCCGCCGGGAATCTTTGCCTTCAGCCAGGACGGTTTTCGCCTGGGTTCGTCACCGTCGCCCCGGCGGGGAAGCAGCTTGCGGTTTTCGTGATCCGGTAAATCGGCGTAGGCCCGATCCCATGGCGTCTCTTCTTCGACCTCAAGGGCCTCACCACCAAAAACATCAGCGAAGGCTTCGACAAGCGTCGCTCGCACGTCGCCCATCATCGGTGCACGGCGGAGCTTATCTTCCATTGTGGTCATGGTTTCGTCAGGGTTCGAACAGGGGACGATATCCTGGAACGGCCGGCAGTCAACGTCAACGTTCAGAGCCAGGCCGTGCATTGATACCCATCGTCGAAAACTGACACCGATCGAGCCAATTTTTTCGCCGCCGGTCCAGACCCCAGTTTCATCGTCCCGGCCGTCCGGGGTAATACTGAACGCCTCAAGGGTCTGCCGCAGAACCTCCTCGAGTGACCGCAGGTAGCTATCAATATCCTTCCGCTCGGACTTGACGATCGGGTAAACCACGAGCTGACCGGGACCGTGATAGGTTAACCCCCCGCCCCGGCTGATGGACTCCACCTGTATGCCTCGGCGCTCGAGTTGCTCCGGGGGTATCCGAAAATCGGACTCGTCGTCGGCGCTGGCGCCCCGGGTGACCACCGGAGGATGCTCCAGTAACAGCAGCGTATCAGGAATCTCATCCGCAATCCGGCGTTCGCGTAGTCGCTGCTGGAGGTCCAGGGCTTTGCCGTAGGGCACAAGGTCGAGCCAGCTGTATTCGAAGGAATCCATGCCAGGTGATTCAGAGCTCCAGTGTCAGGGCTATCGTGAGCGCCGAACGAGTGATATCATACATTTCCGTGACGGATGTAAATTATATTACACAGAGTTAACAATTCATTAGTAGGGTTTTAATTGCAATTTCATGGTGAGCGTTTTACTCTATTTCCCACATCATGGCCAACAACACGTTATCGCCGGAGGCTTTAACTTACTATGACTGAAGAACACGTTTTAACGCTCGGGACCAAAGACAACGGCGAACCCTACAAGTGTATCGTCGTTGACGACTCGTCCTTCATGGTCAAGAACTTAAAGAGGATGTTGAATTCGTTTGACACGGAAGTGCTCGACACGGCCGAAAACGGTGTGGAAGCCGTTGAACTGGTCGAGGATATCGGCGACGAACTCGATTTTATGACTCTGGACATTACAATGCCGGAAAAAGACGGACTCGAAGCCCTCGAGGAGATCCTCGAAATAGAACCCGACCTGAAAGTCGTCATGGTCAGTGCCATGGGTCAGGAAGACACCGTCAAGAAGTCGGTGATGAAGGGCGCCGAACACTTTATCGTCAAGCCCTTCGAGCGAGAAGACGTCCACGAGAAACTCGAAGACGTTCTCAACGGTTAATCCTCGATGAAAGCCGAATACATAAATCCTTTCGTCAAGACTGCGGTCAGTACCCTTAAACAATTCATTCCCGACATTGAGATCGAACGGGGCGAACTCTCCGTGTCCGAGTCCCCCTTTGAAACCGTTGGAACGGCAACGTACATCGGCATCTCCGGCGATCTCGAAGGTCGCGTCATTTACGAAATGGATCGACCCACTGCCGTAAACATCGCCAGTGCCATGAACGGGGAGGACCTGCCCGGTTTGAACGAAATGGTCCGCTCCACCATCCAGGAACTTGGAAATATCATCAGCGGCAACGCAACGACCGAACTCCGACAGGCCGCCGACAACAAAGAAATCGAAATAACCCCTCCCTCGATGATAGTGGGACGGGATACCGAAATAAGCGACAGCGTAAGCTCCAAATTTCTGAGCGTACCACTCAAGACTAACCACGGTGATGTGATCGTTAACGTAGCCGTCCAGGATTAGCGGATTACTCACTTGCCCTTCGGTTACGGTTTCACTAATTTCATCTCTTTCACGTAAAGGTAGGACGCCTTGAAAGCAGACCATATTAATCCATTCGTTAAAGCTTCCGTCAGGGTCCTGAACCAGTTTGACCCTGAACTCTCCATCGAGCGTGAACAGCCACGAAAAGTTGATTCACCCTACAAGACCCTCGGCGTAACCTGTTACCTCGGGCTAACCGGTGCCCTTGAGGGACAGATCATCTACGACATGGAGATCGAAACCGCACGAAAAGTCGCCGGTACCATGAACGGTCAGGACTCCCTCGAGATAAATGACCTGGCCCGTTCGGCCATCCAGGAATTAAGCAACATGATTTCCGGTAACGCCGTAACCACGCTTAAAAACGAAACGATCGACGGATCACTCGATATTACTCCCCCCTCACTCATCGTCGGTAACGGCTCAACCATATCGGATTACCAGAACAAACCCTTCGTGCAGGTTCCCCTTCGGTCAAACCTCGGAACGTTCCTGGTTAACCTTTCCATCTCCGAGTCACAATGAGCAGCGAACTCGTTGAAACCGATAAACTGCATGTCATTCTCGGTGCGCCGGACCGTCAAACGATTGTGATCAATCCCGAGGTGGGTCGGAAAATTGACCTCTGGAAGCAGGAAGCCGACATGAACCTTTACCTCGACATGGAGGAGTTCATCGACGCCTCCGACGATTGCCGAGATATTACCCTCAGTCAGGAGAACGACTTCGAAAAAGGTGCCATCCGTATCAAAAACCAGTTAAAGAAAGACCTGGACCAGCCCGACAACCTCAAAATCTACCGCAAACTGGATAATATTTTCCTCAAACCCTGCTGACGCTCCCCCTCGCCGGACGTTAACTGTTCCCTAAATTCTTTCTCCGTTCCTC
Source organism: Salsurabacterium abyssinicum (SeqCode) (assembly GCA_042219765.1). Lineage (GTDB taxonomy): Bacteria > T1Sed10-126 > T1Sed10-126 > T1Sed10-126 > CAZEBV01 > JBDGPI01. The sequence goes on from JBDGPI010000012.1 coordinate 7,176, forward strand.
CCGATACACAAATAAGTACCACAGATTGGGACTCGGGAGGTGACTCAAATGGTCTCGGACGAGATTCTGGAGGACCTTGACCTGGATTTCTCCAGCGATCAGGCCGCTGAGGAATCCATGAAGGAGTACATCCGTGAAAATTTCTCCGACGTCCTCGGGGACAAGATTGACCTTCTGGACGCACCTAACGGACTTGAATTGCTCCTTCAAGAAGTCCAGAAGCTGAAAGAACAGGCCGGCGTCTCCGAAACGGAGTCGGCACAGGTTGCCTGATCCATAGAACTAATAGTGTTTATTCATAGCCGGAAAGGCCGGGGTTACCCCCGGCCTTTTCGAATTTAAAGACTTACCAGCTGTTTCCCCCTTCTCGATCAGCTTAATCCCCTTTCCTCCAACCGTCAGATTCGTCACCCATCTCACCAGTCCGCGTGCGCATCTGTGGACGACCACAAGACCTCCGTGATAGGATTTGATAGTTATTCAACATTCTTTCGCAGGTGAGGATGATTCTCGATGGGACAAGTAAAAGAAGCCGAACGCAAAGACACGGCCTCAACACAGTCCGGTAACGGTCAGACAATTACCTCCTACAACCCAGCAACCGGTGAACCAATCGATACGGTTCCCGTTATGTCGGAAAGTGACGTCGACGACGCCGTGGCTCGGTCCCACCGTGTTCAATCCGAGTGGAAGGATCGCAGCCTTGAGGAGCGAGCCGAGGTCATTCGAGATTTCCGTGACGTGCTGATCGACCGCCGTATGGAGATGGCTGATCTGCTGACGCAGGAGGTCGGTAAACCAACCGTCGAAGCGCTGACCCAGGAAGTCGCCATGTCAGCGGAACTGGCCACGTACTACGCAAAGAATGCTCCCGAAGTGCTCAGTTCCAAACGAATAAGCCACCGGTTACTAAAAACAAAACGAAGTAAGATTGTCAGGGAACCGAAGGGAGTCGTCGGTGTCATTACTCCCTGGAACTATCCCCTCGTCCTCACCACTCAGTCAATCCTGGCGGCCCTTGTTGCCGGAAACGGTGTCGTCAATAAGCCAAGTGAAGTCACCCCTCTGACCTCCCTGAAACTCAAGGAGTACCTGGAGGACGCCGGACTTCCCGAGGGACTCTTCGAGGTCGTGACGGGTGAAGGCGAAACGGGAGCTGCCCTGGTTGACGCCGACGTGCAGCACATCAGTTTTACCGGTAGTGTCCCCACGGGCCGGAAGATCGCCTCACGCTGCGGTGAACGCCTTGTTTCCAGCACCATGGAACTCGGCGGTAAGGACTCGGCGATTGTCCTTGACGACGCCCCGCTCGAACGGGCCATCAATGGCCTGACATGGGCAGCGTTCACCAACGCCGGTCAGATTTGTGCCAGCCTTGAACGGGTTTTCGCCGATGAACGTATCTTTGACGAGCTCGTCGATGGAATCGTGGAGCGGACTCAATCACTAAAACTAGGTCCCGGTACCGAACAGTCCGACGTCGGTCCCATGGCAATGGCCGACCAGCGGGACCTCGTGGAAGAACTCGTCGAGGACGCGCGACAAAAAGGAGCCAAAATTCTCACGGGCGGCAAAATCCCCGACCGTGAGGGAAACTACTACGAACCGACGATCATTGTCGACGTCACCGACGATATGAGGGTAATTGAAGAGGAAGCCTTCGGGCCTATTCTGCCGATCGTCTCCGTCAAAT
>JBDGPI010000012.1:8878-13576 GCA_042219765.1 Salsurabacterium abyssinicum (SeqCode)
AGGAGGCCGTCGAAAAAACAAACCGGAGTCAGTTCGGCCTGACGGCAAGCATCTGGACTGACGACACGGCTCGCGGCGAGGAACTGGCCCGAGACGTTGACGCGGGTAGCGTTTACATTAACGACCACGTAACGCCGCAGGGAGGTCCCGAAGTCCCCTGGGGTGGCGTCAAAAATAGCGGAGTTGGCCGCACCCGGGGCGAGGAAGGTCTACTTGAAATGACCGAAGCCAAGCACGTATCGGTCGAACGACTCAACCTCGAGAACGACGTATTCTGGTTCCCCTACAACGAAACGTCACTGAAATGGTTCAGTCGAATTCTGCCCTGGCCCTTCAAATGGTGGCTGGGCGGTTAACTGGCAATCGTTTTATCCTTTAAAAGGTCAGGTGTTCTCGCATGAGTGAATCAAAAACGGAAACGGCGGAAGCAACCGACGGTTCGTCATCCTCCACGGAGACGGCATCGGAGAGTAAAAACCAAATTGACTCCATCAATCCGGCGACCGAGGAAACGATTGAATCGGTCCCGATTATGGGGGAGGACGAGGTCAACGACGCCGTTGAGCGTGCCCACGAGGTACAGGACCGCTGGTCGGATCGATCGGTTGAACACCGGGCCGACAAAATACGGGATTTCCGCGATGAACTCGTCGACCGGCGACTCGAGGTCGCCCAGCTTCTCTCTGACGAAGTCGGAAAACCCGTCGTTGAGGCACTTGGACAGGAAGTCGCCGTCACCGCCGAAATGGCCACTTACTACGCCAAGAAAGCCCCCGAGGTCCTTGAACCCGAGCGAGTATCACACCGACTCCTGAAGCAGAAAAAAAGCTGGGTCGTCCGTGAACCCAAGGGTGTGGTCGGCCTAATTACCCCCTGGAATTATCCGCTGGTTCTACTGGCTCAATCCGTTCTTTCCGCACTGGTCGCCGGAAACGCCGTCGTTAACAAACCAAGCCGAATTACTCCCCTGGCCTCGTTGAAAGTCCAGGAACTCTTCCGGGACGCCGGTCTCCCCGAGGACCTCTTCCAGGTCGTTACCGGAACCGGGAGCGTGACCGGTTCGGCCCTTGTCGAAGCGGACGTTCAACACGTCGGTTTCACCGGTAGTGTTCCAGTCGGTAAACACATCGCCAAGCAGTGTGGTGAAAAATTAATCTCCTCGACGATGGAACTCGGTGGTAAGGACGCCGCCATTGTGCTCGAGGACGCCCCCATCGAACGAACAATAAATGGTTTAACCTGGGGAGCCTTCACGAACTGCGGTCAGATCTGCGCCAGCCTCGAACGGGCGTTTGTTCATGAGTCAATCTACGACGAGGTTCTGGAGGGCGTGGTCAACAACACGAAGGAACTCAGGGTCGGCTCCCCCAAGGACGACGTCGACGTGGGTCCGATGGCCGACCCCGATCAGCGGGACCTCGTCCGACAGCAGGTCGAGGACGCCCGCGACCGCGGTTCCGACATCCTGACCGGCGGCGAACAGCCGGACCGTAAAGGCTACTTTTACCCGCCCACCGTGCTGGCGAACCTCCCCGACGACGCCGACATCCTGCACGACGAATCCTTCGGGCCGATTCTTCCTATCGTCCCGGTCAAATCCGAGGAGGAAGCCCTCGAGCGAACCAACGACAGTAACTTTGGGCTTACCTCCAGTATCTGGACCGAGGACCGTGAGAAGGCCCGGGATATGGCCCGTGACGTCGAAGCGGGCAGTGTCTACATCAACGACCACGTAACGCCACAGGGAGGTCCCGAAGTCCCCTGGGGTGGCGTCAAAGAAAGCGGTGTCGGACGCACCCGGGGTGAAGAAGGACTCCGGGAAATGACTGAACCCAAGCATATCTCCGACGAACGTCTCAACCTCAACAAGGACTTCTTCTGGTACCCGTACTCCGGCACGCTGACCACCTGGCTGAACCGGGTGATGCCCTGGCCGTTCAAGTGGTGGCTGGGCGGCTAAAACAGCCCTGACCGACGGTCCCGGCCTAACTGCTTACACGTTGACCAGTGCCTCAGCTTCGGAAGCAACTCCTGAGTGATAGCTGGGTTGTCATAGCGGAGGAACGCAAAAACCGGCCCTTCGACTTCGATTATTCGGTCTCGCCCAATCCGTCCGTCGAGGGATGTCCCTTCGAACCCGGCAACGAGGAGATGACGCCTCCGGAAACGGATCGAATTTCGGCGCCGGACTCCCACCGGTACGACTGGCTCGTCCGATCAGTTCCGAACAAATTTCCCGCCTTCCGCACGGACGACGAACATGCCCTTCGCGAGGACGGGCTCTACTCCAGCCGTGGAGCCTACGGCCACCACGAAGTGATCATTGAAAACCCCCAGCACGACCTGATGATGGACCAGTTTTCCTCTGATCACATGAAGCATGTCCTCCGGATGTACCAGCACCGGATTGAGGACCTATCCAACCGTGAATCGATTGAATTTGTGCAAATCTTCCGCAATTCCGGCAAACAGGCAGGAGCCTCCCTCAGTCATCCTCACAGCCAGCTGGCCGCGTTTCCCTTCGTACCCACGGGAATCCGGTCAAAACTCGAGTATTCTCGGACGTACTACGACAGCAACGATACCTGTCCGGTCTGCAAAATGCTCGAATCCGAACAGGGCTCCGGGGAAAGAATTGTCAGTACGACGGAACAGTTTACCGCGCTCTGTCCATACGCGTCGGAGTATCCTTACGAAATCTGGGTCATACCGAACGATCACCAGGCCCATTTCGAGCGGATTAAGCCCGAGGAGTGTGCCGAACTGGCCGAACTCCTCCCCACTGTCGTCGGGCGACTTTCACGGGTGCTTGCGGAACCGGCCTTTAACGTCGTCCTGCAGAGTTCACCCGTTGAAAACGAAAAGGACAGTTCCTTTGATCCCACGGTTGTCTCGAAGTGCTTCCACTGGGTTCTAAAATTTATCCCCCGGATCAAACGCACCGGGGGGTTCGAACTTTCCACTAATATCCGAATCAACAATATACCCCCCGAGTACGCCGCTGAGGAATTACGCTAAAGGGACCGGGTCAGGGGAACTCCATCCGTTCAGGGTAATGCCAGGAATTTAACCAGTGGGGCTTGACGTTCGGGATCTTTCAGCGCTTAAGACCCGGCCTTGAACTCCATCGGGAACAGTAAAACTCTGTTCGGAAAATTGCAGGCAGGGTCACATGAAAGAGGTTACCAGTACAGACAAGTCAAGGGTTACCAGATCAGGTGGGACGCTCCAGACGGTCCGAGCGTCTTCGGGTCCCCCCGGCAGGGAGTCTTATTCCAGTGGAAATTCAACGTGGATTTCCGTTCCGCTGGAACCGGAGACGGAAAAGGTCCCGTTTAACTGATTGCAGGCCAGCTCCCGGATGAGTTTAAGCCCGAAGGAATCACTCTTCTCCGGATTGGATCCGTTACCGTTTCCAAGTCCCACTCCATTATCCTTGATCATTAAACTGATGCTTCCCCCGGACCGGGTCATTTCAATTTCAATAACTCCATCCCGGCCGCCGAAGGCATGTTCGAATGCATTTGAAACTGCCTCGTTACAGATGAGGCCAGAGGGTATCGCCTTTTCGAGTTCCAGTGAATCAACCTGAACGTTAAGGTCCACTCTTACATTGGACCGTCTCTGCTGGTGACTGTTTTTGAGGTTCTGAACCAGCCTCCGCATATACCTGGGAAAATCGGCCCGGGCCAGGTCACTTGACTGATAAAGGGTTTCGTGAAGCAGTGCAATGGACTGAATCCGGTCCTTGCTCTCAAGGAGCGCATCAGGGGACTGGTCGTCGTCGAGTTGGCGCAACTGCATCCGAAGCAGGCTGGTAATTAACTGGAGGTTGTTCTTGACCCGGTGATGAACTTCCGACAGGAGCATTTCTTTTTCCTCGAGGGATTTTTCGAGTTTCTTCTGGGTCCGCTTGATGTCCGTAATATCGCGCATCATCGTCGAATAGTAATCAACGTCCTGGTCCGAGTCGTAGTGAGCAATAAGGATTTGCGACACCGGAATTAATTCACCATCGGGTGTCTTCAGGGTGGTTTCCCCCTGCCACAAGCCATTCTCACGTGCTTCGGGAATGACCTCATTCATAACGTGTTCGTGCTCATCCTCGGGATGAAAGTCGCCAATCGTGTGGGCACTGAAATCCTCGTCGGAATCAATGCCAAAGCGTTCGCAGAAGGTCTGGTTGAGGTAGATAACCCGCCCGTCGGGCTCGGCGGTTCCGATGTATTCCGGCGTGGCTTCCAGAATCTCAAGCAGTCGCTGGTTCCTTTCCTGGACTCTTCGACGCTCGGTGATTTCCTCAGCAATGCCCACAATTAACTCCCTGTCCTCTTCCTCCTCAACCCCCTCGCCCTCGTGCCTCTCGGCCACGACCTGGTAAAAGTTGGACGGGACTTCGACATCGATCCCGCGCCTCTCCAGCATCTCCGGGGTTATACCCTTCGAATCGTAGAGCTCCACCAGCTGCTCCGCGCCGACGGACTCGACACCTTCCAGCTCCCGCTCCGCCTCCTCCTTCATCTCCTCGTACTTCTCCTCCTCGTGCCTCACTATGTCCTTCACGTCCTCCACGTTGTCCTGGAGCTCGGGGAACAGCTCCCCGAACTCTTCCGCGTGCCACTCCACCACCTCTTCCAGTCCCAGGTCCCAGCCGTGCCTGTCGATGAACTCGAAGCACCTCCTCGCCATGACCCGGAG
>JBDGPI010000013.1:0-1423 GCA_042219765.1 Salsurabacterium abyssinicum (SeqCode)
AGATTTCGTTGGCGATTTTGCGGGCAGGTAGAACGACGGCGTGTCCTTCACGGGCTCCAACAGCGTGGGGAACCACGTCAACGCCCAGGCGGCGAAACGATTAATTCCGACCTGCCTGGAAATGGGAGGGAAGAACGCCTGCATAATTTTTCCGGATGCCGACCGTGAACTGGCCCTGGGGGGCATTATCAACGGGGCTACCGGGAACGCCGGCCAGCGCTGCACCGCCACCAGCCGGTTAATCCTGCACGAAGACGTGGCGGATGAAATGCTTGATATGGTCCTGGACGAGTTCAAGAACCTTGATGTCGGTCCCGGTTTGGACGATACGGACGTCGGAGCCGTCGTCGACGAAGGCCAGTATCGGGATATCCAGGAGTACATCCGAATTGGAGAAGAGCAGGACGGCGCCGACCTTATATACGGTGGTGAAGCCCTCGAAGGGGGTGGGTACGACGACGGATACTTCATCCAGCCCACGATTTTTGACAGCGTCCAGCCCGACATGACGATCGCACAGGAAGAAATTTTTGGACCGGTGCTCACGGTGTTTCGAGTATCCAGCAAGGAGGAGGCCGTTGCAATCAACAACGACGTGAGGTTCGGCCTCTCAACTGCCATTTACAGCCAGAATATCAACACGGCGATGGACATGGTTGATCGCGTGGACACTGGAAAAGTCCACATCAACTCCCCGACCCTCGGCGGAGAAGCTCACATGCCCTTCGGGGGGACGAAGGACACGGGCGTCGGCCCCCGCGAAATGGCCGAAGACGGGATTAATTTCTTCACCGAAAAAGCCACCGTGTTTATTGATTACACGGGGGGCGTCCGGGACGATGATATTTATTAACACCCGGGCGGACACCGGGTTCCCATGAGTCGGCTTCAGGCGGGAGTGGTTGGAGCGTCGGGGGTAGCCGGGGCGGAGCTCGTCGAATGTCTCTCCGGACATCCGGAGTTTGAACTTGACGTTCTGACGTCTCGAAAGCATGAAGGCGAATCGTTTACAAACCTCTACCCTCGGTTCGACGGAACCATCTCAAGGGAATTCGAGCGACCGGAAACCGGAAGACTGAACGATCTGGACGTTGTGTTCCTGGCCGTACCTCACGGGGCCTCGATGGAAATAGTCCCTCGGCTTGATCCGAGTTGCGTGAAGATCGTCGACCTTGCCTCGGATTACCGGTTCTCCGACGTCGAGACGTATGAACGGGTCTATAATGAAGAGCACGGGGACCCTGAACATATTACGAGCGCGATTTACGGTCTAACAGAGATCAATTACAATCAAATTCGCAATGCCAATTTCGTAGCCAACCCCGGCTGTTACGCGACCGGAATTCTCCTGGGACTGTATCCACTTGTGCGGGATGATCTCGTGGACTCGCGGGTATTTGTGGATGCAAAATCCGGGATCTCC
>JBDGPI010000013.1:1441-4472 GCA_042219765.1 Salsurabacterium abyssinicum (SeqCode)
ATTGGTACACACCGCCACCAGTACGAAGTCACTGACCATCTACCGGACTCACATTGTGATGTAACGTTAATTCCCCACGTGATTCCGGCCGAACGGGGAATTGAATCCGCCATTTACACCGCGCCCTCCCGCGACCCTGGATTCCTTGAGGAAACTCTAGCTGAATTCAGTCACGAACACGAGGGACTTCGCTGGCGGGACGCCCCACCGGGGCTTCAGGCGGTGGCCCGAACGTCCTACGCCGACCTCTCCTCCTACAGGGAGGACGGTGTATTCATTGTCTTTACCGGCATCGATAATCTACGGAAAGGGGCCGCGTCCCAGGCTATACAGAACGCGAACGTGATGTGTGGTCTGCCGGTGAACCGGGGGTTGTTACCCGGTGTTTGACTCCGTTAACCATCCCCAATGGTTCGTGAAGGAGGACGAGCATTGAAATCTTCAAACCGATTTGAAACCCGCGCCATACAGAAGGGGAATCAACCTGATCCGGGGACCGGCGCCGTCAACGCACCCATATACCAGACGAGCACGTACGTCCAACAACAGCCCGGTGAACACTCGGGTTATGAATACTCCCGAATGGACAATCCCACGCGGTCCCGGCTGGAGGAAAACCTGGCGTCGCTGGAGGGGGCCGAGCACGCATTTAGTTTCGCCTCCGGTATGGCCGCCATCGACACGGTTCTGAACCTGCTCGAATCAGGAGACCACGTGGTGGCCGGCAAGGAACTGTATGGTGGAACGACCCGGTTGTTTGATGAACTGTACAGGAAGTACGAGCTGACATTTGATTACGTGGATCCGAGGACCGTCGAAAACATTACCAATCACCTCCGGGATGAAACCCGCCTTGTTTGGCTGGAATCTCCCACCAATCCGACCCTGTCATTGGTTGATATTGAATCGGTCCGGGAAGAGGTACCGGGGGATGTCCTCGTGGGCGTCGACAATACGTTTGCCACGCCGTATCTCCAGAATCCCCTGGAACTGGGGGCGGACCTGGCGGTTCATTCCACCACGAAATACCTCGGTGGACACTCCGATCTCCTCGGCGGTGCAATCTGTGTTAACGACGATGGGCTGGCCGAGCGATTGCAGTTTTATCGGAACACGACCGGTGCGGTGCCCGGGCCGATGGACTGTTTTTTAACTTTGCGCGGTATAAAAACCCTTGCCCCGAGAATGGATGTCCACTGCCGGAATGCTCGTCGGGTGGCTCAGTTTCTCCAGACGCGGAAGATGGTCGAACGGGTCCTGTATCCCGGACTGGAAAGTCATCCACAGCATGACCTGGCCGACCGGCAGATGAACAAGTCCGGAGGGATGGTTTCCGCGGAGCTGGCCGTCGATAAGGAAACCACGGCCAGGGCCATCGCCAACCTGGAGATATTTCACCTGGCCGGATCCCTGGGAGGGGTGGAAAGCTTGGTCGAACAACCCGCCACGATGTCCCACTCCTCGCTGTCGAAGCAACAACGATTGGAAGCCGGGCTTCCTGACGGACTGATTCGGCTATCGGTGGGGATCGAGCATCCCGACGATTTAACGGACGATCTCAGGAGAATGCTGCGTCAGCTGAATTGACGCGTAACATTTTGGTTCGCGTAAAACTGGTTCTTCAACCCTGGAATTCCTTGGCGGGATCGTCCTTTTTGAGTTTCCGTCGCTTCTCCAGGCGCTCCTCCCAGCCGACGTTGAAGTTCGTGTCGTCAGGAATGATACAGCCGGGCCGTCCCGGTACACACTCCGCCTTCAGTCGCATACAGTATCGTTCTTTCACTTTCATGTGCGGACAGGTAAACGATCCCATGGTAATAACACCTACCTAATTGTACCAAAGGTTTTTTCCGGTATCGCAGAGAACTTTAAGCTACATCACTTGAGTCCTTATATTATTGACATCTCAATCCCCAAAATTATTTTTCGAGAATGTATATCAGATTCCGAAGAATCGTTAACTGGCACAATGGTTATTTTCTTCCGTGTAGACGATCGCTGGAGCAACGAAATCACCTCAAGTTGCTCACCGGGTGGTTACGAATCGTCGGAATACTTCGACGGATGTAATTTCCGGTGGAGTTTCTCGGGGGTCACGGGCAGATTCTTTATTCGAACACCGGTGGCGTCGTAGACGGCGTTGGCCACGGTGGGGGCGGGACCGTTGATTGGAATTTCGGCGATGGCTTTCACCCCAAACGGCCCCTCCGGTTCGTGAGTCTTCACGAGGATCGATTCGATCTCCGGCATGTCCCGGGACGTGTGAATCTTGTAGTCCTGGAAGTTTGGATTGACCATCTGACCCCGGTCGTTGAATGTCATTTCTTCGGTGAGCGCATATCCCAGTCCCTGCTGGATAGCCCCCTCGACCTGGCCGTGGCAGGCCTGCGGATTAATGGGGAGGCCACAATCGGTCGCGGCAACGTATCGTTCCACGTCAATTTCACCGGTGCCCGTGTCGACGGCCACCCGCGCGAAATGGGCACCGAACGGGGGAGGTGACTCGTAGGACATAAAAGAACCGTCCCCCTGGATTTGACGCTGGTCGCTCACGTACAGGGCGTCACGGCAAATGTCACCGTAGGATACGTCGTTCCCGGTTTCGTTCGAAACGACCTTTTTGTTTCCTATACGCAGGTTGTCTTTGGGTTCATCAAGCATCTTTGCCGCACGTTCCAAAATTTGTCGGCGAACTTTTTTGCAGGCCTCGGTCACGGCTCCACCGCTGATGTAGGTGGTGCTGGAGGCGTAAGCTCCCGTGTCGAAGGGGGTGTTATCGGTGTCAGCGGGGTGTTCGACGATGTCGTCAACGGTGACACCGAGCGTTTCCGCGGCCATCTGGCAGAGCACCGTGTCGGCGCCGGTGCCCAGGTCGGTGGCCCCGTAATGCAGATCGAAGGAACCGTCCTCGTTCATCTTAATCCGCGCCGACCCCATGTCCACCCCGGGAATCCCCGTGGCCTGCATGATCATGGCCATCCCGACCCCGCGTACAATCGGTCCCGGGCCTTTCCGTTGATCGTAATATTTG
>JBDGPI010000013.1:4482-6775 GCA_042219765.1 Salsurabacterium abyssinicum (SeqCode)
CGATGGCCCGCTTCCCCTTTTCGATACATTCGTCCAGCCCGCACGAACGAATGACCATGGGAGGTCCTTCCCCGCCTTCACCCAGGGGGACAGCCAGTACATTTTCGTCGCCCACGTCGATGTGGTGTTCGTGACGAAATCCAACCGAGTCAGCCCCGATCGCCCGGGCCACTTCCTCCATGTGAGATTCCAGGGGAAAGAATCCCTGGGGCGCACCGTACCCCCGGTAGGCTCCGGCCGGCGGGTGATTCGTGTACACAACGGTGGCGTCGAATAGGACGTTCTCGGCTTTATAAAGGGGGATGGTTTTGCTTCCGGTGACACTGGCAACGGTGAGACCGTGGGTACCGTGGGCCCCGGTGTCGCTCAATACTTGCATGGAGTTGGCCCGGATGGTTCCATCCTCGTCCACGCCGGTTTTCATGGTGACGGTGTAAGGATGGCGTGACCGGGACGCCTTGAATTCTTCCTCCCGGGTCAATTCGAGCTTGCACGGCCGGTCGGTTCGCACGGCCATCATCCCGACGAGGTCCTGGATAAGCACTTCCTGCTTGACACCGAAGCCACCGCCGATGCGGGGTTTGTTAACCCGAATGTCCTTCACGTCCAGGTCGAGCACGTAGGAAACGATACGGCGGACGTGGTAGGGCACCTGGGTGCTGGCGCGCAGGTTCAGACGGCCGTCCTCGTCCATCCAGCCTATGGAAATATGAGGTTCCATTGGAGTCTGCTGGACTTTGGTCACTTCAAACGTGTTCTCGATGACGTGATCGGCCTGTTTGAATCCCTCCTCGACATCCCCGTGTTCGGCGTGCAGTTCGGCGGCCACGTTTCGGTCTGGATCGGCAATGCCCTGCGGATCTTTGTCCGTGTGTATCCGCGGGGCATCGTCGGCCCGGGCGCGGTGCGGGTCAAGAATGGGTTCACGGACGTCGTATTCGACGTCAATGTTCTCCAGGGCCCTTTGGGCCTTCTCTGGACTTTCGGCGGCGACCGCGGCCACCCTGTCCCCGGCAAACCGCAGGACCTTATCGAACATCACCTGGTCGTGGGCGGAGGGTTCCGGCCAGCCCTGTCCGGCCGTGGTATATTTTTTGCGGGGAACATTTTCGTGGTATAGAACCTGGTGGACCGAGTCCATCGACCGGGCACCGGACACGTCCATGTCCGCAACTCGGGCGTGCGCATGCGGACTTCGCAGGACCTTAATATGCAGTAGATCCTGCTTGTGAACGTCGTCGGTGAATCCTCCCCGTCCCGCCGCCAGCTTGGGGCCGTCGACCCGCTCCGTGGTCACGCCCACGGTCTCGTATTGTTCCCCCGGTTCGTCGGTTCGATTTGTATCGTCTTCCGTATTCATGCTGTTATTCCCCCCCTGGCACCACCGGGCGAACGAAAATGAATTGTGATGCTCCGAAGCTCAATATTGTACGGGTTCACCGGATTTCAATCCCCGTGTTTCGATGGTTCGTCGTCCATTTCATCGAGGGCCACGGCGGAATGAGCGAAGGCTCCCCCGGCCCGCATTTCAACAGCGACCCAGACGGCCTCCATGATTTCTTCGGAGGTCGCCCCCTCCCGCTTGGCCGCCTTCGTGTGGCCCCGTATGCAATAGGGGCACTGGGTCACATGGGCCACCGCTACGGCAATTAACTGCTTCGTCTTCTTCTTTAGTTCCCCCTCGCTGAAAACCTGGTTACTGAAGTTTTCGAAGGCTTCCGTCATCTCCGGTGTTAAATTATGCCTGCATTCGGAAATTCCATCGGTTGAATCCGGATACATGCCGTCGTTCATTGTAAATCGCCTCCGGTGAGGATCTTCGTATAGATGTTCAAGGGCAATGCCTGCACAAATTACTTGAGTGATTTGGTTAACTATATCTCGTCGGCGGAAAAACGCAACATGAGCTGGATCATAAATTTTTTTGAAAAGGAATCATGTAATAGTTTAATGTTCCCCTCAATAGGATGGTCGTCTTCCCTGTGTATGCTCATTCTCGAAGCCATCCGGGCTTCTCCGGGGTTTTCAGTGTCCGAAGCGGGCACATCGTGTGCTCCGGACACTGAAAAAGACCGCAACACGGGGAGGCCGATCCCAATGCAGTCAAATTGGAATAAGTGTGCTGTACAAGTACGGAATCATTTACCGGGGTTAGGGACGGCCCAGTATAGGCAGTATGAATCGTCTGTCTCACAATTACCTGGTGAACGGATTTCGGTTTCCCGGCGTGGTCAAATCCTTTGTTGAAGGCCGTCGTACGCCAGGTGCGTGTCGTGGGGAAGCTGGTTTAAGT
>JBDGPI010000013.1:6820-7068 GCA_042219765.1 Salsurabacterium abyssinicum (SeqCode)
CCGAGCCCAGTCGATCTCGTGGGACATGTGAGTGAAGTAGGTTCAATCGGCTCCGGCGCTCCGGCCATTTAGCCGGTGAGATCCTCAAGGTATGTTTTAAGCACCACGGCGTTGTTGTGTTCTTCATCCTTCGCCGCGTAGAGCAGGGTGAGAGTGTCTTCGTCACAATCGTTGAGCAATTGTTCACAGAGCTCCCGGCGTTTGAGCAACTCATCACGGTAACGGGACTGAAATGCCTCCCACCTGTC
>JBDGPI010000014.1:0-6330 GCA_042219765.1 Salsurabacterium abyssinicum (SeqCode)
AGACGATCCGAACCAACCTGTTCAAACTGGGCGCACGAATTGAGGTCACAGTCCGTCGGATCTGGATCCATGCTTCCCGGAAATGGCCCTATCAGGAGGTCTTTCAGCAGGTGGCAGCGTCGGTGTGTCCACAGCCGGGGTGATGAACCGGAGAGTCCCACAGTCCGTCACCTTCAAAGGGGCAAACTGCGCTCAAAAAAGACCATATCCAACAGTTCTCAGGCAAAATGACCATTAGCGAAATCGTTGGGATTACCTCAGAGAACTTTTCCGAAAAACAGGCAAAATAATACGGTTCAATCGATAAATAAAAGACAATTTGAAATCGTCATGAATAGTTCAGGCTAAAGAATACTTGAACCCTGCCACCCGGAGGACCTTCCAATATTTCGCCAAACACAAATTTTATGTGTGATATCTTCAGTCATTAATTCGGACCTTACCACTTCGGAACTTTAAATTGACAGGTGTTTGAACAGTTAAAGGTGGGTGAGGAGAGGCAAGGAATTAAAAAAAACGGGTGTCCCGTGAAGGACACCCGATCGCTATCTAATTCAGACCAACCAGCGGACGTTCACTGGTTGGGACGGAGCTTAGTAGGACTTCGGCAGGCCGAGCACGTGCTGACCGATGAAGTTCTTGATCATTTCTTCACTGACCGGTGCGATACGATAGTGGCGGGCGGACTGCCAGATCGGGCTGATACCGATTTCGGCGGCAATTGACATACCACCGAAGGTTGTCATGGCGGCCTCACAGGCGTCGTAAGCGGCTTCGGCTCCCTTGAGCTTGGCGATGTTGGCCTCTTTCCCACAATCCTCGCCCTGATCGTACATCCAAGCGGCCTTCTTCATGTAGAGTGAAGCAGTTTCAAGATCCGCGTAGGCGTCGGCCAGGGGATGCTGGATAGCCTGGTGTGAACCAATAGCTTCGCCAAAGACTTCACGATCGTTGGCGTACTCGGTTGCACGGTTAAGCGCGGCGAAACCGGATCCGGTACCGATGGCGGCAGCGGCTATGCGTTCCGTATTCAAGGTCGAAAAGACGTGGTAAAGCCCCTTGTCCTTCTCGCCCAGGAGCATGTCCTCGGAAATTCGGACGTTGTCCAGATCAAACTCGTAGGTCTTGTCGGGGAAGTACCCGTCCAGTTCGATCTGTCGCAGGGTAATCCCATCCGCGTCCATCGGAACGAGGAAGAGAGAAATTCCCTGGGATTGTTTCTGAACTTCATCGAGGGGCGTGGTTCGGGCAATCAGTGTGCAGTATTCGGCGTCCTCGGCACCGCTCGTCCACATTTTCTGGCCGTTGAGGACCCATTCGTCGCCGTCCTTTTCGGCCGTGGTCGAGAGGTTTTTCGTGTTGAGCCCGGCGTCGGACTCCGTCACTCCCAGGCACCACTTCTGGTTGCCGTTGACGAGTTCGGGCAGAAGTTCTTCCTTGTGACGCTCATTGCCGTATTCGGCAACGGTAATGCCGCCAAACACGGAGTTGAGAAGCAGAAGGTTCCCGGCTTCCCAGCAACCGTTGCGTCCGAGTTCCTCAATGACGAGGCACATTTCCTGCATGCCCATTCCCATGCCGCCGTACTCCTCGGGAATGGCCACTCCCAGCCAACCGCCGTCGGCTAGGTCCTGCCAGAATTCATCGGGGAAGACGTTCGGTTCCCGGCGTTCCCGCCAGTACTCTTCGTCGTAGTCACTGGCAATTTCGGCAATTGCCTTCTTGATCATCTCGTGTTCCTGTGACGGTTCAAAATCCATCAGTTTCCCTCCAGAGATTGTGCGAAATACGGTATAAGTACCTCACAGCAGCGATGTTAGACACGTTGGATCAACAAACGGGGCTGCCGGAGGTTGTTCCTCCGAATTAAGCGGTAACGGGTTCCTTGAACTCCTGTTCCTCGACCCAATCCTCGAAGAACTGAACGTGGTAGTCGGCGTCAGTGAAAGCCTCGTCCCTGAGAAGTTTTCTCTGGACGTCGGCCGTCGTCGGAATACCACCGATTTCGAGTTCATCCAGGGCCCGTTTCATCCGTTGGATGGCTTCGTCTCGATCCTCGCCCCAGACGATCAACTTTCCAATCATCGAGTCAAAGGTCGCCGGAACTTTATAATCGTCAAAGACGAAGGTATCACAGCGAGTGAAGGGACCGTTCGGAATGTTCAGTCCTTCGATAAGGCCGGGACCCGGTTTGAAGTTCTTTGAGGGGTCCTCGGCGTTTAACCGACACTCGATGGCGGCTCCTTCCAGTTCGATGTCCTCTTGGGAGTGCTTCAGCACCTCGCCCGCGGCGACGCGAACCTGTTCTTTGACCAGGTCGACGCCGGTGAGCATCTCAGTAACCGGGTGTTCAACCTGGATACGGGTGTTCATTTCGAGGAAGTAGTAATTCTCGCCGTCCTTGTCGAGCATGCACTCGACGGTTCCGGCGTTAACGTAGTCGACGGCCTCGGCGGCCTCGACGGCCATCTGTCCCATTTCTTCACGCAATTCGGGAGTCAGGGCCGGAGAGGGGCCTTCCTCGACGACCTTCTGACGTCGTCGCTGAATGGAGCAGTCCCGTTCGCCCAGGTGGATCGTGTTGCCGTGTTCGTCGGCGATAACCTGAATTTCAATGTGGCGTGGTTCCTCAAGGAATTTTTCAACGTAGAGGTCCGGCATGCCGAAAGCCCGTTTTGCCTGCTTCTGGGCCGATTCAACGGCGTCCTCGACTTCGTCTTCGTTGTGGACGACACGGATTCCCATGCCGCCACCGCCACCGGAGGCTTTGACCATCACGGGGTAACCGATGTCTTCGGCGACCTGTTTGACTTCCTCGGGATCGTTCGTCGGTTCGGTGGTGCCGGGCATAATCGGTACGCCGGCTTCCTTCATCGTCGTGCGGGCTTCAGTTTTGACCCCCATGGCGTCGACGGAGTCGGCGCTGGGTCCGATGAAGTCCAGGGAACTGTCCTCGACTTTTCGGATGAAGTCGGCGTTTTCGGACATAAATCCGTATCCTGGATGGATGGCGTCGGCGCCGGCCTGTTCGGCTTTTTCAATAACGAGTTCCTGTTTAAGGTAACCTCGGTTGTCCTCGAGGTTAATGGCCTCGTCGGCGGCGTCGATGTGGTAAGACTCATCGTCGTTGGGCTGGTAGATCGCAACGGAGGTTACACCGAGTTCCTTCAGAGCTCGGCTAATTCGAACGGAAATCTCGCCTCTGTTGGCGATTAAAACTTTGTCGTACATGGTTATACACCCTTTCTATACAGTTCGTCCGTACAGATTGTGAAAAGCGGGGCCGGTGTAGGAAAGTTAGGTTGTAAGTCCTACAGGTTCAGCGTCTGTTGCCTGCTGCGAAATTATCCTTCGTCTATTTCGGCAACGACTTCCTCTTCTTCGACGAAATCGTCCTTCTCAACGTTAATAGCGCTAACGGTTCCATCGACGGGAGCTTCAACGTCGACTTCCATCTTCATAGCCTCGAGAACAATGACGGCGTCTCCTGCGCTTACTTCGTCGCCCTCTTCGGTCGGAAGTTCAAAAACGGTACCGCTCATTTCGGATTTTACTTCAGCCATTCTTCAATCCTCCTTTAAGGATGGTGAGAACGAATGATTGTGTTAACTAATAATGGTGCTGTGTTTTCGATCGGGGTTGTTGAAGTCCTTCTTTTCGAAGGCACGGTATTGATGGATGAGTTCGGTCCGCAGTTTGCTGGGTGGTGTCACGTCATCAACCATCATGTCGTCGGCAAGCTTATAGATATCGTAGCTGTCACGGTATTCTTTGCGGAGTTCCTTGACTTTCTCCTTGCGTGCTTCCGGGTCGTCAATGTCCTGGATTTTGTTGTAATAGACGGCGTTTATCGCTGCTTCCGGGCCCATGACGGCGATTTCGGCGGAGGGAAGCGCAAGGGTGGATTCCGGTTCGTAAGCCGGTCCACACATGGCGTAGATGCCGGCGCCGTAAGCCTTGCGAACAACCACGCACATCTTCGGAACGGTGGCCGAGGAGGTCGCAAAGATGAACTTCCGGCCCCGTCTTAGGATACCCTTTTTCTCGACGGACTTTCCGACCATGAAGCCGGGAGTGTCACAGAGGTAAAGCAGCGGAATGTTGTAGGCGTCACAGATCCAGACGAATTCCGCTCCCTTGTCGGCGGATTCGGGGAAGATGGAGCCGCCCTTGACTTTGGGCTGGTTGGCGACAACGCCCACCGTCCTGCCGTCCAGCCGGGCGAATCCAGTGACCAATTCTTTGGCGTAATTTTCCTTGACTTCAAAAAACGAATCGGCGTCAACGACCGAGTTAATAAGGGTCTTCATTTCGTAGGGGGCGTTGGGATTTTTGGGAATGAGGTCATCGATTTTACCGGGGTTCCCGGAGGGTTCCTTCGGTTCACCGTCCGGAACCGGGTCGTCAAAACTATCGGGTAGGTAGGTTAGTAGTTTTTTGCCAACTTCCGCGGCTTCTTCCTCGTCCTCGACTACAAAGTCGATGCTGCCGGACTGGCGGGCGTGCATGTCGGCACCGCCGAGCTCCTGAATGGAAATGTCCTGACCCGTGGCCATTTTAACCATCCGGGGGGAGGCAATCGCCATTCCGGCCATGTCCTTAACCATGATGACGAAATCACAGAAGACGGGCGTATAAGCGGTACCGGCGAAACAGGGGCCGTAGAGCACACCGATCTGTGGCACGCGGCCCGAGAGAAGACTGTGGTTGTAGAACAGTGACCCGGCGCTTCCCTTGGCGGAGTGATAACCAGCGGCCTCGTCGATGCGGGCACCGGAGGAATCAATAAGGTAGAGTAGCGGGCGCTTGGCTTCACTGGCTCGTTCCTGCATTCGAAGGATCTTTTCGCCGTGCATATCCCCAATGGAGCCGGCTTTGACGGTGTAATCGTTGGCGGCGAAGAAAACCAACCGTCCGTCAATTTCACCGGTGCCGGTTACCACACCGTCGGCGGGGAGTTCCTCCTCCTGGTTTCGAGCCATGAGACCGGTTTCGAAGTAAGGTTCCTCGTCGTCGAAGTATAATTTAAGTCGATCCCGGACGAATAATTTATTCAGTTTTTCCAGTTTTTTGTGGCCTCGTTCGGGTCCACCCTGTTTGATTTCTTCCCGTTTCTCGAGCAGTTCTTCTTCGCGTTCCATGGTAGAAACTCCGGTCTTAGGTAGTCGTTAGTTTTCGTACAAAGCTATCAAATCAGTTAAAAGAATACCTGGAAAGATCTTACGAAGTGCTAATTATCGACCCTTCCACTCGGGTTCGCGGTCTTCGAGGAATGCTTCGGTTCCTTCTTTAAGGTCTTCTGTATCCCAGGTGGTGACACGCAGGGACGAAGCAAAATCCAGAGCTTTATCAAGCTCCATGTCCATTGTGCCATAAAATGCTCGTTTCCCAATATTTAAAGCCGCGGGACTTTTCGATGCAATACTCTCAGCCATCTCCCGAGTGACGTCCTCAAGTTCGTCGTCGGGCACAACCCGGCTAACGAAGCCCATGTCCCGGGCTTCCTCGGCGTCGATAATACGGCCGGTCAGGGCAAGGTCCATCGTGTTCTTGTAGCCCACGGCTCGCTGCAGCAGGGGCATAATGACGAGTGGAAACAACCCAAGAGTGATTTCGGGGGTTCCGAATTTAGCCTCGTCCGAGGCAATGGCCACGTCCGTGGCGGCAACCATTCCAATGCCTCCACCGAGTGCGTGTCCGTTAACGGAGGCGATCAGGGGAGTCTTGATGTCAGTTACTTTTTTGTAGAGCTCGACCGAGGTGTCCCCTTCCTCAAGGTGCTGCAGGGCCGGCTTTTCCATGGCATCACTGAATTCCTCGATGTCTCCTCCCGCGCTGAACGCGTTCCCCGCACCGGTGATAACGATACAGACCACTTCGTCGTTCCGGTCGAAGGTTTCGAGGGCATCAATGACTTCCTCGCTCGTCTCAAATCCAAGGGGGTTTCTCTTGTCGGGTTGATCAAGGGTAATAGTACCAACGTTGTCCTCGACGTCCGTTCGAATATAGTCGTAGTCACTCATGGTCTTAGACCTCGACCCCTTCCGGAACTTCAACGTCTATCTGCAGCAACGCTTCGCAGAGGGCTTTTCCCTGGGCGTCGCTTCGAAGGGAACTGATGCCCCCACCATCAAGAACCTCGTGAAGAACGAAATTCAGGGCACCGAGGTTAGGAATTTCGTAGCGGTCGACGTGACCCTCGAGACGCTGGCTGAGGAACACGGGGTTAGCGCCGAGGCGATCGAGGACAAGCCGCACCCCGACAAACTGCTCTGCGGCCCGACCGGCGACTTCGACTCGCCGGACAAGGACGACCTTGACGACCTCGAC
>JBDGPI010000014.1:6340-16938 GCA_042219765.1 Salsurabacterium abyssinicum (SeqCode)
TCGGCCACCACGTCCTCGGTCAGTTGATCGGCGATTAGGTCGTAGTTTTCTTCATCCTTCACAATAACACCGATGTTGGCGTTAGCTCCTTTGTCACCGGATCGCACGTAGACCAGATCTTTAAGGGATTGGGTCGGCATTAGCCTGCCTCCTTCACTGATACATTCGGCTCAACCAGGTCTTTTTCAACCAGGGCGGGCCAGTATTGAATAATGGGTTTAGCTCGCGGACGTCCGCCACCGTAGGCCGTTGCACACGCGGGACCTCTGAAGACAAGCGGGGCAATTTCTCGTCCGAACCGGTTGATGTCGTCCTTGTTCGGGCCTCGAAGTGCTGCACGGAGGATGACTTCCGGAGGATCGTCCGGAGGGTTCGGCGTGGCCTCCCCGTAGATACCGTTGTAGCCGAGGTATTCAAAATTAATTTTCTCGTATTCGAGATCCATTTCCTCGAATCGCTTGCGCAGTAACTCCTCACCCTTCTTTGCTTTCTCCAGGGCGTTTGGCCAGGCGTAAGCCAGCGAGGCTTCCGACTTGTAACCATCCTCGTAAGCCATGGAAACTTTGTAAGTATCCGTTGGGGGTTTTCCTTTAACACCGGTGAACTGAACCCGGTTTTCACCGACTTCCTCGAGTTCCGCTTCGGTAATGTCGGCAATGACTTCCGGAGCGATGTATTTGGACGGATCGCCGACTTCGTAAAGGAGCTGCTGCATGACGGAGCCTCGTTCAACCTTTCCACCTAAATTGTCGTGCTTGGTAATAACAATGGTCCCGTCTTCGTCCACCTCGGCGATGGGGTAGCCGAGTTTGTGCAGTCCCTCGATGTTCTGCCATTCGCCTTCGTAATTGCCACCCGTGGCTTGACCACCGCATTCCAGCAGGTGACCGGCAATCATTCCCGAGGCAAGCAGGTCGTGTTGATCGTAGTCCCAGCCGTATTCGTAGAGAAGGGGAGCAATGACGATTGAGGAGTCAGTACAGCGTCCGGTAACGATGATATCGGCATCGTCCTCGAGGGCCTCGAGGATCGGAGGGGAGCCAAGGTAAACGTTGGCAGTGGCAACCTCGTCACGAATTTTGTCGAAGGATTCACCGGTATCGTAATTGTCGAAGTTTGCTCCCTGTTCCTCCAGCTCGTCGAGCTGGTCGATGATGTTATCGCCGGACACCATGCCAATTTTCGGAGACAGTCCCTTACTTTCGGCCAGCTCAAGCAGAGCTTGCTGACAGGACTCGGGGTTAAGGCCTCCGGCGTTCGTGATCACGGTTACGTCTTTTTCGAGACACTCTTCCATAATGTCGTCCATTAAGCCGATAAAATCCCGGGCGTAACCACGATCGGGGTCCTTGGCCTTCTGTTTCTGCATAATTGACATCGTAATTTCGGCCAGATAATCCATGGTGAGGTAATCTATCGGTCCATTGCGAAGCTGCATTTTGGGAGCTTCGGACCAGTCCCCCCAGAATCCCTGACCGTTAGCAATTCGTATTGTCACTGTGAGACCTCCTGTGAAAGTTCCGGCAATGGTATCGTCCGAAAAAACCGGATGTCAAAGTAAATGGTGCCTGAGGCAGGTTAAAGTAATAATAACAAGTGATGATACTTCAAATGTTGAAAAGAAAAAGTAATTAGTCCCTGGTCAAGACTACATGGTCCTAAGTCGAAGCCCTCACCTGCTTAACGGTGACCTAAAACCACCGACCATGGACCACGGACTACGGACCATGGACCAATAATTTCTAGTCCGAACGATCCAGTGATTTTTCGAGTTCGTCCCGGGCCCTTTCAATGAGTTCGGGATCTCGGCCTCGGATTTTAAGGGTAATGGAGCCGTCTGTGTGAGGGTAGCTCCCGAACTGAAGTTCGGGGAATTCCTCCTGGAGTTCTTCCAGTTCGGGGGCAATATCGGATTCCAGGCCCTCCGCTTGAATCGTTTCCAGGAACCGTTCGTCACCTTCAAAATTACTCTGAAGCTTAAAGAAAAGGGGTTTCAGGAGTTCGGGAAAACCGGGAAAAACGTAAATGTCCCCCACTTCAAAGGCCATGCCAATGGAATTGTCCAGGAGGTGAAACTCCGTCCCCTCCGGTAGGCGAGCCATTTTCTTCTGGGAGGCAGTTAAGTCTCCGTGGTTATCCTCCAGAACCTGTATGAGGTTCTCGTCGTATTTCAGGGGGCTATTCAGGGCTTGTCCGACTGCCTCCAGGGTCCGATCGTCGTGAGTTGGTCCGACGCCCCCGGTGGTTAATATGTAATCGGCTCCGTCGTCGAACGCCTGATTAATTGTCCGGGAAATGATGTCCGTCGTGTCGGGAAGGATACAGCATCGTTCAACGTCAACGTTATGGTTGTTTAATTCGGAAATTAACCAGGGACCATTTTGATCCTCAATTTCTCCATGGAGGATCTCGTCACCAATAACCAGTATCACAGCAGAACTCATGAAGAACCGTTCCATTTAAGAGAATTCCAAGTGGACAGTTTAACCTATGACGGATGCTGTGCCCAAGGTCAGCTTGAACCGTTCCGGGGTTCCGGAAATTTAATTTTCGAAACTCTTGTTACTTTAAATTCAATCCACATCAGGCAAACTATTTTAGGTGTTTTATTCGGGATGGATTACCAGCTCGTTCCCTGGTCATTACAAAATACTTACGTCCTGTTTTGTGGGTTTAATTTAAATTTTAAACACCAAATGGCGTTAACTCGGATTTAGTTCGGTAGAATTGTGCGATTGCTCGTGGGGTCCGGGGCTTTGGTTACCTGGACCGTACGCATTCAAGCACGTTAATCCTGTCCGATTAGCACCGTTCATTGTCCTGGAGTGACATACATGAGGCGTACACAGGTGAGGCTCGGTCCTGGTTCAATAACGCCAATGGTAAAGAAACTTATCATTGCCAACGCAGTCGTTTTTGGTCTTCAATTATTTGCCCAGATTGGTCTTGGTTGGCAAGGGTTGGGCATTTCCTCACCGGGTGGAGGTCAGGGGATCACTCTCCAGCCAATCGGAATGTACTTTGCTCTTGTTCCGGAAATGTTCGTTGAAAGTGGCTTCATCTGGACGCTGGTTAGTTATCAATTCCTGCACGGTGGCTTTTTTCATATCTTAATCAATATGTTCATTCTCTGGATGTTTGGAACCGAAGTTGAACGACTCTGGGATGAGTTTTCCTTCCTTCAGTTTTACCTTGTCTGTGGTTTAGCGGCCGGTATGGCCATGGTTGTTGTGAATTACGGCCGGTCCCCCGAAAGCCTGATTCCAGTCGTAGGTGCCTCGGGGTCAATTTTTGGTCTGCTTGGTGCCTTCGGCTACTACTGGCCCGACCGCGAGGTGTTCATCATGGGTATTTTTCCTATGAAAACGAAGTACTTCATCATGTTTATAGCGGGATTTGAACTCTTGATCAGTATATCCGAAACACAGCTTGGTGTGGCTAATATCGCTCACCTCGGTGGTCTTGGCATGGGGCTCATTTACGTTCGATATCTGGATCCCAAGTCCTCGATCTTCGATTCGTTCAAGAAATGGGTTCGCAAGCGCAAGGTGAAGAAAAAGAAGGATCAGTGGCGGCGGCGGGAAAAAAAACGGGAGGAAATGGTTCAGGAAGCCGACGAAATCCTCGATCGGCTGAAGGATATGTCCTGGGAGGAACTCAGTGACGACGAAAAACGAAGAATTCGCGAAATAAGCGATGAACTCGACGATCTTTAGCCGTGAAAATACTTTGCCGGGAACGGTGCTTGGAACTTGATAATATCGCGCCGCTGTGGCATATTTTAGTTAGTCGATGGTTGGTTATTCCCCTAAATACATACGATTCCCCTTCCATTCCAATCAGGCCGGTCCAGTGAAATGGGCCGGCCCTTTTTTTAATTCCCGATTTGCTTATCGGTTTCTAACTTTCCCTGGATTATGAATTGTTCCCTGAATAGTATCGCACTTCGCAAGTACTGTCTAGCGCTTCTGGTCTTATGTCTCACGGTGGAAGTTTTTGTTCTTAACGAGGCTCCTACCCCGCCCAATTTTAAAGTTGTTAAAAGTTTCAGTACCAGCGGGATCGTTAATGGTTCCGTTTTATTACCCGGTGATGCCATTAACACCGGCCATAAAGTCCGTGTGAAAGCTGGGTCCCTGTACGGTAAATTGGGAACTTCGAACATTATGAGGGTCCAGTTTGAGGGGGGATCCCGTTTTGTTCACCGTGGTCGTCCCCGGAGTCCGAATTCGCTTTTAATTGATGTGCTTGAGGGCCGGGGGGCGATGCGGGTGAACGGAGAACCCCAGGGACTTCGTTTTGGGGACGAGTTCTTTATTTTGAGAAGGGGAACGCTACGCTGGGTGTACGAGTCCGATAGGCTTCAGCTAACAATTGGAGCGTCCACACGGTTGTCGGTAAGACGGCAGGGTGTACCAGTGTCCATCGAACAAACCAGTGCGACGGTTGAGACCCGAAAAGACGTGGTTTTCAAGTGGCCGTCCGACGGCAATCCTAATCCGGTTGATGATTACCAGCAGCACAGTACCTTGACCCGGGGACAGGTTGTTCTAAACCGGCTTCTTTCGGCCTCCCGAAACGGTAAGGTACCCAGGTCACCGCTTGATTATTTTGGGCACTGGGTTCGGGACCGCTGGGGAAGTGTCTACCTCTACAAGCCGCATGAAGAAGGGGCTTCCCTGAGGAGCCCGGGGCCCGATAAACGTCTCTTTACCGAAGACGACAGGGTCTGGAAAGGCCGGATTAATTAATTCTCAAGGTCCTGGACGGTACTCCAGTTGGTTCTGACAAAGGCCGGCCAGTCTGGTTTGTTACTCCAGGATTCAAGCCAGCGTTGTGTGGACGGGTCCGAGGGGTACCCCGATCCGACGTCCCCGTAGGACGATTCCAGTGAACTGATTGCCCTGTCCCGGGTTACTTTGGCCAGGACACTGGCGGCTGAAACCGCGGGATAGGTGTCGTCGGCGCCGGATTCAAACTGAAAGGAGCGTTCCGGGAACTCGTTTTTGATCCATCGGTGGGCTCTGTTGCCACTGCCAAGGGCATCACTGTAGACGTCGTGAGCGTCAAAATATTGCAGGGCGTTGCTTATAACACGAGCTTCGAGTTGGGGGATCGTCTCATCCGGTCGAGAAATAACCCACGCTGGTATTGAACAGACCGTGTGGCGGAGGTTTTTCTTCAAAAAACTGTAGGTACTGTCTCGTTGCTGGGCCGAAAGCTTTTTACTGTCCCTGAGCGTGAGATCCTGGTCCTCCAGCTCGGGGGCAACCCCAGGATTCCACTCTGTGATACCGATTACGAGTGGTCCCAGTGCTGGACCGCGTCCGGCTTCGTCAATACCGATGACTTTGGTCAACAGTAATCCTCCGTGGTATCCGGATGATATTTGCAGTTAATATTATTTACGGAAAAAACTAAAATCAGTAGAGTGTTGTTGCAGGATTAATTTGGGATTATCCGGGAGGTTTAATCGATTGTCCGACGATAAAAACTATTATAAAACCAGTCAGTTCATCCCCACCAAAGGTGAATCCTTCAGTTTTTACGAGTGCGACGACGATTTCAAGGTCAGCCGGTTCATGACCTACATTCCCGAAACCGAGGAAACTGAACGGGTTGATGTGGATTGGACCATGGAACTTCGGCAGGAGGGTGCCGAAGAAATTGACCGTGAGGAATTTCTGGAGCACTGGAACATGGACGAGTAAAACGGTCGAAAGTCATGGGCTGAGTTGAAAGTGGAAAGTTGAAGGTTGAAAGTTAAAAACATCCAAAATTCAGGATCGAAACCTTAGATAGTGAAAAGTGAAGAGTGAAAAGTTTAAGTATAGTCAAAAGTCGAATCTCGGCGGTCCAGAATTGAACATTGCCTTTCCGATCAAGCTTCGGAGATACCGGAGAAAACAGTATTAAGTTCGCGTCACCCAAATGCGACCTGCTCTCAGCCCTTAGCTGTCAGCTTACTACCCACGAAAATCCGAGCTCCGTTTGTCATACATCTCAAAATATTTTGAGATGTATTAGATTTTTTAATTCGGTTTTATCGTGAAAGGGAAATCGGTGGCACGGTTGGTCATCGCTAGGATTAGAGACCCTTTACCGTAACGTCTTCGTTCAATCCTCTTGGTTGGAACCCAGCTCGTTACCTGTTACTTGTCAATTCTCATTGTTCACGACCGAAGACGGCCGCCGCGTTGTGTCCTCCGAAGCCCATGTTCCAACTGAGTCCAACCGATAAGCTCGAGGGGGCATTATTTTCGGGGTGAAGGGCTTTGTTCGGGAAGTGGTTACGGTCTGCGGTAGGAAGCGGAAAGGGACGTCCGGTTTTGAGGCTGGTAAGAACAGCAATAACCTCCAGAAGTCCGGCGGCACCTATCGTATGACCCACGGCCGGTTTGATTCCCTGGAGGACGGGATAATCGATCCATGTCTCCAGTAACCGGGATTCCATCGTGTCGTTGGTTTCGGTCGTCGTCAGATGCGCGTGCAACAGATCCACCATTGAGCGGTCAATGTCAGCCTGTTCAAGGCTGAGGTCTATTGCTCGAGTGACTTCGGATCCATCAGTTTTCATCCTTGTCATATGGTGGGCATCACAGGTCTCTCCCCAGCCAAGAAGGGTTCCCTGCCGTTCGAGTCCCTGTTCCTTCCTGAAGGATTCACTGCAAAGGTGGACGGCCGCTGCTCCTTCCGACAGGGCAAAACCCGATCGCTCCGGGTGGAAAGGGCGCATACCATTCTCGTCACAGAGTACTTTCAGGTTCTGGTAACCGGCTAGAAGCGTGGGGTGAAAGCAGCTCTCGGAGGCAACGACGACTGCGTGGTCGACGGCACCGTCGGCAACCCACCGGCCGGCGTGAATCAGGGCCGAGAGGCCCGTGGCACAGGCCGTGTTCGGTGTGGACGTCCGTGTCAAACCAGGGAGTTCTCCGGATAACTCTGCCGACCAGACACCGGGGTTTTCCGATCCCGTAATCGTTTCAGGGATTGGTTGGCCGAGTCCGCCTTTGCTTGAAGTGGCAACCAGTCCCAGCGCTCCCTCAGAGGGAATGCGGTAGGAATTTTTGAGGTCCTCAATAGCTTGATAAGCAAGTTGTACGTAACGGGGTGAATCGGTATCCGTCTCAATGTCCGCTCGTCCAAAACAGGTCTCCGTACCGTTGAGGGTTTCCCGTTGATATCCCGTCCGACCGGCGTATAGCCGGTCCCGGGTGGTTTTCCAGTTGGAACCGAGAGGGGTACAGGCCCCGAACCCGGAGACAGTTACCGTTGATTGATTCGCTTGATTCATGGTTAGATCCCAGCTTGAGGAAGCGATCGTGGGTCCTTGGAATGCTGCGTGTCAGCTAGTGTAACAAACCAGGGGGTGACCGTCCCGGGGCGTTAGTGATGGTTTACGGGAGGGTACCACTCTTGAACGCCTGGTTACCGCCCTCGTCTATCATGCGAAGTTCAATTACGTCGCCTTCTTTGCGATCGTTGGAGAGCTGAACGGCAAAGGCTTCAGTCTTCTGGTCGTAAATCTTGTCCTGGGGCCAGATTGTTTGCCAGTTGCCACCGTTGACCCTGTATTGAGCGATCAGGATTCTGCTGGTTTCGTCTTTGGCAACGAAGGAAAGTTTGCTCCGGGATAGTTCGAAATCGCTGAATTCCGGCTGGGTGTTGTCCACAAGAATCGGTCCGGTAATTTCGGAGGTGGAGAATCCCGATCCCGGGTCGTTGAACCGCCGGTCCGAGGCCGTCAACTTTATGTGGTATTTTCCGTCGGCCAGGTCCTGAAGATTAATGACATACTGGTCGTCATTAATGAATTGGTTCCCAGTAAAGGAAATCCAGCGCCGGGAATCTCTGGGTCGGTAGAAGAGTTTGGTCTGAGCGGGGTCGCCGTCAGGGTCGATGACCTGCCAGCTTACCGTCCGCTTTTTGATGGCCGAGGGATCAACTTTGTTGGAGGAACTGTTTGCCGTGTGGCGGGACCCTGAATGGGAATTTTTACCGTTGTCGCCGGAGGTTTCGCGGGACTGAAGGAACTGTTTGCGTACGGGATTTGAGCTAACGGAAAAATTAGCTATGCGGGGTCGCTGGTTCGGCACAAGGAACGCTATGTCGATTTCCTCAATTTGTGACTGCGGTTTGAGGAACCTTGCCTCAAATTGCAGGTAGCGACTGTGGGGAGAGTTGATGGATTGATTTTGTGACGCTGACCATTCGGTCCAGTCAGACCAGTGTTCGTCGGGGGTTGAACTATTGCCGGAACGGGTCCGAAGTTCGATGGGACCGTCTCCGATGTAATTGAGATTTCCCCACTGAGCCATGAGTTCGGCATCGAGGACCTTCGATCGGTACACGACCTTCTGGGCGTCGAACGGCCTGCGCTGATGCAGTGATCCCCCCTCGCCGGTTGTTATTGCCGCAACTTGATTTCTGTCGTTCAACCGTACGTCGAGAACAAGTTTTTGAGAGGCCTTGAAGTGGGCGATACGAGTAAAATTTCGTTTCACCTTGTACAGGCGACCGCTGCCACCGGTGGCGACGTACAGGTTTTCTCCATCGCTTTCAAGGTCATGAACAATCTCCTGCGGATCGTTGTAGATAACGTTCATTTTACCGGGGGGGTCAATCCGGTAAACCATGGTTCCGTTTAATCCCGCAAAGAAGCTAGAGGAACTGGACCGTGATTGCTTTCTCATTTCCTGAATCATCATGCTGCTGGCCTTGGGGGTGCCGGTTCCCAGTTCGGGTTTCGATACCCCCGTCTTAATGGGGCCTTGCTGAGACTGTTCCTGGAGGGATTGTTGCTTGAGCTGCCGGGCGAGTTCGGAGACGTTCTTCTCCTTTTGTTGTTGCTGTGATCCTTTTTTCTGCTGGTTGATAGCGACGTAAAGGTAAGTACCGTCGCTCGTGAGACTGGATACTTCTCCGTTGTTAAATCCATAGATGGATTTAATTTTTCCGTCCGACAGTTTGAAAAGGGATCCTTCGTCAGTTCCAATGTGCAAGGTTCCGTCGTAGTAGGTGAGACTTGTAATGTTGGGGTCCTCGAGTGATGCTCGTTTGGTATAGGTTCCGTCGGCCGCCAGATGGTAGAGGTTTCCATGGGCGCCGGTACCGACAAATAATCCATTGCCATCTTTGTCGGGACTCATGGTCCAGATGTAACTATCCGGGAGGGTGGAAAATTTCACAAAGGAATCCGACCCTGATCTGGCCCGATAAATTGTACCGGATGGGGTGGCTGCCGCGTAGATGTAACCGTTCTGTTTACGAATGGCGGTGAAACCAAGGTCATCCGTCTTCTTGAGGGAAGTGTATTCGTTGTTGGAATTTACTCTGTAAAGGGCCGCCGGTAGCGACGTACCCACGATCGTAGCACCGTTAGAGGGGACGGAACCCCATACCAGCCGGGCGGGTAAATTGGTCGTTTCGGTTGCAATTGTGGGTTGTACGGTCCCTTTGGACGTCAACCCAACACCCTCGAAATCTCCTTCCAGCCAGGATTTGATATTTTTTATTTCCCAGAGACTGGTCCTGGCGGCAAAACTTTGAACCGCAATACCGGATAATAGAATTGGTACAAGAAGAACGACAACGTAGGAACGTTTCATTTCAGCGGGCACTCCTTTTCAGTTTCGAGCTAACGCTCGAAGTAATGTTAATTCCTTCCATTCCATTTTTCTTATTCACTTTTTTATGGGGAGGTTTAATGATTGTTGGCCCCGTAACACCCAGGGGGTGGATTCAACGGATTTAATGACGCCCTGTTTAAATGAGGCGGTGGAATTGTGAGCTCGTTCGTAAGTTCCGGTGATACTGTACGGGAGTTGCGGTAGGTTGTGACCGGCGGCGTTCATCTGGAACCGGGGGATCTGCAGCACAACGGCAAGTTTGCTGTCCTTACGGTAGTTATTCAGGTAACTAATCAGTTGGCCCGACGTGGTGGGCTCTGCCTGAAGTCCGATTAATTTCGAACCGGGGACGACACTTAGTTTTGCTTTGCTTCCGGGCAGGGAAGCCGGTATATCGAGTTCGACTTTCTTCACGGTTGTTTTTCCCCGGTACGGTTTAAGCCGGACGAAGACCGTGGCAGGTTCACCGGGCGTGATGGAATTGGACGTTAACCAGACGTCTTCGATAATCGCCGATTGCTGTTCCGGAACCATCGTCATCTCAATGGATACATTCTCAACCTCAATCTGGTCAAACCGATTGTTCCAGACTCCCGATATCGGCAAAAATGCCCAGGGATCGAAACTACCGGAAGTAATGCTGGTGGTTCCGATCGTAAGGTCTTTGTTGTTTTTGAGCGAAATTTTGACTGAACTTTCAACTCTGTTCAATCCCAGTTGACCCATCTTGGCGCTGGCAAAATTAGCAGCTGCCATGTTGATTAATCCCGGTGAGAGGTACCTGTTGCGTACGACCTGGACGCTGTACGAATCGGAGTAATTAAGATTGGGGGCCGATAGTTCAATCGAAACCGGAACCATGGAAGCGTCATCCCCTGTCCGGCCCACAACGGCGGCGTTACCGTCCTGGATGACCGATCCCACTGGTTCGATGGCCAAAGCCAGTTTAAACGAGCTCTGCAGGCTTGG
>JBDGPI010000015.1:0-2045 GCA_042219765.1 Salsurabacterium abyssinicum (SeqCode)
CACAGCCGGCAGCTTGATATTTACGCCTGGCTGTTCTACCAGGCGTTTGGGGTAATACCGGAAGTATCGGGCATTCATTACCTCACGGAGTCCCCCGATAGTTCGACGGCCTTCGAGTTTCAGGAGATGGATCCCGGAACCGTCGAGAGTGTACACATGATGATTCAACGGGTACGAGAAATGGCCAATGAAAACAGAGTCGAGGATTACGAACGTAATACGGACTACAAATGGTGTGAATACGAAAAGAAGGACGGCACGATGATTCGCTGTGACCACTGGGATTACTGCCTCGGTGACGAGGAACGACCAGGTCCTACCGATCGAGAGTTTGACGGTCCTGATCGGGAACCCGTTGAGGTGGAAATCAAGAATCCCCTGGAGGACGATCTGATCATGTGTGGATCCGATTCGGCCGTCCTGAAGGATCGTCTGAACGAGAAAATTCAGCAGTCAACCAATCGCTAGTCGTTTTCGCGGAGTTCTTTCCCTCGTTTACATTTTATTTTGTTATAATTACTGTTTGACGTTGTGAACAAGTCTGTATTTTTTTTAACGGTTTAGAGGTATCGATAACATGACTTTTGAATACTATGGCGTAAACTCCCCGGAGGACTTAAAGGGACTACCGGAGGATGAACTTCAGGATTTTGCTTCGGCCTGTCGGAAACGGCTGATTGAATCAGTGTCCGAGAGTGGAGGACATTTCGGAGCAAGTCTGGGTGTTACGGAACTAACGGTAATCCTGCACTATCTGTTTGAATCTCCAGGCGACAAGATTGTCTGGGATGTTGGACACCAGGGATACATTCACAAAATGCTAACAGGTCGAAACGACGACCTGGAGACCATCCGGACCAAGGGGGGGCTGGCACCGTTTCTGAAGCGTGAGGAGTCCCGGCACGATATATTTAACGCCGGTCACGCCTCGACATCCGTGTCGGCGTCCGTTGGGATTGCGGAAGCCCTGAAGCATCAGCAGACGTCGGACGAGGTTATTGCGGTTATTGGTGACGGTGCGATGACCGCCGGAATGGCCTACGAGGGATTGAACAACGCCGGCTGGCTTGAATCCGACCTCATCGTTGTTCTGAACGATAATGGTATGTCTATTGCCCGCAATGTGGGGGCTATCACGGAGTACTTCAATCGCCTGATACATTTACCGGCCTACCGCCAGTTCAAGGATGAAATTAAGCGGGTGCTCGGTGCAATTCCGAAGCTGGGTGAAAGTGCGCTTGACCTTGCCGAGAAGGCCGAACGAAGCGTGAAAAACCTGGTTTTCCCCCGGATTATGTTTGAGGAACTTGGATTCAGTTACTTCGGACCGGTGGACGGACACGATACTGATCGATTGCTGAAGCAATTCAGTCAGGTTAAACAGGAGGATGGTCCCCGTTTCGTTCATGTCTTAACGGAAAAGGGCCACGGATACGAGCCGGCCGAACAGGACGAGAAGTACGCCGGTCACTCGACGAGTCCGTTCGTGATTGAAACTGGTGAAGCCAAGGAATCCGAGTCCGCCGATTACCCAAAGTGGTCCGCCTGGGCATCCCAGACGCTAACGGATCTTGCTCATCACAACAAACGGCTTCACTCCATCACGGCAGCAATGCGCAAGGGAACTCAGACGGTACGGTTCGAGCAGGAACACCCTGACCGTTTCTACGACGTTGGCATAGCCGAGCAACATGCGGTTACCTTTGCCGGGGGGTTGGCAACACAGGGGGAAGCTCCTGTCGCCACGATCTATTCGACGTTTCTACAGCGGGCGTTCGACCAGGTGGTTCACGACGTCTGCTTAATGGACCTGCCCGTACGGTTCATCATTGATCGTGCGGGAATCGTCGGAGGCGATGGTGAAACCCACCAGGGAATACACGACATGGTTTACCTGCGTTCGTTGCCGAACATTGTGGTTGGGGCCCCCGCCGATGAATATGCCATGCAAAACTTTCTTAAGACCGCCGTCGAATACGGTGAGCATCCTTTTGCGTTTCGAATGCCGAGAGCTCGCGTCGACCGTGACGATCCAAACTCACTCG
>JBDGPI010000016.1:0-11977 GCA_042219765.1 Salsurabacterium abyssinicum (SeqCode)
GAGCAGTGGGCTTGAGACGGAGGACGATGCCACGCGAACCGTTCGTCACGATCGCGATCAGCGGTAATGGCCACTCGGGTTGTTGACGCCTCCGTCTGGGCGGCGTTTCTCTTCGGGGAACCCCGGCATGAGGAAGCAAAGTCGCGCTGCGAGGGTCACACGCTATACGCCCCCACACTCCTTCCCTACGAAGTACAGAACGTCGCCGTCACCAAAATCCGCAAACACCCCGAACAGAAAGACGCCATCCTTAAAAGCCTATCCATGGGCATGGATTACGACCGGTTGACCCTGGTGGGGTTAGAAGATTCCCCCGTCGCCTCCCTGGCACTGGAGACCGACCTAACGGCTTACGACGCGTCCTACTTACTGCTTTGCAACCGCCTGAATTGTCAGCTTGTTACCTTCGACCAAACCCTCCGGCAAGCGGCGGACACGAACTAACTTAGTCAGCAAAAAACCTCGGGTGTTCGGATCACCCAGATTCCTCACTTTTGTGCGTCTATACTTCCGTAAACATTGATTGACCGCGGATAAGGATGAGTTAGGGAAAATTCCACGAGGACATCGACGTTACTTTCAGCGGAGAAATCATCCCTCAAGACCGATCCGAAAAAATGAAGACGCTCTACGGTAAACTCCTCGCACAGGGATCAAAGCCGCTTTCGATTAAAGTCGATGTTCACCGGAATCGCCTCCTATATCCGACGAATTAGATTATGAGCCCGATTTCGTCCCTAGCACAACGCCACACTTTAAGCTTGTGCTGAGTGATATACACTTTTATTCGTTTTAATTGAGATTCAATATATATAAAACTCTTTCCGAGGTGTATTTCCCATGAAAAAGGGTATCGTACAACGACTATGCATTGTTGGTCTCAGTCTGGTGTTAACAACGGGATTGGTGGCCGGTTGCGGTAACAGCAACACGGACTCAAACGGATCCAACCAGCAGACCGAACATCAGTCCGAAACCGAACACGATCACGATCACGCCGACTCCAAGCACGAGGAGAAAGACCATCACGACGAAGACGGTCATCAGCCCGACCACGATCGGGAGCGCGCGGATCACTTCCAGGGCAAGAAAGCCGAAACCTACGACGAGGCCGTCGCCAACATGAAAGAGGCCAACAGTAAGCTGAAAAATCTTCTGGCCAAGGACGAACTCTCCGAGCAGGACTTCTTCCAGATCCACCGCATGAGTTACACCATGGAAAACGCACTCGCTAAAATCAAAAAGGAATCCGGTAAGGATTACGACGACGTCGCAAAGAACCTCGAGTCCGTTCACCTGGCGTCCGAAAAGCGCAAGGCCCAGACCGTCCGCCAGGACGGCAAGAAGTACCTCGAAGGTGCCAAAGCAATCCTGAACAAGTAATGGTCTTTTATCGCTTGGGGTCCGTTGAGCTCCCACCGTATTCGAGTTTAAGATCCGTTGCCCGATAAACTCATTCTCATTCGACGTTCCGCAACGGGACTTGTCGGCTTCAGGTGGGTTGTAACGTTCTGGAATGACACTGGGCCATCGTTTCTTTCCCGCTCGGGTAGTTGACTGTTCGCACCAGCAACATCCATGGCGAACAGCTGTCACCTTGAGAACCATCGTTAGTTCGATTGGGACAGGGATCATGAATCGATGGACCATTGCCCTGGCGACCGCTGACGCTAAAAGAACCCACATTCAAGTGAGTGCCTGTAAGTAGTAACCCTCCGGTGGGATTGAACCATCTAATCTTCTTACTATCTCCCGTACGCGGGCTCGCCTGTCCTATAAGTGAAAATAACTATTAAACGATCACCCGTGCTCCGACACAGTTCCGTTCACGGAGTTATCACCTGGGGAGACGAATCGGATTGTCTCATTCCCAAATCCGCACAACGGAAACGTCTCCTGTTTTGTGAACGAATCTCTCTTTCAGCATCAAGATTCCCCATAGTCTTGCTTGCCCGCACCGGTCACGCCGAGGGTTGGCCCCCCGGTACGGTATTGGGACAAGATCAGTGACATCCAGGCTTGGTTAAGTAGACTCATTCCCCACTTTTCCGGACCACGGAACTGGAGAGAGTCCGGAAAGATCCTTAAACTATTACTGAGACTCAGTTTCACAACCTAAACTACCGCTACCGATGTCAAGTCCAGCCTTTACTTTTCACAGGAGGTCACTGACTGTGACTTATTTTCGTACCCGTTTTGCCCCACTACTGCTGATGATTTTTGCTGTTCCATTAATACTAACTGGTTGCACGTCCGGCGGTGATCAGACACTGACCGTCTACTCAGGTCGCAGCAAACCGCTGGTGGACGGTCTCGTCGAACAATACCAGCAACAATC
This sequence comes from Salsurabacterium abyssinicum (SeqCode), assembly GCA_042219765.1. Taxonomy (GTDB): domain Bacteria; phylum T1Sed10-126; class T1Sed10-126; order T1Sed10-126; family CAZEBV01; genus JBDGPI01. Next base: position 2,339 of record JBDGPI010000016.1, read on the forward strand.
CAATATCACCGTTAACGTCAAGTACGGAAAGGACGCGCAGCTGCTGGCGGCCCTGAACGAGGAGGGCAACCAGACGCCCGCCGACGTCTTCTGGGCCAATACCACCGGTGCCCTGAGCAACTCCGTCGACAACGATCTGCTCAACAGACTACCGGACTCGATACTGAACAGAGCAAATCGCTTCGTGCCGTCCAACAACCGCTGGGTTCCCGTCACCACTCGCTTTCGGGTCCTGGCCTACAACAGCAATCGAGTTAACCCCGATGAACTTCCCGATTCGGTACTGGATCTCCCCCAAAAATCGAACCTCGAAGGCCGGATCGGCTGGACGCCGACTTACTCGAGCTTCCAGGACTTCATGACGGTTCTGCGGCTCACGGAAGGCAAGGACGTAGCACGCAACTGGGTCAGGGATATGTCGGATCTGAACCCGAAGTCCTACACCTCCAACACCCCGATGATTCAGGCCCTTAAAGCCGGTGAAATCGACGTTGCGTTGACGAATCACTACTACGTGCTGCGACTGAAACACGGTGGTGCGGAAGGTGAGTACGAAGGCCACGAGGAAGAGGAAGGCGAAGAACACGAAGAGGAACACGAGGAGTCGAAACCAGACCCCGACGCTCCCGTCAAAACGTATCACTTCGCCCAGGGGGATCCGGGTAACCTCGCCCTGGTTACCGGGGCCGGAGTCATCTCCGCCACCCAGCAGGAGGGGCCCGCTCGAAACTTCCTGGAGTTTCTGCTCTCGAAGCAGGCTCAGTCCTTTGCGGCCGAGCAGGTCAACGAGTACCCGGTCGTGGCCGGCGTCGACGTGCCCGAGTACATGACCCCGGTCCAGGATGCCCTGCAATTAAGTCCCGACTTTGAACCTGGGCGGCTCAGTGAACTTGAAGCCACCCTTGACCTGCTGCGTGAAGAGGGAGTTCTTTAATCGAAACTTACTGACGGATTATTCCCCGGGCCGAGTCATTGACCGATTCCACCAACCGTTCGGTTCTCCCCTCACCTATCCGGGGTGCACTGCGGCGCTGGTACCTGACGCTTCCGGTCCTGGTTGTTGTAATTGGGGTGCTGATCCCCTTAATTTATCTGATACTGCGGGCCTTTCAGGCTGAACCGGCAACCCTTGTTGATCTGGTTTTCCGGTACCGCAACGGTCGTCTACTTTTCAACACTCTGACACTAACTGCCGGGGTTCTCGTCGTCAGTAGCGTCATTGCACTTCCGCTGGCCTGGCTGACGACCCGGGTCAACCTCCGCGGCCGACTGTTTTTCACGATTCTTGGAGTTCTACCACTTGCCGTCCCGGGCTACGTCATGGCCTACGCCCTGCTGGCCACCACGGGAGCTTACGGAACCCTGGCGAACACGCTCGGTATCGTCATTCCCCGGCTTGACGGTTACGACGGAGCCCTTATTGCATTGAGCCTGACCACCTACCCCTATCTGTTTTTGAATCTCCGTACGACCTTTCTGGGGATGGATCCAAAACTCGAGGAATCGGCCCGTTCACTCGGTGCCAGTCGACTCGAAGTGTTTTTTAAAATTATCCTGCCTCAACTCCGACCTGCCTTTCTGGCGGGGGGGTTATTGGTCGGGCTCCACGTTCTGGGAGATTTCGGTGTGGTCTCCCTGATGCGTTTTGACACCTTCAGCTACGCCCTCTACCTCCAGTACACTGCCTCCTACGACCGTATCTACGCGGCCTGGCTTGCCTTGATTCTGCTCGGTATCACTCTCTGTGCCCTGCTGCTCGAAGCCTACCTGCTAAAGGGTCTGATGTTTAACGAAAACGGCGACCGCAACGTCGACCGTAAGCGCCTTACGAATATTGGACACTGGAGCTGGGCGGGTTACGCCTTCGGGGGACTGGTAGCAGCAGTATCCGTGGGCATTCCCTTTGGCACTGTCCTGTACTGGATGGTTGACACTACCACGGTTAATCTGCACCCGCCGGTGCTTGGCCAGGCCCTCTGGAACTCGATTTCCGTTTCCATTCCCGCCGCTTTCCTCGCCGCCCTGCTGGCCCTGCCGATGGCGTACATAGGAGTCCGGTACAATTCTCGTTGGTCCCGGGGACTCGAGCGAGTTGCGTACCTGGGCTACGCGACTCCAAGGCTTGCCTTCGCACTGGCCTGGATCGTCTTCGTGCTGGCAGTGCTCCCAGTCGGTTACCAGACCCTGGTGCTCCTGGTTCTGGCCTACGCCCTGCACTTCCTGGCCGAGGCCATCGGTCCGGTGAGAAGTGCTCTGTACCAGACCCCGTCGAGTCTCGAGGAAGCTGCCCAATCCCTCGGGAAGGGCCCCTTGAAAATTTTCTTCCAGGTCATTTTCCCCCTTGTTCGGAGGGGGCTTCTTGTCAGCGTTGCCTTCGTCTTCCTGTCGGGGATGAAGGAACTTCCCCTGACACTCCTGCTGGCACCGCCGGGGTTTCAGACCCTGGCGACGAATACCTGGAGTTTCGCGGAGGAGGCCATGTTCGCCCGCGCGGCCCCTCACGCCTTGACAATCATGATGTTTTCGGCCTGTTTCGTCTGGCTCCTTCTGCAGCGGGACTAGTAGCCTCAAATTTCTCCTGAAAGATTGTTAAGATACGGTGGTTAACCAGGGTACAAGTGAGACTCATTATCAATAGTGGCGAATTTGTTTGTCTTCTATCGGTGAATTTTCCTGGCTCTTATTCCCTTATTGGAATTAATCGTCCCCTCTCGAACAGGGGCTGTGTGCTGAAATACCTCCGGTAGACGTGTCTTGAGGAGGGCTTGTGAGGTCATGAGTGACAGCGTGCTCGAAATGAAAGGGCTCACTAAGCAATACGGTTCGGACCAGGCCCTGCGGAACTTCAACCTGGACCTCTGTAAGAATGAAATACTCACCCTGATTGGGCCTTCGGGCTGTGGCAAAACCACGGCCCTTCGGGTCGTCGCCGGGCTGGAGGAACCCGATGAGGGAGCAGTGGTCCTCCGGGATCAGACTGTAACCGGCGGTGGCACCGTCGTCGCACCGGAACAACGGGACGTCGGTTTCGTGTTTCAGGACCTCGCCCTCTTCCCTCACATGACCGTGGCCGAAAACGTGGCCTTCGGTCTACCAAACGACGCCAGTGACGTTACCAGCCAGGTTAACGACATTCTCGGCTTCGTCGGTCTCGGGGCGTTTCGTAACCGCTATCCCGAGGACCTCTCGGGGGGCCAGAAACAGCGTGTCGCCCTTGCCCGGTCGCTGGTCACGCAACCGTCGGTTTTGCTAATGGACGAACCCTTTACAAACCTCGACAAAGGCCTCCGGGAACAGCTGCGCAAGGACATGCGCGAGATACTAAAAGAGAGCGGGATCCCGACTCTGTTCGTGACGCACGACCAGGAGGAGGCTATCTTCCTCGGGGACCGGACGGCCGTAATGAACAACGGAACCGTCGAACAGGTCAGTAAACCCGAGGACGTCGTCATTCATCCCGAAAGTCGGTTCGTCGCCGAATTTCTCGGCCCCACGGAATTTCTACCGGCTCAACGGACCACCGAAGGAATCGAAACAGAGGTCCAGACCATCCCCGAAAACATGGTTGAAACACCGAACCAGAAGGACTTTGACTTGATGGTCCGCGCGGACGACATACTGGTCGAAACCGCCAAAAACGGGAACGCCGACGGTATCGTGGAGGACGCCGAATTTCTTGGTGGCCTCTTTCGCTACAAGATTCGTCTTGAATCAGGACGCTGTGTTTACAGCCTGTTGAACCACTCCGAACAGATCAGCCCCGACACGCCGGTTCACGTCCGACTCGATCCCGGTCATAAATTGGTGGGATTCGAGAAAAGCAACTAACCGCAACAGTCTCAATGGAACTAGGTCAATTCCGATTCTTAAACTTCTTTTATTGTCTGGAGTGACAGCTCAACGCTATGGAACTTATGGACTACCTGCAGCAGGGCGGCCCGATTATGTGGATCCTTCTGGGCTGCTCCATAACTGGCTTCACGCTTGTATTTGAACGGGCCGTCTTCTGGGTCATGGAGTTTCGGCGCGTCGACCGTGACGAGCTGGAGGACTTCTTCTCGTCCATCCACCACAACAACCTCGAGGACGCCATGGAATCCGTGCGTGAGGCAGAAACTAAGCTATTAAAGAACTTGGTTGACACCTGGGATGACCGAGGCTCCTCCGCTCTCATGGAGGCCTTCGACCTGGCGATTAACCGTATCGAAAAACGGGCCCACCGTTACCTCTACGGTCTGAAGACAATCGTCTCCATTAGCCCCTTGCTGGGAATACTGGGGACGGTCATCGGCATCATTCAGTCCTTTGAGGTTCTGGGATCCGCCGGGGCTGCCGCAAACCCACAGGCCGTTGGCTCGGGACTCGCCCAGGCTCTGTTGACGACGGCGTTTGGCCTTATGATTGCCGTACCCTGTCTGATTGCCCACAACTACTTCAAGGCCAAAGCCACCAGCTACGTAACCAGATTCGACGATTACGCGGGGGAACTGGCGTTCCACCTGAATGAACGGACCGAAACCAACGAAGCCGAACTCAAATCCGAGATCGATGAACCGACAGAAGCCCTCCGGGAGACGGAACCGGTACCATGAACCGAACCCGTCGCCGCAGCCGCCGTTCACCGGAGAACGACGATGAGGCCATCGACATCATTCCCCTCATCGACGTCATGTTCCTGTTGCTCTGTTTCTTTATTTTCCTGACGCTGGCCATGGTGATGCAGGAGGGAATCGCCGTCGAACTGGCTCAGGCGCAGAGCGGTGAGTCCGTTACCAGCCAGAAGGAACCGCTTGCAGTCTCCGTAAAAGCCGACGGAAGCATCTACCTCAACAAAGAAGAAGTTAAGGAGAACCGCTTGAAGCAGATGCTTCAAGCTCACGCCAGCGAAAACCCCGACCGACCGGTCCGACTGAACGCCGCCAAAGGGGCCAAGCACAGCCACGTTATCAAGGCCCTGGACGCAATCCGGCAGTCAAAATTATCCAACCTCGTCTTCACCATCAAGCCGGAACAATAACTATGAAACGCGTCGTGATCGGTCTCGTGGCGTCCGTCCTGATCCATGCTGTACTCCTGCAGGTTGCCATGAGTGAGCCCAAGAATCAATTCAAAGTCAACGTCAACTCCGGAAAGATGAGCATGGCCCTTAAACGTCAGGTTAAAAAGGACGTCAGTAAGAAGGAGGAAACCGAAAAAGAAAAAAAAGAAGAAACCAGGCCCGAACCCAAACCGGACCCCACCAAAAAGCAAGCCACCGAAAAGAAACCAGAGAAGAAAAAGGAACAACAAAAAGACAAACGGAAAAAGCAAACGCAGAAAGACGTCGACAAAGAAAAAAAACAAGAGCAACCGGCAAGCAAGAAGCGCCGGGGCGCCGAGTGGGTTAAGAAAGCCGATTACCGCAGTAACCCATCCCCCGATTACCCGCCGCGGGCCCGACGACTCGGACACGAGGGTACCGTTGTCCTTAAGGTCTTAGTCGACAAACAGGGCCAACCGGAATCCGTATCAATCAAAAACTCCTCCGGGTACAATCGACTCGACGAGGCCGCCCTAAAAACAGTAAGAGAATGGGAGTTCACCCCAGCCTCAACCGCAGGGGTTCCGGTAAAAAGCACGGTCCTCGTTCCGGTACGATACCAGCTGGAGGAATGATCCCCTCAGCTAGCCCATCCAACTATAGCCTGCTGTGAGGGTAACCTGTTTTACTGCAAGAAAGCTCTGAATAGATAAATCAGGAAGGACAAAAGCACACTTAAAAGAATGCATGTGGTTACTGGAAAGTAGATGCTGAAGCCATCGCTTTCGTAGTAGATGTCACCGGGTAGACGACCGAGCCCCGGAACCCGACCAAGAAAGTAAAAAATCCCACCGAACAGAACGAGCATCAATCCCAGTACGATGAGAAGTCGACCAACCTGGGATAACTCAGGTGCCACGGTTCGTCACTCAGACGGCCGTTGCGTGTTGCTCCACGTTCTTTTCAATTAAATCAACGGCATCCTTGTTTCCAATGTAAAGTGGAACCCTCTGGTGCAGCCGCTCGGGCGACAGATCCAGTATATCGGTTTCCCCGTTGCTTGCCCGCCCCCCGGCCGCCTCAATCAAGTAAGCCAGTGGTGCTGCCTCGTACAGCAAACGAAGTTTCCCATTTTCCTTTCCGGGGGTATCGGGTTCATTCGGGTAGAGGAAGACTCCGCCGCCGAGTAGATTCCGGTGAAAATCGGCGACCAGTGACCCAATGTACCGGGAGGTATAATTGGAATCAGCCCGGAAACTCTCAACACTTTCCTGAATCGGCTTCTCCCACTTAGTGAAGTACGATTCATTCACGCTGTAGGATCCCCCGGAATCAGGCATTTCGATATCGGGGTGGCAGAGGAGAAATTCCCCGATGGAATTGTCCAGTGTAAACCCGTTGATCTCCTCCCCGGTCGTGTAAACAAGCATGGTCGATGATCCGTAGATTACGTAGCCGGACGCCACGAGGTTACGGCCTTTCTGCAGGATGTCATCCTCCGTCGTCGGCTCGTCGACCTTACCACTCTGCTTGCGGTAAATTCCAAATATCGTTCCAATACTTACGTTGTAGTCTATGTTGGAGGAACCATCCAGGGGATCCAGACTCACGACGTATTTACCTCGCTTGTCGGGATCGGTAACCTCAACGGGTTCCTCTTCCTCTTCACTGGCCACGAGACAGACGGGAGCATTGTTGATCAGGTTTCGTTTAAAGACGTTGTTCGCGTAGACGTCCAGCTCAGCCATTTCCTCACCGTGAATATTCTTTTCGCCGGTCGTTCCCAGAATACCGGCCAGACCGGCTTTGTTAACGGCCCTCGAGACGATTTTAGCCGCAAGGGTTATCTGACCGAGTAGCTGGCTTAGCTCACCGGTCGCTTCCGGATGCGCCCGCTCGGATTCCGAAATGTGTCGGCCCAGATCAATTCCGACTTCATCGTTCACGTCAAGCACCACCTGGTTAAGTCAAAGTAGTCAGGGTATCGTTCGCCCAGTCTGAATTGAACGGAAGTTTAAATTGAACAAGCCTATCATTTCGCGAGATTTCTGGAAAAGACTCTTTGACCCCTGTGGCATCTGATCGGGCGTTTTATGACGTGTTGTCGACAAGTCCCCGGAACACTCCAGGAAAGATACTAAATGTACCGCCTGAGGTTGTCGTCAACATGTATCCATTTATACTATAATCTTGTTAATAGTAGTACATGAACCGATATGAGCTAATACTTTAAGAAAGAGTGAATACTCGTGAGTATCTTTACCGATTCCCCCAGTGAACTGCTCGACGAATCAACCAAATTCTGGTTGATGGAGCAGTTTCGCCAACAGCTCAAGGAGCTGCGCAAAGAACATGGCATGACCCAGACGGAAGTTGCCGATAAACTCGGCAAGGATCAGGTGTTTATATCCAACTGTGAATCGGGCCGTCGTCGAATCGATCCGGTTGAACTGCTGGCGTTTGCCTCCGTCTTTGACATCTCGCTCCAGGAAATGGTCCAACGGCTTGATCTTGACGAAGCTATCGAAAGGGATTACCGACCCGGCGGTTAAAGGCTTTCCTCAACCAAAACCTGTACCGCCCTTCTACTCGAATACGAGTTACAATCACCCATCTGATTCAGTCAATTATCCAGCCCCCGACGGACCCCCTTTAAAAAGTTTTCCCTGCTCAAGTGAACTAACCCTATCCACGATTGTTGAATTTGTACTATGTATGAGACAATTTCCAGAAATTCAACTCCTGTTTGTGCAGTCGTTTGAGGGCCCGATGTTGAGACTGGATAAAAAGCAGTGGTTTTGAAGACTATCGTTTCGCATTACTCGGCTAAGAACCACTTAACTCTGGAGTATTCTTTATCCGGAACAAACCCAGGCAGGAGTACAAAGGATTACCATAAGCAAAACCATCGGCGTTCGGCGTCGTAATCTCTTTCAAACGAGAAGTGTACACCATGCCAACGAGACAACCGCCAAAGACCGAAGAAGGCCTTTTCGTATCGCATTTAATGCTTCGTATCACCAATGAATCCCGGGCGAATCCCGAGGAGTTACAAACGAAAGCCACGGACGCCGTTGACCTGCTCAGTACGGTATCGGAGGAGCATAAATTTGACCTCGTTCGCGTCGTCAGCGGCGAGGCCGACTTCATGACCGTGCTTTTCACGGAGTCCCTTGAGGCAATTGAAACGTTTCAGCGCCAGCTTCTTTCATCCTCAATTGGTGCCGAACTCGAACGGGTGGATACCTTTCTGTCGGTAACGGAACTCAGCATGTACGAATCCCTCGAGGAGCGGGTTGAAAGTAGTCTTCGGAAGGAAGGAATTTCACCCAACGACGACAACTACGATGAAGCGTACAAGGAACGGGAAAAACGGCTGAAGAAATACCAGCAGATGCGACTGGACCCGGATATTCCCGAAATGAGCTACGTTACTTTCTACCCGATGTCGAAGCGCAGGGCCCCCGAGCAGAACTGGTATCAGCTACCACAGGAGGAACGGGCCGAAATGATGTCCAGTCACGGTAAAATCGGCCGTCAGTACGCCGGAAAGGTTCAGCAGATAATCACAAGTTGCGTGGGACTGGATGATTGGGAATGGGGGGTCACCCTTTACTCCGACGACCTCAAGCAATTCAAGCGGCTTATCTACGAAATGCGCTTCGATGAGGTAAGTGCCGAATACAGTGATTTCGGCCCCTTCTACACCGGGTTTTCCATCGACCCCGATGAATTCCCCGAGTACCTCTCAAGTTAAATCATCAGGTCTCACACCACGGATATTAACACTCTCGGCATCACTACAAACCAGACTCCTCCGATCCGTCAGTAAACCTTCGCCGTGAGAGGATTCGGTCCAGGACGATTCGGAGCCATTTTACTGGCACTCTGTGTCCTGTTCACGGCGGTTAATGCGGAGGCCAGGTTTATCGAACGCAATTACAAAAACCGTACGTATCTCAAATTCGTCCCCGATTCGCTCGACAACACCGACTCTCACCCACTGGTTGTAATGCTTCACGGTTGCACCCAGACTCCCCGGTCCTTTGCCCGGACTACGAACATGAATCAGGTTGCCACCCGGCGTCAATTCATTGTTATTTATCCCAAACAGACCCGGGAAGCCAACAGAAAGCGCTGCTGGAACTGGTTCAAACTCCGCCACGTGACAAGACATAAAGGAGAAGCCGCTCTAATTGCCGGAATGACTCGCCGAACAGTCCGTGAACACAACCTGGACCCCGGTCGGGTCTACCTCGCGGGCCTATCCGCCGGGGGTGCTATGGCGGCTAACCTCATTATTGCGTACCCCGACCTGTACACGGCCGTCGGTATACACTCCGGTCTCGAGTACCGCGCGGCAACTAACCCATACGACGCCCTGTCAGCCATGAAAGCCGGTGGACCCGAACCTGCCAAACAAGGGCGCAAAGCATTTACGGCGATGGGAGACCGGGCACGACCGATACCGACAATAGTCGTTCACGGAGAGGACGACCAGACGGTAGCTCCAGTAAACGGCCGGCAGGCCACCCGGCAGGCTGTGGCCACGAACCGGGCGGTCCTTCAAAATCAAGACTCCGAAACCCACCCCGACGTTACCGTACACAGACGGCCCG
>JBDGPI010000016.1:12038-30886 GCA_042219765.1 Salsurabacterium abyssinicum (SeqCode)
AGACGGAGGCAATTTCGGACCACGGACCGGCGGCTGGCAGTTGTTCACGTTCCGGTTCAGAATCTGGGTCATGCCTGGTCCGGTGGCCCGGACCGTTTTAAGTACGCCGACCCGGCCGGCCCCAGTGCGAGCCGCCAGTTCTGGAACTTCTTTGACCGCCATACCCTGACAGCCCTTGACGGTCGGGTGAATAACCCACCGACGCTGAAACTAAAAAACCCCCAAACGAGCGTCACCACGGGTGAAACCGTTACCCTGACCGCCGTCACCTCCGACGTGGACGGCGACCGGATCAGAGTCAACTGGAACGTCGAGGGGCGACCATCAACGACCGGGAACAGCGTCAGTCTTACCTTCGAGAAACCAGGCGGCTACTCAATTACCGTTACGGCCAGGGATGGTCACGGTGGAACCGCCCGGCACGAGCTTTTTGTTACGGTTCGAGGCGATACCAGCAAAGAGGAAGGGTCCCTCCCGAGCCTCTGACAGCGGGCTCTTAGTTTAAAAATTTACCCCGGCAATCCCCCCATGTGAGGTGTCTGGAACATGGATAGTTGTTGGTAACGTGCAGGGAGACCCCTGGTGAAGTACACCACGAAGAAATCCCGGCCGATAACCGGGCCGTCATTTCATCCGATCTTTATTTCCCGCATGGATTCTTCAATTTCTTTCACCCAGAGAACCCTCGGTGAGCCGAAACAAACTCATCGGACCACCCGAGCAGGTTATCGGGCCACAGGGGACCCCGAGGCGTCGTTCTGGGTCAAAAATCGCCGAATTGTCTGATCGTACCGTTTCCCGGCAACCCGACGGAGATCGTTGTGTCCGGCCCCGTCAACAATGAACTTCTGTTTTGGTCCCGGGAGTCGTTCGAACAGTTGCCGACCAAGTGACACGGGCAACACCTTGTCCTCGGTCCCGTGTATGACGAGTTTTCTTAGTTCACCGTGCTTCTCCTCGGCCTTCTCAATGTAATCAACGGTGTTCATCTCGACACTGAGAAGATAACCAATACCGGGGACCGGCAGGATTTCGGAGGCAACGCTCCGGGTATTCGGAAAACCACTCTCAAGGACAATTCCCTCCGCCCTGTTAAATTGACTGGCATACGCCGCCATTGGTACTCCAAGCGAACGACCGTAGAGAAACAGACGGTCGCTTTCGGACCGCTGCAGCGCGTATTGTACGGCACTGCGGGCGTCCTTTTTTACGCCGCTTACGGAAGGGGATCCCCCGGAGAGTCCGTAGCCACGGTAGTCAAGGATTAACCCCGTCCAGTCCTCCGGTAAAATTGTACTCAACCAGGGAAGCCGATTGAGCATATGGCCGGCGTTTCCGTGGGTGAAAACAACCACGGGGGAATCCGGCTGGCCTGATTTGTAAAGCCCCGTAAGTTCAACTCCATCGGTTGACTCAAACCGGACGAATTCAACGGACTCCGGAAGACGATTCAGGCGGGATTTGTGGTATTGACTCGGAAAGAAAATCCCGGAAGCCTCCTGGTATTTAACCCAGCCAAACAGAAGCAGACCAAAGCCAACGATCGGTATCCCGAACCGGTAGAGGTAACTCACTGTCCTCACGTCCCAGCAAAGTATTAATCAACATAGTATGAATCCTTCAGGTTTACACCAATCAATCGCCTCCTGCACCAACTAAAGCCCCTCAAACCCACCCCGGAAAACCCCCGCCGAAACATTTCAAAAGCATTTATTTAAAGTAAATGCTTTTGCGTGCGTCTAATTCGGAAGTCATTTCGTGTCCGGCCTGATCGTAATGTGTATCCGTTTTCCCGGCGTCCCTGAATCAGGAAGAGCCACCACCGTCCCGAACTTGCTTGTTACCCTCACTATCGAAAATGACTTCCCAACGGCTTATCCTCTATAATACCTCGTGGTGCAGTGCCACACCCAGGAGTATCAGACAGTGCACTGACCTGTCACTCCTTCAATAATGTGTGGCGGTGTGTCACACGATCACCCCAACTCTTCACGGGTTAGGTGAATCATCTTGCAGCAAAGTGACTCACTCCAGGAATTTTTGAACGTTTAGGAAGAGAATTACCGTTCACGGGAGGCTCCGACAGTGGATTACCGCTTCCTTGGTACCACCGGTCTTAGGGTTTCCGAACTCTGCCTCGGAACCATGACCTTTGGGTCCGAGTTTTACAACATTGGGGAGGTCGACCAACCCCTCGCCACGGAAATGGTTGAGACGGCCCTTGAATCCGGTGTGAATTTCTTCGATACGGCCGACATTTACTCCTACGGTGAGTCCGAGGAAATTCTCGGTAAGGCTTTGAACAAAGTCGGTGTTGACCGCAACAAGGTTGTAATTGCCACAAAAGTCAGAGGACCCATGAGCGACGAAGCGGCCGAGGGCACTGGTGACGTCAATAACCAGGGACTCTCTCGGAAACACATACATGAGGCTTGCGAAGCCAGCCTCGAACGCCTTCAAACGGATTTTATTGATCTGTATCAGGTCCACGGGTGGGACTACGATACCCCGATTGAAGAAACTCTTGAAGCACTGAACGATCTTGTTCGATCCGGTAAGGTCCGTTACATCGGCTGTTCGAACTGGTCGGCCCACCACCTGATGAAAGCCCTCGAAATTTCCCGGAAGAATAACTGGGCCACGTTTGACGCGCTCCAGGCCTATTACTCGCTTGGTAACCGGGACCTGGAGCATGAACTGCTTCCACTCTGCCGCGAGGAAGGCCTTGGAGTGCTTCCGTGGTCACCGCTGGCAGGAGGCTTTATGACCGGCAAATACCGTCGAAACGGTGATGGCCCCGATGACGGCAGGCGAGTGGACTTTGATTTTCCACCGGTAAAGGAAGAAAAGGGCTACGAAGCTATTGAGGTGATGGATGAAATCAGTGAACACACGGAAGCTACTATACCCCAGGTCGCCCTTCAGTGGGTGATCGAACAGTCCGGCGTATCCTCGGTCATCATTGGTGCAAAGACGATGGATCAACTCGAAGAGAACCTCGAAAGCACCAACCTCAATCTCCCGGAGGATTCCCTGAACAGGCTTTCGTCGATCACGGAACCTCCCGCTCTTTACCCGGAGTGGATGTACTCCATGCAGAACACGGGCGAATTGCCGGATAACGTGGGTTAACGCAAACTGAAACTTTTACTGTAGAACCAGGAGGATGACTTAAATAACGGGATTCTTCAGTGCGACCGGGAGCAGTTAACCCATTTTCTGGAAGAAGATGTAGGCTCGTCCCAGCGTAATTCCGTACTTTGAGATGACGGCGCGGTCAAGCATTACTCCATCGTTGCGGAGAATCATCCAGTCGTCAAACCACATGGTCCATTTGCCGTCACCCACATTGACATTGAGGTAGTACTGCCAGCGGACGGCGTTACCGTAGGCCTGCCCCGATCCCTCACCGACCATATCGGGGGAACTGATGGTGTAATCGTGTTGTCCGGTTCGCGTAATGACCCAGTCACGTTCCTCGGTCCGGCCGTCTTCGTACCGCAGTTCCTCGTGCATTGTCAGCGAGTCACCGTGTGACTCGCCGTAAAAATCGGCCTCGAACCGCTGCGTTACCGAACCCCAGCGATTTTCGGCAAACCCCCAGGCCTTCACGTGACCGTCGAAGTATTTCTCCGGTCGGAACTCGGGAGAATTGCCTTCGAAGTTTCGGACCTCCCGTCCGGCACAACCGATTAAAACTATACTCATCAGCAGGACAACAACCGAAAAGATTCTTTTCATGGATACCAAACCCAGTTAATCAATATGTCCTGAAAAACATCAAACGGAACGTCCTCAGTGGCCAGAGCCATCCGTACGTATAACTTCATTTTCGGACTGAATTACTCCTCTGGGTAGACTCCGGGTCCATTGGAAACGTCAATTGTCCTTGTCGGTTTGCTCCGGTGCATCTTCCTTCTCGGACTGGTGCATTAACCTCTCGCCGTGGCTGTCCTCAATAATCTCGTACTCCTCGTTGTCCCGGATAAGACGAATTAAGAGCGTGTTGATTTTTTCAAAGAACTCCTGGAGGTAGTCGTAATCCCGGACGAAGAGCAGATGAACTTTGTTCTCGTCCTGCATGGTCTCAATTTCGTTTTTGACACGGGGAAGCGGGCCAACCATTCGGTGGGTCAAAATCAGGCTCCAGAGCACCAGAAGCAATGTGGCCAGACAGAGGATACCGGCACAGAGTAACCCATTGGTCCAGAGGATTGACCGTATGACCTGGAGTTCCTGTTCGGTTTCGGCAAGTGAAAAAAGCAAGCGGCTCTGTAGGACGACGAAACTACCAAAAATAATCGCCGTGACTGCAATTCCCGACAGTAAGACAAGCAAGTTAGGAAGTTGGAATTTAGGAAAATTTATAATATTCAGTAAACTTCGATCCGATGCATTCATGAAGCCGGAGCCTCCTTAGAAAATCACGAGATACGCAAAGACTACCAGAATCAACATCAAAGACACGATAATGACGACGAGCGGTTGTAGCTGCCGCTCGTAATCACCGCTTTTTGACTCAAGAGCGGGCTCGTGAAGACGAATAAGGCTACCACGGGAGACCTCTCCCACGCCATGCAAGCCTTCCTGGAGCCTGACACGAATCCTGCCTTCCGGGCTTCCATCCTCCTGCGTAAACTCAAGGAAATCAGCGGGGAGGCGTCTTTGATTGGGACCAAGTTCCGAACCGAACAATTTCGCCGAGCGATCCGTTAACCGAACAATAACGGAAGTCCCTCGAGGTATTTTTTCGACCTTTTGACCGTTTTTAACATCAATTTCAGGATTGACTTCAATGGTTGTTACGGAATCGTCCGACGCTGTCTCAGAGGGCTCACTTCGATTGTCACTCGTTTCGGATCGAGTCGACGAAGATTGATTCGTTGACGGTTCAAATTGCAGCTTGTCGGGAGGGACGGACGCAGCATTGATCTCATTAATTTCAAATTCGTAAAAATTATCACGAATAAACGTCTCAAGATCCGTCAGACGGTGTTCCTGGATCATATCAGTCAGGCTCTTCAGGTTGGACAGGAAAAACTGTTTGAACTGTTCCTCGACTTCCTCGTTGTAGAAATTTTTACTCTCCTGGGACATTTTCCGGCGGACATCCAGAATCCGGCCCTGAATGTCCTCGGGATCACTCATGGTGCTAACCGGGGTAAAGTAACTGTTCTCGGGAGCCCCGGCGGCGGTAAAGGAATCAATCCGGGGTTTGGTTTGACCGTTCGCAATAATGACGGAAAGCAGAAAATGCAGGGACTTCAGCTCGGAGTAGCCTTTGAGGACCAGACCAAGAGACTGTTCGGATTCCGTCATGGGAACAGTCCCGATCCCGGGAACAGACCGAACAACTTCGGATAAAGGAAAGCTATTCTTCCGGGGCTTCCTCCGGAGGGACTAGCCAGATGGCGTCTTTATCACAGATTTCGGCGCAGAAGTTACAGCTAATACAATCGTCCGGGCGGACGAGTTCAGCCACGTCGTAAAATTCACCCGATTCCTCCCGGGGGATTAACTCGAGACACTCCACGGGACAAATATCAATACAATAATCACAGGCCGTGCAGAGGGCTGGCTCCACGGTGGGCTTTTCCCACTGACCCGGTTTCTCGTGAATGATCTGCTCGTCTTCCTCGTCGTAGATACAGTCCACCGGACAGACGAGACCACAGACCCCACAATCGATACAGATTTCAGGATCTATGATATGAAGTTCGTTTCGCTCACCGTAGATACAGTCTACCGGACATTTCTTGGCACAGGCCGTACAACCAATACAGGTATCCGTTATGAAGTGTGGCATGAGGCATCCGTCCTCGTCGTGATCAATATTTAGATAAAGAGGGTATATAGAATCAGTCTAAATTTCAACGATAGACCGTCAGGACTGCTGGATGTTGTTGATGGCTTCGAGTGCCGATTTGCGAACTTTGGAATCACGATCGTTTTCCTTGATTTTCTTAAGTAACGGTAGCGCCCTGCGGGACTTCAGTTTGCCTAACGCCTGGATAACATTGGTCAGAAGGTTTCGTCGTAAACTCGGATCCATCTGTTTCTTCTTCTGGAATCGTTTCCGGAGGGAATCTTTCAGTACGGAAATCAGTTCGTCCTCCCCGGCATCACTTCCCAGCTGACCCAGCGCAATGGCCCCGTTCCAGCGGACGTCCGGAGTTTCGTCGTTAAGTGTAGTGCGCAGGTCGTCGATGACCGATTTATTGTTAAGGCTACCGAGAACGAAGGCGGCTATTCGTCGTACCTTGGACGAATCGTGGGTTAACACCTCCGCAATTCTGGGGGCGAGCCGACGGACTCTGGTCTTGAACGCGTCGTTCGTGGCATTTTCATGAAGCCGCCCGAGCGCCAGGATCGTGTTTGTTTTGACGCCGGGATCACTGCTCTTCAGCCCCTTCTTTAGAACGTTCAGAGTTCTGTCGATCGGGACTTCGGCCAGCACCAGTGCCAGGTATTTCCGGATACGAGGGTCCTTCGCGGTCCGATACAGGTCAATAATTTCAAGGGCGGAACTCCGGGTCAATTTCTTTTCGAGCTGCTGCCGCTTTACCTCCTGTGCCAATGAGTAAGCAGCACGCCAGCGCTGATTTTCCGCTCCGTTACGAATCTGGCTGATGTGATCGTTTAGCGTACGGGTATCACGAATTAGAAATTGAACG
The DNA here is from genome assembly GCA_042219765.1 of Salsurabacterium abyssinicum (SeqCode). Classification (GTDB taxonomy): domain Bacteria; phylum T1Sed10-126; class T1Sed10-126; order T1Sed10-126; family CAZEBV01; genus JBDGPI01. The sequence goes on from JBDGPI010000016.1 coordinate 18,713, forward strand.
GTGCCCCAGATCAGTACCGCCACCGCCACAATAATGAGAGGAAAAATAAACAACCTGGCAAAATTCCCCCAGGACCACCATTCGTCCAGTTCGAGGTCGTCCTCGTCCAGGGCTTCCTCGGTGTCGGGTACCTCAAGGTCGGGATTCTCGGACTGAGACGGTTCGTCACTCTGTTCAGTATTATCGGTCATCGATATACTCCTTTTCCGTGGCAAGGAACCTGACGGTTCATGTACCAGACTGCGGTAATTACCGTGAAGAGTTCGTACACTGGGAAGTCAGCACGTTACTAATTATCGTTATTATAGGAAACGTTGTGCAAACTTACGATGATCAAATGAACCGCGATTTTCCCTCTGGAGAAGCTGATTCGTGATGGCACGCTGGAAAGTGGGATTATTGGCCCTGGCCACCCTGGCCGCCGTGTCAGCAGGACTCTGGTACCTTCAGACTCCACTGCCGGTGGACGAAAAACGCCAGGGGAAAGAGATTGAGGCATTCCTTTCCAACGACCCTCAGCTGGTTCTCAGGATTAACCATACCCGTGATGCTATACAGCGACTGAGAGACGTTGAAATAGTAAAACGGTTCAAGCAGTCTCGCTTTCAAAGTGCCTTCAAAAAACGCATAAAGCCCCTGTTCTCCCTACTGACCGATCAATACAAAGCCAATTCACCCTATCCATCCCCCCAGGTTCTACGATACTTCCGTAACTCGGCCTCGTACCTGCTCCAGGCGCGACACCACCAGCCGGTTATGATTTTTACTCCCCCTGCCACAGATCAGGAACCGTCGAAACCCTTGCGCGACCTGATCAAGGAGTGGCTCATTTCCCCAGCCCAATCCCGGGACGACTGGTCGGTGAAGGAAAAATCCTTCCGGGAAACTTCGATCTGGAACATCAAGTACCAGACTCCCCGCTACGGGGTAACGGTGGGATTCGCCATGGCGACCGTCGATAACTTCGGCCTCTTCAGTACGAGGCCGGAAGCCCTCAAGCACCGGATCAAACGGTACCATAGTACTCAATCCACCGGTTATGAACTGGATATGGATCGGAGCAATCTGGTGGATTTTCTCGTTACCAACGACTCTCCGCCCAGGAACCAACCCCTACTATCCGCACGGAAAGGAACCATTGAATCCGGTTCAATCCGCAGCTTACAGGGATCAGTTACCGTCAGCAAACCGTTCCTCAAACTAACCGCACGGGCAATGCTACCGGACTCGATACCGGTTCAGAATGCCAGGTCACCCGGGGAACTACTGGAATACTTTCCCGCCAACAGTTACGCCGTTAACGTCGTATCAATTCCGTCCTTACCGGAGGAAACCTCCACGGAGTACCGAAAATTCCTCAAGCAATCCGGGCATTCCATGCTTCCTGTTCGAACGGAGTTGAACGAAGTCCTCCGTTCCCTCGAGGCGCTTGAGTTACTTAGCACGAAAACGCTCCTGGCCTCCGCGTCGTTTACAAAATCGGTTACGGAACGCAAAACTCCGAAATCCACGTTTCTACTCGCATTAAGACCGGATCAAACGTCCGTGTTCAAGAAGGAACTAAAGCGATTTTACGAAAACGACACAGGGAATCGCAACGGTTACCGGCGCTTGTCGCTGGGTCCGATGTCGGTCTACGGACGATGGCACGATGGAGTTTTTCTCGTAGCAGCGTCAGCACCTGAAATACGTGATGCCATACGACGCAACAAAAACCAGGCCAACTTCAAGGACGGATCCGGTTACAGGGAAATTCAATCAACTCTTCCGGCCACTTACACGTCTTTTTCCTATTTTACGACCTCCCCGCTGGCCAGGGTTCTGGGAAAGAATTCCGAGATTAAGAACCCCCAGTACAAGCTGGCTAAATCATTTCTGGGGTTTGATCCAGTTAGGGAAGTTTCCACTCTTGTGGAAGACGCCCCGGCAAACGTCTTTGTCACCAGGTATCACCCGGATTCGAATAATCTTACCCTTCAGTTTTATACCGCCGGTGACGTCTTTTTACCGCTGGCGTTGAATCAAATCAATGGTGGTGCGTCGTTTCAGAACGAGTTTCTCCCGGATTCTTACACCGCTCTCGCAAACTAGTCGAAGTCTCGGCCGGGTGGTTTTAATTGAAATTCCAGAAGTAACCCCAGACGATCGAGGTTAGAAACCACAGAACCACGAAAAGAAAAAACAGAAGACCGAGGGTCAGGTTTGAAAGACCCGAGCCGGACTCATCCGAGTTTTCGTTGTTCATGAAACCCCTCCGGAATCCATTAACAGACTTACGAACAGTACAGTGAGGTAAGCAATAGAGTAGAAGAAGAGAGCTTTTGCCCAGTAAGTATTTTTTCTAAAACGCTTCTTGAGTCCCAGTAAACCACCCGCAAGAAAAATTATACCGCCAACCAGCGCCGTCAGCAGGTAGAATCGCCCCCCCAGCCCACTCATAGACGGAAGAAGACTCAAAGGAATTAAAGCACTTGTGTAGATCACAATCTGGCGGACGGCGGCCGCATCGTTCATCTCGACGGGTAACATTGAAAGGTTGGCCCGGTCGTAATCCTCCTGTTTGAAGAGAGCCAGCGCCAGAAAATGCGGAGGTTGCCAGACGAACATAATTAAAAAAAGGAATACCGCCGGGTACTCCACCGAGTTCGTCATACCCGCCCAGCCAATGACGGGCGGCAACGCACCGGGTACGGCACCAACGACGGTTGAAAGCGAAGTAAATCCTTTCATCCATGTATAAAGGGGCGCATAGGTGACCAGGGCGATGAATGCCAGAAAACAGCTTAACCAGTTCGTTAGAATAGCAAGCAGACTCAACCCGAGAAACGAGCACATTACTCCGAGCATCAGCGCCTGGTCGGGATCCAGCCGTTCGGCCGGTAGTGGCCGGTCCTGCGTCCGTTCCATCCGCGCGTCAACGTCACGTTCCTGGTAGCAGTTGAACACGCTCGCACCCGCGACAGTAAGTCCAGTTCCGACAAGAATGACAATATAGTTTTCGATCAAGCCCGATTGCCCGGCAGCCATCCAGGCACCGATGAATGTTGTCACAAGAACCAGCGCGTTAATGCGCGGCTTGGTCAGGGAAACGTAATCCAGTAATCGTCGAAAACCATCCGATTGGGACGAGGTGGACACGACTTAGGGAGACTCCAGAAACGACCGGCCGTAGAGAATCAAAGTGTGCCAGAGGAGAAGACAGAAGACTATCAGGGCAAGTCCGGAGTGGAGCGTCGTAGTACTAACGGCCAGATACGTTCGGACGGATAGGTCACCAACAACAATCTGAAGAAGAATAACACCACTCGCAGCCAGGGGGAGCTGGTAGAGAGCAGCATAGTTGTCGCGGTACTCCCGAAACGACCAGACCAGCAGTAGAATAACCCCGGTAACCGCAACGGCCGTGTACCGGTGGAGCCAGTAGACCGACAGGTAGTAACTGGTCATGTATTCAATCCAAGTCGGATCACAGAAGGGGAACAATTTACACTGGTACGTCATGGGTGCTCCTTTCGTGCCGATATGGCGCAGCCAGGCTCCAAGCCCCATCTGAAAAAACAGCAGAAGTGGTGCCAGGATAACCAGCGCGGACTGCCATCGAGTAAAAGCCGAGCCCGGTGGTAGAGCGTCTCCGTCGGTTTCATGGGCCCAGCTTAACGTCAGAAACCCTCCAAAGGTGAGGTGTGCAAGCAAGAAATGAAGGGTACTGACCCAGCTCGGAAGCTGATAGAGGACCGTAATTCCACCCAGGACGGCCTGTACCACGATCAGGACCATCATACCCATCACTAGTACTTTCCGTCGCAGGGAAGTATCCACGAACCAGTGCAGGAAACCACTGATCCAGACCAGTACTCCGGCCGTGCCGGCAATTAGCCGGTGGGAGTGTTCGTAGAGGACGGGACCCTCCATTGCGGGCGCAAACTTCCCAAAGCAAAGCGGCCAGTCGGGACAGGCCAGGCTCGACCCCGTGGCGTGGACGAGGCTTCCGGCGAGTATTGTCAGGCCGAGAACCAGCGTCGCTAGGTGAGTCCAGTAGCGGTTAAGGAATTTCAACGGGGACACCTTCTCACTCGGAAGAATAGATGGCCCGACACCCAAACCGGAGTGTCAGGTTACCCTGTTATTCGCCTTCTAAAAGTGGGTGGAACTGAAGTTTAACGTTGACTTACTGGCTCCGGTAGGCTGACATTGGTTTGGCCTGCGTATCCAGGTCCTGATCAAGGGGACCACCAAAGTCGTAGGGCCAGCTGGTCACATCCGGTACCTCCTCGAAGTTTGCATGGGGAGCCGGTGACTCCACCGTCCACTCGAGTGTCTTGGCATCCCAGGGGTTCTTACCGGCGTCCTCGCCGTACATCAGGGACCAGATAAGGTTGACGAAAAACAGTATCTGGGCCACTCCCAGCACGAAGGCACTAATTGATATCCAGTAATTCAGGGCAGCGTACTGCTCCGGATAACTGAAAATACGCCGTCGCATGCCGGCAAGTCCGGCAATCTGCATCGGAAGGAACGTCGTATTGAAGAAGATGAAGGTAAACCAGAAGTGAAGCTGTCCAAGGGTCTCGTTGTACATTTTCCCGAACATTTTGGGGAACCAGTAATAGAGTCCGGAGAAGATTGCCATCACGGCAGCCCCGACCATTACCAGGTGAAAGTGACCGACGACAAAGTAGGTGTCGTGGACGTGTAAATCAAAGGGAACGACGGCAAGCATCAAACCGCTGAAACCGCCGACCATAAACATCGAAACAAAGCCAAGCGCGTACAGCATTGGTGTTTTCAGTGTGATTGAACCACGCCATAGAGTAGCAACCCAGTTAAAGACTTTTATGCCGGACGGGACGGCAATCAGCATGGTGGAGATCATGAATCCCATCCCGGCGTAGGGACTCATCCCGGAAGAAAACATGTGATGACCCCATACCAGAAAGGAGAGCGTACCGATTGCTATCGACGATCCGACAATAAAAGCGTACCCGAAAAGCGGTTTGCGTGAGAAAACGGGCAGAACTTCCGAAATAAGGCCCATCGCCGGTAGAACGACGATGTAGACCTCCGGATGACCGAAGAACCAGAAAATGTGTTGCCAGAGCAAAGGCTCACCGGCAGGCGGAGTGAAGAAGTTGATTCCGGCCAGCCGCTGCAACAGAAGCATAAGCATGCCACCACTCAGAAGCGGTATAACGAGAAGGACAAGCACGGAGGTCACGACCATTGTCCAGACAAATATAGGCAACCGACCCCAACTCATACCGGGGGCACGCATGTTAATAACTGTTACCAGAACATTGATGGCAGCCATCATTGAGGAGTTCCCCAGAAGAATCAGGGAAATAGCCCAGGCCGATTGACCCAGGGCTTCCGGCGACTGAACACTTAACGGCGGGTAGGACGTCCAACCACCGGCGGCCGCCCCCTGCTGGGCAAGGAAACCCGACAGCAAGACCAGACCGGACGAGGGAACCAGCCAGAACGCAATTGAGTTCAGACGGGGGAAGGCCATGTCCTTGGCGCCAATCATTATAGGTACGAGGTAATTACCAAACCCACCGGTTAGAAGGGGAATTACCGCAAAGAAGACCATTATGGTCCCGTGCATCGTAAAAAACTGATTGTAGGACCCCGGATTCAGAAGCATTGGACCCCCCTCGGACACGGGGAACATTAACTCGGCCCGGATGCCCATGGAGAGCAATCCCCCAAGCAGGAGAAAAATGATGCTGGAGGTTATGTACTGAAGTCCAATAATTTTATGATCGAGGGTAAAGACGTAACGCCAAAGAAAACTCGTCGGCGCCGGGTGCTCCTCCTCGGTGGTTTCTTGAGCCGACTCCGGAATCGATTCCGTGGGTGCGGCCGCCTGACTGCTACTCATCGGACATCACCTTCTTTAAGTATTGCTTCCCTTTGTCGTTTCGTTTCTTCTCTTTCCAGGTTTCAAATTCGTCCGGGGAGACCACCGCTAAACTGGCGTTCATTCGGTAATGACCGACACCACATAATTCCGCACACTTGATGTCGTACTTACCAGTTTCCTGAATCTTTTGAATGTTAAGAACGGTCGTCATTCCGGGAACGGCATCTTGTTTGTTTCGAAAGTGCGGCACGTAGAAACTGTGAAGCACGTCCTTGGATTGCAGTTGAATTTGAATACTGCGATTGGACGGAAGAACCATCTGGTTATTCATAGAGATTGGGTCCTCGGAGGACTTGTCCGTGGAGGGATACTTTACGTTCCAGGCAAATTGCTGAGCCGTCACTTTCACTGTCATGGGATCTTTCGGAGTTTCGACGATATTGGCGTAAACGTTGTAGGAATAGATCCCAAAAACAATCATGATAATCGTCGGTATAATCGTCCAGGTAACTTCGATTCCGAGATGCCCGTGAGTGTGGGCGGTTTCATCCCGGTTTCCGGCCCGGTAGGCAATGGCAAAATAGATCATAATTGCGTGGATACCAACGAACAGAACGCCACAGAGTAAGAGTACCCAGTTAAAGAGCGTACCGATTGCTTCACCCGCGGGCGTGATTGCAGGCGTAAACCACATCCAGAGGTTGGCCCCCTGGCTCGAAGCAATCAGTGGCACAGCCACAACAAAAACCAACAGCAGTATTACGGATAAGCCGGTCCATTTAGATTGCATGATTAGCCAAACTCCATACTCAAACTGGAATCAATTCAGCGCGGATCCTGCGTTAAATTACAGTTCAATCGACTACCTCAAGCTGCAGCGGGTTCGCTCGGATCCCCGTCATCGGAGACCGGTTCGGTCGCAAAGACCCCCTTGACGTAGAGCAACCCCATCATGAAACCAACAATCGTAAAGGGAAGCGCAAGCATCCCCATCAGTAACATCGTCATCCGGGGATCGGATTGACCGAAACAGATAGCACAGGCTACTAATACGGACGTCATCGAAAACACCCTTGAGGGTTAGTACATGGTCCAGGGAACAATTCGTAAAGCGTCAATGTAGACGACGAGTAGCATCAGCAAAATCGCCACCGCCGGCGTCGAAACGAAAAGTATCAACCGTAGTTTTTCAAATTTTAAGTGCATGAAATACGCCGCAACGAGACCGGCCTTTAAGACGGCCAGAAGGGTCAGTACGATGAACAGGGTCGTGTAGGAAATGCCTGGTATTTCAGTAACACCAACCTCAATAGCCGTCAGAACGAACAACCAGACAAAGACCCCTACGTACCATGGATGACCGTGTTCAGAGGTTGCCATGGCAAGCTCTCCTTATCGGTTTAAGATCGATTCCATTCATTGTCGTAGCGTTAAACCAGATAGATAAACGTGAAGAGTAAGATCCAGACAAGATCGACAAAGTGCCAGTAGAGACCGGCAATTTCGATGGAGTTCGATCGCTCTTCGGTGCTGGTGTACTTCCCACGGTAAACGTTGGTAAGAACAACGGAATTATAAATAACCCCGCAGGTAACGTGAAATCCGTGAAACCCGGTCAAAGCGTAAAACGTACCGAAGAACAGCTTGAGCACTTCGGTGTCGTGGACCCCGGCCATCTTACCGAAATGTTCAAGACCATGGGCCGACCAGAAACCGGGAATAACGCCTTCCATGAAAAAGTGGCCCCATTCGTAAATCTGGAAGCCAATAAAAGCCGCTCCGAAAAGAATGGTCCCGCCGAGCCAGAATTTGGTCCACCACTCGTCACCACGATCCGAGGCCTCAAAAGCCTTGACCATCGTGACGCTGCTGACAATAAGATCGAAGGTGAACAGGGCCGTCATGGGAATGTTCAGGATATCGCTTGGGTTTGGCCACGCCGGCAGGTTGGCCAGTCGGATCATGGCGTAGCCAATAAGTAGCGCCGCAAACATCATTGCGTCCGAGCAGAGAAAAAACCACATGCCGAGCTTGTCACGGTAGGCACCAAAGTCACCGGATGCGGTTTGTGCCGTAGTTGCTTCGCTCACCGGTAAGACACCGTCCTCAAAAGTATAAATAATTAATTTAATGTCGTGACAGGATATAGACTGTAGAGAACTTTTCAATAAGAATGTTAATCGAAGACGTTATTCAATTACGGCTAAGGGAGCTGTAGTTGTGGTATTTGTCCTTTGACTGAGACAATCTCATGACACAATTCCAAATGGATAAGGGTTATTTTAACTAGGAAGGAATGGTTTTTCCATGAAGATTCTTATTACGGGTGGAACCGGTCTCATTGGCCAAAAATTGACGGAAAAACTCGAGGAACGGGGTGACGAGGTCCTTATCGTCAGTCGCAGCCGCTCGGGCGAGCAATACATAAACTGGGACCCCGAGAACCAGGGTTCCCTCACAATACCCGAAGGAACCGACGCCGTCGTTCACCTCGCGGGGGCTCCGGTTTTCGGGGAACGCTGGTCGGATGACTACAAACAAGAAATACGTGACAGCCGGGTCAAAGGAACACGTACCGTCGTCAATGCAATCGAGGAGTACGACGGCGAACTGGAGTGTTTTGTTTCCGGTTCGGCCACCGGATACTACGGGGATCGTGACAACACCAAGCTCAGTGAAGAGGACGACCCCGGCGACGATTTCCTGGCCGGTGTCTGCAAAGAATGGGAAGCCGAAGCGAAGAAACTCGACGACGATTCAACACCGGTTTCAATCATTCGAACCGGAATCGTACTATCGATGGAGGATGGGGCCCTCCGGCGAATGCTTAACCCCGTCCCCTACGTCTGGCCCTTCCACCTGGGTCTCGGAGGCCCCCTGGGCCTGGGAAAACAGTACATGCCCTGGATTCACATTGAGGACGAAGTCAGAGCAATTATGTACTTGATTGACGAAGGGCTGGAAGGGATTTACAACCTATCGGCTCCCGAACCCGTTAGTAACTGGGACTATACCCAGGCACTCGGGTCGGCCCTGAACCGTCCAGCCTTCTTTCCGCTACCGTACTTTGTTCTGCGTATCCTATTCGGTAAAGCAGCATCCATCCTCTGGTCCTCCCAGCGAGTTTACCCGAATGCTCTGGAGGAAGAAGGTTTCGAGTTTAAGTACACGGACGTTCAGAGTGCCCTGGAGGATCTTGTGTAACGCCTGAAATATCGGTCAGGTCATCAACGAGTACGAAATAGCGTCGAGTCCCCTTTTTTTACTGCGCCAGATACCTGGGGTCAGTCAGAAGCAAAAAAACATTAAAGGTCTTCGCTGGGACGTCGAAGTTACTATGGATGGTCGGGAACGGATTCTCGACTAACTGCAACACAAGGAGGTTCAATGAGTGTGAGTCGTTACTTTAGCCAACCCTGTGGCCTTTCTGACGAGATTCCTCCGAACCGCTTTCGTTCCCGTCGTGCATCCCTGCAATCGTTCTCCAGCCGGTGTTTGCACAGCCGGTCTCAAACATCGATTAACTCCGCGTCTGCCGTCCCTGTAGTACCTCCCTTGTCCCTTTCCCTGCAGACGCCCTGAATGAGTGTCCGGGGGGCGATATCCCCCCGGGCTCCTTTTTTTTTGACCAATTAACAATAGTACCGAAAAGCTACCGACGATACTTTCAACCAGCGGGCCCTGACGGCAGTGAAGACTGGAGGGGCTGGATACGGACGCAGTTATGTGGTTCGGGACGTCATGAATACAAAGCTTGTGGTAACAGTTTGAATTAAGCCTGTTTCAGGGTCCCCGATTGGGTCGAGTGACGGCAACGTGCACCAAATCAGACCGTATCCTCGAAGGACCAGGACCTCCCCCGGAGAAATCCCGGACGTATCTTTTCTCCCTCACGGTCAAGCAAAGCCTGCAGCGAGGTGGCCAATGAGGTTTCGCCACGACAGATGTCTTCGAAGCCCCGCAGGCTCTCCTGTTTAATGTAGAAGACACCGGGCGTCACGCCCGTGGATCGAACGTCCGGGATGTCCGACCCTATCGTTGTTATCCAATCGGACAACACGATGACACGGGGAAGTTTCTCACGATCCCGGGCGTCCGGAAGGACCGACAGCCAGTTCACGGAAACATCGTTGGCTTTGAGATCCGACCAGGCCCCCTCCGACAGTGACAGCTGCGCGGGAATAAACAACACACCGGGCTCGTCGAGCAGCGGTTTCGCAAATCCCTCGAAGTCCTCGTGAAACGGATTCAGTTCGTTGTCCTTCAGCTTGTTAACGGTAATGTCATCCCCGGAACTAACGGAACGATTCGATCCGACGATGGCCCGCTGGACCATTCCCTGGTCCTCGAGCTGGCTGATCCATGTTTCAATGCACCCGTCGATTTCCGATATTTCCCGATTGGACTGACGGTCGAGTCCTGATTCGTAGAAAACGACCGCCTCCGGAAGGGCTTGATCGTCCAGTACCCTGGAGGGTTCGCCGTGGTAATGAGTATCGTGCTGGTGTCCGTGACCGTTGTCGGATCCCATTGAACAATCGCCTCCTTAGAGTTACATCACTCTATACTATTATATGATCAGTGTACTTGGATTCTTATCCCCGGGAGGGATTCAGTGTGACGGAAATGTACCTAATTAGTTTAATCGAGGATCAGCGAAACCGCCTTATCGATAAGTGGGTTGAACTACTGTACGACCACCCTGAGTCGGAGTACGACCGTGATGCTATTCCGGAACTGGATCAAATCTGCGGGGAGGGCCTCGACGCCTGCGTCGCACTACTGAAGGGAGAAAAGGACCCTTTCCTGAAGGATTTCGTACGGCATATCCTCGACAAGCGTACTGAGTGGAACCTGGAGAGTGCCGATATTTTACGGTTCTTCTGGGAGTTGCGTAAAGCGGTTATTTCCGTGGCCGAAACCGGAGGGGACCCCGGAGCTCCGGACTGGAAGGACATGCACTCACACCTGGATCCCTGCATTGAAGCTGGCGTCATTCACCTCGTCGACGCCCTTGAGTCCGACTGATGACTGATTCCTCCACCCGTCCGGATCAACGAGGTCCGGGAACCAGCAACCGTTTTGTCCTTCGCCTTCTCGTTATTAAAGTCGAGGGCGTTCTCGTTCCCCCACCAACCGAATGGAACCTCCCTGACACGGACGAAGCAAATCCGATCGATCCGGACGAACTGTTTCCGGACTGGATTAATAGAACCGGACTAACCGAGGACAACCTCCGCTCGGCTCTAGTGGAACTTGCTCGCAGCGGTAAATTCACGGTTGATTCCCGGCTGCGGTCATTAATTGACCACGTCCGCAACCATACCCCGGTACGCACTGCTTTCCTGAGTTCCGGCCCCCGGGACTGGATCGAAGCACTTGAAACTCAATATGAACTCGAGAACTTACGGGATCTCTCCTTCTGTTACGACAATTACACCCACGGGAGTCGTCGAACCCTTTTGCAGTTTCTTATGAATCGCTTTATTGCCGGAAAAGGCCGTACTATGCTTCTTGGCCGAACGCTGGCGGACGAAACATTGGCCCGCCAGGAAAAAACTCGCTTTCGGTCACTGCAACCTCCGCCCGAAAACGCCCGTAACCCGGACAACTGGGGCTGGTCGCTTGAACAGCTCAGGACTTTTATCAAGGAGAAACAACCCGAATCCTGAGTCCGTTTAAGTAATTTTTTATTATTCGCTGTAAATATACTGTTATAGAGCCTATCCTCATGTGCGCGCCCACTCGAGCTTGACCCTGGTCATGACAATGAATATCACATAATCAACTTCTTTCCTCCCCTGTAAGCTAATAGTGGATTGGTCGGATAACTTGCAAGGGAGGTCCCAATGGAAAGCTTCAGTGACGTTAGTTTCGAGCAACTTAACTCCGACGAAGACCTTCGTCGGTACCGGATGGAAGCGCAACTTCGGCGTAAAATCTTCGGTCTCCTCGACGAAGAGACACGTCAGCAACTAAGAAAGCAGCTGGCGTCCGGCGACTGGCTCGTTGATCTGTTACCGGAACTGATTCAGAACTTCCTGAACGACGAGTCGTTTGAAGAGATCAGTGCGGACTACTTCCAGTCGTCCTTCAACCTCAACTAGTAGGTCACTAACAGCTTTGTTCTAAGATCTACTGCAGGATTGTTCTATCCGAAAAACACTGGTCTTCCTTGACATTTTGGCGTATTCTTTCCCATCATAAAGACTTCAAAGTATATAGAGAATATAGACTTTTAGACTGAGGGATCTGTAATGGGTGAAATACGCTACAACGTAAATCAGGACTTCTACGAGGACGAACTGGAC
>JBDGPI010000016.1:30896-34228 GCA_042219765.1 Salsurabacterium abyssinicum (SeqCode)
CTGGCTCGAGGAGAAAATCCAGGCCTACCGGGCCGGTTCACTCAGCAACGAAGAATTACTTGAACTCCGGTTGAGTTTCGGTATCTACCGCCAGCGGGACCACTCAAGCCACATGTTCCGGCAACGAATTCCCGCGGGACAGATGACTGCACACTACATGGACGTTCTCTCCGACATCACCGAAAACTACAGCAACAGTGAAGCTCACGTAACAACCCGGCAGGACATTCAACTTCACTACGTACCTCTCGAGGCCGCCCCGCAGTGCCTGCGAAAAGTCTACGAGGAATGTGGAATGATCAACAAAGGTGCCTGCGGAGACGGTGTTCGAAACGTCAAATGTGACTACCTTGCCGGTGTCGATCCCCGGGAGGAATTCAATCCTCAGCCATATTCCCTGGCTGCGGCGGAATTTCTGGCCTTTCACCCGCAGAACCTCAATTTTGGACGCAAATTCAAACCAAGCTTCACCGGTTACTCCGGGCACAATCAGGGACAGACTTCCATTGACTGCCTTGGCTTCGAGGCCCGTACCCAGGACGGAAAGAAGGGCTGGAAAGTCACCGTCGGCGGTGGACTTGGAGCAGCCCCTCACGAACCCCGGATTCTTTTTGAGTTCATTGAAACGGAAAAAACACTGCTCGTCTGTGACGCACTCGTCCGAATCTTTCAGCGACTCGGGGAACGAAAAAACCGCAACCGGGCCCGTCTGAAGTACCTTGTTGATAATTTCGGCGAGGATCGGTTCCGCGAAATTGTCGAGGAGGAGATGGAACGACAATCTCAGGATTGGGATTACGAGGCCGAACTCGGACAGCGCATGAGTGACCACGAACCAATGACACGCGAGGAAATTGAGCCGGCCTCCGAGGACGACAAGGATCCGGAGCAGCTCTTCCCGGATGACGACCACGCACAGCAGTGGACCCGTACACAGGTCTTCGACCAGAAGCAGGACGGCTACGCAAGTGTGGTCGCCTACCTGCCGCTCGGCGACATGGATCCCACCCAGATGCGACGGCTGGCTGACATAGCCCGTAACTACGGTAGTGAGGAAATTCGCACCACCGCTCAGCAGCATTTGGCCTTTCCGTACATCAAGTGGGAGGACATTCCCAAAGTTTACGAACGACTTGAAGCTATTGGACTGAATGAAGCCGGACAGGAGTCAAGCTACGACGTTACCGCCTGCTACGCCGAAAACTGCGACCTGGCCCTGATCGGGGCCCGACAGATTGCCCGGATCACCCAGAAACGGCTCGTCGACGAATTCGGAAGCGACACCATGGAAGAGGACGTACGGGTTCGTATTGACGGCTGCTTCAACTCCTGTGCCCAGCACCAGATTGCAGACATCGGTTTCACCGGTGTTGTTGTGAAAAACCCAAGTGACGACGGTCCTCCGAAGTTCCCGTACTACACCATGACCGTCGGCGGGGGTGAGGGAGAGGATTTCGCCCTCGGTGATAAATTTAACGGTAAAGTTCCCATGGAAGGTCTACCGAACGTCTGTGTCTCCTTGATTGAAGACTACTGGAACTGGCGCTCCAACGGAGAAAGCTTCAAGGAGTACTACGAGGACGTCGGTCCCGACCATGTGGAGGATGTCGTAAGCAACGCGTGTGATTATCTGGAACCCGGGGAGTCGCTGAAAGCATGACTGTCGAAGAAAAAGCATACACTCGAGCCGACTGGGAAGAACTTGTCGATGAAGTCCGCACCAACCGTGGTGTTCGCATGGGAGGATACTTCGAGGAAGCCGTTCGCTCGGTCTTTCTCTGGGCCGGCCCCGACAACCATCCCGACAACTGGGAGGACGAGTGGGAGTTTTTCCACGGTGACAAAGGCCTTTATCCGGAAAAGCGGGCCTTCATTGGTTGGGCCAGCACCACCGGATGGTCCCGTGAGGGCGACGATGGCTTCAGCCACTTCGAAATCCGCAGTCGTAACGTCCAGGCGCTGAAAGCCTACCGGGACAACATGGACTGGCAGACCACGGAGATTCGAAGCAAGCTCATCAACCGTGAGGAAGACCTCGAGTGGATCCGGGAAATGTTCCTGGACCTATTCCGTGACGTTTTCCCCGACCGGGAGGACCCCGAAATCACTATCTGCAAGGCGGCCTTCGACGTCCCTGACCATTTCCCGTCCTACCTTCAACCCTCCAACTTCCGGGACGACCTCGACGACTAGCAGCCAGCACCACCGATTTCGCTGTCTCCCATTAATTGCTTTCTTAAGCCCATCGTATCCCAATAACTATCATCACTAAAAAAACATAAAAACTCCTTATTTAAACAAATCTGTATTGCCTGTATCATGATATCATGATGTTTTTATATCATGATACTGGGATGTGATTACGGTGGAAGAGCAGGCGCATCGGTTGGTTAAGGTTTTGAAGGTGCTGGGAAATCCGCTACGATACAGGATATGTAAGATTCTACACGAAAAAGGTCCCATAAGTGTTTCGACTCTTGTTGAGGTCCTTGGTGAGAAACAGAATACAGTGAGTCAGCACTTGTCGAAGTTACGGAAACTGGACCTGGTCTATTACGAGCGGGACGGAAATTTCCTTAACTACGACATCGACCGCCGGGATGTCATTGAGCCTATTCTCGAACTCGAATCAAACTTCAGTCGCTAATCGACTTCACCTGGAATCAAAATAAAAGGAGGAGCACGCCATAAACCCTCATCCATCGAAACCTGACTTCCTGTTGATGCCCAAGTTTCATTACTGTCCTGCGACTTCAAGAGAAACGTTGACCGTATAGCGGTCAGATCCGCTTGTAGATAATGGCTTTTTTCATCGTCGGAAATGATTAAATAACTCCGGAAGGTCAATTTGACCTGCCAAATTATCGTGAATCATTAGACAATATTGACTGTATTTGACCGGATAGCGTTCAGGAGACTGTCCAACGGACTCAGCGAAAAAAGGGCTCTCTCTAACAAACATGGATAGATGGATTTTGCCGACGGTTAGAAATTTGGCTCTGTTGAATTGATCCGCAGGAAAAGACTGAAGCTCGAAATTCAAAAATCAGAATTTCATACTTTGCCGACCGGAGGGGACTTCCGAGGTGTTGGCTAGCCAGAATCCACCTTTCCGGTTCGAGCAGCCAGCAAACCCGATAATGTAGAAGAAACCCAGATTCTATTTCCGCGGAGAGTACAGAACGGTCAAAACGTTAGGTTCTCTTTCGGAAGAAGGTCAAAGCAGGGAATTCCGAAAAACGACTTCAACGGCAGGAAAAACAAATCTTCCATTAATTTGGCTGTGTTGAAACCCTCAAAGAGATGTAGTTAAGAGAAACAAGTTCCCCCTC
>JBDGPI010000017.1:0-5399 GCA_042219765.1 Salsurabacterium abyssinicum (SeqCode)
CCTACGGGTGAGATAGTTCTGGAAGCCGTCTACTCGACGAAGCGCCCCCGAATCATTCGATCGGATCGAAAGGGGATTGACAAAAGGCCACCGCGTGGTTCCAATGGTGATGTCAAGCGACACTAAGAAATCACCACTTTCCGACAATAAAAATCACCACCTGTTCGTTACAGAGGGGGAAATTGGTCCCATCATGAAAGCATATCCCCTTCGTTTTGTTGGGATTCATCGAGGTCTTTTAATTGATAGCTGTCCCCTTCCATGTTGAACAGGTGAACGTGGTGAAGAAGCCGGTCCAGGATGGCTGAAACCACGGTGGCATCATCAAAGAGCCCGGACTACTCCTGGAAGGGGTTGTTGGACGTCAGACTGATCGAGTGTTCTTTATAGACCTGGTTCACCACCTGGAAGAAGGGATCAGAAGAGGTCGGAAACTTCTCTATATTTCGCCGCGCCCGCATGTGAAAAAGAGATTGTGAAACTACTTATCAACTCGGGCACGAAGTCTTCAGTAAAGAACAGTAATGGTGAAACCCCGCGACAGGTTGAGCTGAATAAGGACCATCATGACGTAGCAAAGATCTTGAAATAAACGTAACTAAGTCAGGTTTTTCGGTGGAATTCTGAATCAGAACAGCTATAATTTTTGGCACGATTTTGGCACAGTTTGGCACACCACTTGGTAACAAATTGGTAAAATTGCGGAAATTCCGGGAAATATTAGCATTTCTTTTAAAAACGAGTTTGCCCGCGTAATGTGGGCTATGACCCTCTCAACAGTGCGGAGGGGTGGCCGAGTCCGGTTGAAGGCACTCCCCTGCTAAGGGAGCGTACCCCTAAACAGGTGGTACCGGGAGTTCGAATCTCCCCCCCTCCGCCATTTATTTAACTCTGGCGGAATCCGTTGGCCAAAAAGCCGGCCTTCTTTCACAGACCGTCAGATTTTGTTTTCCTCACCCTGTTCGACCCGTTCGAACCCCGCCTTTACGAATTTATCGTCGACGGTTGTGGTCCATTGTATCTCGGCCGTGCAGGGGGTGTGGGGGCCCGCTTTCACGGGGACTTCGTCGCCTTCCTCGAAGGAGAAGACGTTTTTCTGGAACAGGGTGGCCCAGCCCTTGTAAGACTCGTCCCTGAGCAGGCCGATGACCTGGTCCGTGTTATCGGAGCCCGGGTGAATGATGGCGAGGGCGTTATCGTCGGGATCGTAGCGCATGTAGTCTCGCTGATTGTTCATATGAATATGCCTCCCGGAAAAATTTCATGGCGTTCGATGAATATAATAGGGTAGAGAATCCCGGGTGGTAAGTCGTCGGTGGTGAAGGACAGATGTTTGTTGAGCTCCCCCATTGGAACCAGTACCATTCTTACCAGCTCTGTTACTGGTACTGTCTGGAAATTGAGTATAGACAGCACCTGTACGCCCAGATGTTTCAGACGAAAGGCCGACGAACCGTGGACGTGGAATTGCCGGAGTTGAATCGTTTCCAGGGCGTGAATGAGTTACTGGAGTCGCTGGACGTCGAGCCGATATCCCGGGATTGCTGGAAGCAATTCCAGCAAGACGAACAACAGCGAAATCGTCGTGAGGAGGACAAAGAGAAGTTCGGGATGCCCGACTTGCCCGGGGATTTAACGGAATTAGAGCGCGAAGTGGTACAATCGGTAACGTTGAAACGCGAGCAGTTAGGAGCGGTTGTGAATGAGTGAACTAAACGTGTTAGAAGTGGTAATTGATTTTGCCCCCACGATTTCCATCGTAGTTATATCAGGGTTGTTGATGTTCCTGTATAAATTCGTGGTCGAAAACCGGATGGATCGGGGCAGCAAACGATCGATGATCCGGGGCATCGGGATGTCGTTTATCGGATTGTTCGGAGTGTTGCTCGCGATCATCACCCTGCCGGAAACCTACGTGGCCCCCAATACCCGTGAGAACATCATAAAGATCGGGGGTTTAATTTTAACCGGTGTGGTGGCCTTTTCCTCGACGACGGTGATACGGGACGCAGCCGCGGGGACGGCCCTACAGTTCATGGGGACCTTCAAACGGGGGGACTACCTTGAAACGGATGATACGCTGGGTCGCGTGGCTGAGATGGGACTGCTCCATACGCAGATCCAGACCCGTGATCGATCGCTCGTGACCTATTCAAATTCAGCCTTGATATCCCAGTCTTACAAAGTGATCCCATCCTCCGGTACGGTGCTGTCGACGACGGTTTCATTGGGATACAACATTCCCCGGCAACGCATCGAGGAAACCCTTTTGGAAGCGGCCCGGTCGTCGGGGCTCGAAGAACCGTTTGTGCATGTGGAGGAACTGGGAAATTACGCGGTTACCTACCGGGTGGCCGGGTTGCTTGAAGAGGTGGAATCCCTGCTTACCAGGCGTTCGGATTTTCGCAAACGCGTGCTGGATCACCTGCACGAGGCGGGTATCGAGATCGTGTCCCCGATGTTCCAGAACAATCGCGATCTGCAACCGGACACGGAGTTCATTCCGGAACGATCGCCGGGCGCTACCTCCACGGAAATGCTCACCGATACCTCCACGGAACAGGTCGTGTTCGAGAAGGCCCTGGAAGCCAAGAAGGCCGAGGACCTGGACGAAATTATGAGTTCGCTGGAGGACAAAAAGGCCGAATTAAAGGACTCCGACGAGGATCAATCCGGCGAGATCGAACGAATTGAGAAACGAATTACCATGCTGGAACGCAAGAAAGAACAGATCGAGGAAGAGATTGCAAACGACGACGAGTAAACAGTATTTGTAACCTCGATCATTTCCAGATGGATGTGAAACCGATTGCGTTTTTTGCCCATAAAGATTACATCGGACAGACTCGATCACATTCACTCCTATTCAGGTCGTGGTTATGGTAATCGGGTTTTACCATTCAATAAATTCAAGTTCGTCCCGCAACGGATTCAGGATCGCCGTCGATTGAGCCGGTGATGTAACGGAGCCTGGATTGATAATACGCGTCCCTCCCCGTACTTCATCACGCTGTTCGTGAGTATGTCCGAGTACCAGGTAATCGGGGTTTTCCTTCAGGAGCCGACGTCGGAAGGAATCGTAGTGACCGTGGGTGATACAAAACGTGTTTCCGCGCACGTCCAGGCGTCCCGCGGTGCCGTGTATCACGAGTTCACCGGGGGGATCGGCCTGTTCGTATTCGCCGAGGTTCTGGTCGCCGTTTCCAATCACGAGGTGCACGTCCACTCCACATTCAAAGAACGGTTCCATGTGGACCAGTCCCGTGACATCCCCGGCGTGGATGATGAACTCCAGGTCACGGGGTTTCAGGGCGTCGACGGCGGTTTCAATGTTCGCTTCGTCGCCGTGGGTATCGGATACGAGGGCGATTTCCATCGATCAAATGTCGATAAAGCGTAGTTCGTCCTCTGATAAATCGAGGATTGCAGCCGAAGAATTTGGAGGTTTTATGGCACCGGGGTTAATGACACGGGTTCCGTCGATGGTCTCGTCGCGCCGTTCGTGGGTGTGGCCGTGGATGACGTAATCGGCTTCGGAGTGGATTAGTTCGTTGAGCTTGGATTGGCGGTGGCCGTGTGTCATGGCGACGGTTTTTCCGTCCAGCACGAAGGTACCGGATTGTCCGTGGTGCTGGAAGGCTCCGCGTTCGTCGGCGTCCAAAAAATCCTGCTGACCGCGGTCCATGTTGCCAAACACAACGTGGAGAGGGACGTTGATGTCCTTCAGGGGAAGCAGATGGGTAAGCAGGGTTACGTCACCACAGTGGACGATGGTATTAACCGGTTCATCCTTAAAATGCTGAGCGGCGTAACGGGTGTGTTTTTTCGATCCGTGGGTATCCGAAATGAGTCCCAGCTTCACAGTGTTTGCCACTCCTCTCTCGACAATTCCCCGAAGGGAAATTATCCTAAATACTCGGTAAAGTTAAATAGGTTCTGTCAGGGACTGTTACTTACTGGGTGGATGGCCACAAAAAGGGACAAAATATGTGGGAGTACACCTCGAAGGCTCGGTCGAATGAAAGAAAACGTGAATTACCGGTTGAGTTGTTCTTTGAAATGACAGCGTTATAAACCTGTGATCAAATCTATTGTTCAGGTAGATTTTAAGGATTCATACTTAAGAAAGCCGGAGTGAACACAAATTCCCGGACCATGAACGCAAATACAACGGGTTCAGTTAGGTGTAAACTTAAAAATTCAACCCGTACATCCTGTAAATCCAGGCCGAAAAAATAAGAGTACTCGAAGTAAAGTTGATAGGATAGTGAGAGAAATCAAGTGACCGGGAATGTGAAAAAAGTGCAAAGAAACATCAAAAAATCCCGTACATCCTGTAAATCCAGTCCAATTGCTCTTTTCAAAATACGCGGAGGGGTGGCCGAGTCCGGTTGAAGGCGCACGATTGGAAATCGTGTGTGCCCCTTGAGGGTACCGAGAGTTCGAATCTCTCCCCCTCCGCCATTATTTCAGTTGAGAGTTGCTAGTTTAGAGTTTCGAGTTGCAAGTTATAAGTTGCGAGTTTCATTACAAATTCCTTCTCTTTGGCCTCGGCCCACATAAGTCAAGTATCCCCGTTCCTTCTTCCCATTGTGTTAAACTACGTGTATTCATTGTCCAGTGAATCATTAGAACCAAAGATAAAAACGTGAATGCGTGTACTCGAGAAATCAGTGTTACAAAGAGTTACCAATATCACTTTTTGACCTGTAAATTTTGGTCGAAAAAACGAAAAGGTCTATTAATCATTGATAATTGATCATTGAGCTTACAGATGAGGTGACCGTTTATGTCGAATGTTCAGGGGATCAATCACGTGGCGCTGGACGTACCGGATATCGATGAGGCCGTGGAGTTTTACACGGACGTATTTGATGTAGAGGTAATGAATCGGGAGGGCAACAACGCCTGGCTGGATTTTAACGGGCGGTTTGACTTCCTGGCGTTGTTCGAGGACAAGAGCGTGGACCGTGAACCGAAAGACGGACACTGGGGCTGTGTCGTTGAGGATTTAGAGGCGATACGAACCCGCGCCGAGCAATGGGACGCGGAGTTTTACGGACAGTGGGACTGTTCGTTCTGGGATCCGTTTGGTTACCGTGTGGAAGTCATACGCAAATCGGACGTCAGTAAACCGCCCACGCCCTACGATCGCGATAAGGAGGAGTTCTCCGGGGACGTGTAGATCATTTTGGCGTTTTTGCTGTTAGCTATTGGCCTTTTGCTAAGCAACCAAGAGGTTTTTGGTTTTGTGTTCGGCATTTATTATTCAGTGATTGGTATTGAGTGTGACGGTGGGGCATTTCGAGCGGGGTAATTGTTGAAAAAATTTGGATACATTTGAATCCGGAGTTTCGCCTCTCCTTCATTGCCGTACATCCCGTGGTAATTCTTTCCAT
>JBDGPI010000018.1:0-1647 GCA_042219765.1 Salsurabacterium abyssinicum (SeqCode)
TAAGGTCCTCCTTTTCCTTCTCGTCCAAACCGGACAGTAGCCCCATCTGTTCAATTTTCTCCTCGGGTTCAAGTTCGATTGTTCCCTTGTCTTTTTTGAAGATCCACTCTCCTAAATCCGTTTCGACGGTCAACCGTGCGTCGTAGTAGTCCAGTAGTTCCAGCAGAACGTGAAATGGTGGCGTCCGTTCACCGTTTTCGTAAAATGACAGAGACGGCGGTGGCATGTCGAGTTCGGCGGCGACTTCTTTTTGACTTTCGCCCCGATTATCACGAAATTTCGCCAGTAGGTCAGCCAGTGTTATCGACTCCATTGCTCGCACCCCTTATTACGCTCCGTATATTTTCTTTTACACTTTTTTAAGTCACCCTGTAAGTTTAGCCATAACAACCCACGTTGTGAAACTCCTATAAAAATCCTACGGTCATACGAATATACTCAATCAAATAGAACCGAATTGGTGGCCCTGTTAATACGATGGTTTTCTCCTCAAAAAAAGAAGTACTGAAACAACATACACTTTTTGAGTCACTTTCCTGGTGGCAATTTAGTTCTCTGACCAAGAAAGCACGAGTTATTGAGGTCCCCAAGAATGAAATTGTCATAAGAGAAGGCGAGGAGGGGGACGCACTATACATCATCATGAGTGGTCGTTGTGAGGCTTACACCACCAGGAATGGCAAGAAGAAAATCCTCGAAAATTACCACAACGGCGATAGTTTCGGAGAAACGGCGCTTCTCTCCGAAGAAACGAACTGGGCCACCGTCAGAACACTTAACGACACCCTTCTCATTAAAATCAACAAAAGTGATTTTGACGATCTGGTTAGCAGTAACGCTGAAATCAGCCACAAGTTGAGCCGTCGTATTGCGAGCCGTGTCAATCAAAAGCAGGATCAGCGCGAAAAAGCCAAGCGAAGTCGTATTATTAGCATCGGAAGTGGCCTGGAGGAACTCGGGAAAACCCTCTTTGGCATTAATGCCGCCGCCGCACTCCACGACGAAACCGACGAAACCATCTGTGTGGTTGATTTCACCCGGACACCCGAGGAGGACCTCAACAAAATACCAACGGGTTCCGTGGACCTTTCCGCGTGGGTCGAGGAGGTATCCCGTGAACACCCTGCGGACATCACGGTAATCCCCGCCACATTACCGGAAGACGACCAGAAAGACATCATGGGTCCATTCTTCGGTTCCTTCATGATGGAATTCGATTACGTATTTGCAATCCTTCCCGAGGGTCTTTCGCCGGTTGTTATGGAGGTGTACGAGCAGTCCGACCAAATCTTTCTGTTGACGGATCTCGACGAGCACACTCTTTACCAGACCCGACTGCTAATCAACCAGCTTGAAAACAATTTTGAATTCTCCCGCGATAACCTGGAAATTGTACTGAGTCGCATTTCCCCCCGTGAGATGCATCGACCGTCCGGCGTGCAGGAAGACTTGAATTATCCGGTGTCCTTTAAGCTACCGGAGATCAGTCAGACGCGTCTACTTTCTCCACTTACTGAAACTCCCTTTATATTTGACTTCCCGGACCACAAGTATTCGGTTAACGTCAGGCGAGTGGCCCGTCAGATAGGGAACGTTTCAGTGGGACTTGCACTGGGAGCGGGAGCCGCCCGTGGTCTTTCACACATT
>JBDGPI010000018.1:1657-6798 GCA_042219765.1 Salsurabacterium abyssinicum (SeqCode)
CTCAAGGTACTCAAGGAGGAAAATATTCACGTCGACATGGTAGCCGGAGCCAGTATCGGAGCCCTGGTTGCCGGTGGCTGGGCCATCGGAGCCTCCCCCGAACAGATGAAGGAATTTGCCTACGAATTCAAACGGATGGGAGGGTTATGGAAGATCTCCGATCTCAGTATACCGCCAACCCAGTCGATACTCAGGGACACCCGGGTCATGAAATTCCTTGATTACATGTTTGGCGACGCCACGTTCTCGGACACGGAACTACCCCTCAAAGTCATCTCAACGAATCTGGATACACTGGAGGAGGATATTATTTCGGAAGGACTGCTTAGGGACGCGGTCAGGGAAAGTATCTCGATCCCGATGCTTTTTCCGCCGATCAAACGCTCCGACAGCTATCACGTTGATGGTGGGGTTCTGAATCCCGTTCCGGTTGAACCGTTAGTTGATCAGGGGGTCTCCCGGATCATAGCCGTCAATCCGATACCCCCACTTGAGGTTTTGAGGGAAAGTCGCCACGGTATGCCACTGAACCGGAGTGAGGGATTTTTCGGATCGATCTGGAACTGGATACGGCAACAAGTTCTTCCCTTCGGTACGGGAAATATCATTGATGTCTTCATGCGATCACTCCAGGCCATGCAGGCCCGGCTGGCGACGTCCTCGGGAACTGAGGCAGACGTCGTCCTCAACCCGGTGGTATCAACTCAGGAATGGTTTGAGTTTGAGGAAGTTGAGGCCTTTATAGAACAGGGGGAATTGACGGCTCGACAAAATTTAGACGAAATAAAGACGCTACTGAGGGAATCAACGACCAAGAAATTAAACACCGAGGATGATGCGATCAATCAAAATGGTCATAACCAAAATCAGTCCGAGTGACTGACTCGGGCAGTGGCGGGTCCCAGTCAATACCTCGCTTGTCCCTGAACTGACCGATTACGCTGACGTCAAATTCCTCCTTGATTGAACTCAAACTATCCGGTGGAACCGCCAGAAGTAACTCAAAATCCTCACCCCCGTCCAGGGCCCATTGGAGAGCCTCTTCGGGACTTTCCGCAAGTTCCTTTGAACGGGGGTCTACCGGGACATCCTCGTAGTCGAGTATGGCTCCAATCCCCGATGCCTTGCAGAAGCGTTTGAGGTCTTTTATCAGACCGTCGCTGATATCCATTCCGGCCCGAACACCAGCTTCAACGGCTGTCTGACCCAGGGATACCCGATTAGGAGGATCGTAAAGTCGATCGGATTGGGCTGCCGCCTGCCGGGAATCCAGTGTCGCTAGCTCGGCCCTTACCCCTCCGAGCGAACCGGACACGACCACGCAATCACCGGGTCTGGCGGAACTGCGAGCAAGGTACCCGGTTTCGGAAGCCTGCCCCAGAAGCGTTAACGATAGATACTCTTCCTGACTGTCCGACGCCGAGGAAAGATCGCCACCAATTAAGTCAATATCAAGGTTTTGCAACCTGTCTATGACATCCGAGGTAAACGTTTGAATATCCGATATCGACCGGGAATTTGCGATGGTAAGCAACGACCATTCCGGTCGCCCACCCATTGCAGCAATATCGCTAAGGTTAATTCCAATTAACTTGTTGGCCAACTGCCGTGTTGAAGCTTCTTCGGTAAAGTGGACCTCATTGACCATACAATCGACGGTGGCAAGCAGTGGGGGGGAGAATTCCGTCAAAACCGCACAGTCATCGCCCGGGGACGTTGTTTGTTTCGCCGTATGGTCCCGAAGAAACCGGACGAAGGATTCCTCACTCATTGACTGGATGGAGACGGGCCGACGGAATGGTCACGTCGGTACTTGCAGCCGTGTTTGCCGTTCTTTGTCAATAAAGACTTCAACAAAATACGGGCCCTGGTCGTCCGGCAGAGGGACGTCGATTTCCCATGATCGAGTCTCGGAGGATCCCAGGGTCATGCTCCCGGGACCGACAATCTGTTTCGACCAGTACCGTGTCTGCTGTCCGTCCGTTAAGAGGAGGAGTATTCCGTTGGGTAACTGACTTATGCGGGATTTGGGATGGTTATTAACTATCCCGAAGCTGACCGGCAGTGAGTCACCGCTGGATTGGTTGACGACGAGTTTGTACTGCAGGTCTTCCCGTATGGTTGCCGTTTTGGTGTCGGGGGCTTGCACCATGAATTGTGAATAGAGGAAATAAATCCCCAGAACAACCAGGAGATCCACACCGATAATAATCCACCCACGAGTCTGTCCGGACCCCATTACAATCGTTTCACTGTCCTTTCGGTTTTCAGTGCAATAGATTCGCCGTTTTCACGGTAAATTCTCGGCAATCGTTCACTAAACGAACAGAGGATTTCGTAGGTAATAGTCGAGTTCCACCGTGCCAGCTGGTCCGCCCAGACGGACAGTTCTCCGTCAGTCCCCATAACAGTAACCGTCTGTTCGGGATCGTCTTTTTCGCTGAGTTGAATCATCGTCATGTCCATGCAGACGCTTCCCAGTACCGGGCATTTGCGACCGTCCTTCAGGACGTGGGCCTTTTGACTGAATTCCCTGGCGTAGCCATCGGCGTAACCAAGCGGTAGGACCCCAACCCAGGTCGGCTCCTCCGGCTTGAACCGACGACCGTAACTGACCCCGCGGCCGGCCGGTACCTGTTTGTAGTCCGCCATTTTAGTTTTGACCTGCATGATGGGTTGAAGGTCCCGTGACGGGAGTGATTCGTTGGGTTGATATCCGTAAAGCGTTATTCCGG
Source organism: Salsurabacterium abyssinicum (SeqCode) (assembly GCA_042219765.1). Lineage (GTDB taxonomy): Bacteria > T1Sed10-126 > T1Sed10-126 > T1Sed10-126 > CAZEBV01 > JBDGPI01. Next base: position 4,393 of record JBDGPI010000018.1, read on the forward strand.
GTCGTACCGTATTACCGACATCATTCGAACGGGAAAATATGGCGGCGGAATTCATGCAGTGCCAGTGATCCGGTGAGAAACCCATGTCGAGAACTGTCTCTTTTAGTGATTTAAACTGCTCAATCTGAGAGTCCGTGTAGGCCTTGTTTTCACCGGCCTGGGCAAAATGACTGGCGACGCCTTCCAGATTGATGTAATCCAGGGATTGAATTTCCTCGAGGAATTCATCGGCGTCATCCGGTAGAATTCCCAGCCGACCCATACCGGTATCCACTTTAAGATGAATAGGAACTCCGCGGCCACGATTCTTGCCGGCTTCGTTGAGTGCGTGAAGGAGACGGTAGGAAAAAACAAACGGAGTGAAATCGTAATCCAGCAGAGCGTCAACGTTGAAGGTTGCCATGTGACCCATGATCAAAATTTTGGTATCAATCCCAAAATCCCGCAGTTTTATGCCTTCCTCAAGCGTGGCAACCCCCAGGAAGTCCACTCCTTCGTTCGCCAGAGTTTCGGAAACCATTTCGGCGCCGTGACCGTAGGCTTCGGCCTTGACAACCGCCAGTAAGCTGGAGTCCGAAGACAGTTGTTGTTGGACCTGATTAAGGTTATGTCGGAGGGCGTCCAGGTTGACCTCCAGCCAGCACGACCGGGGGCGGTTCTGGTTTAATTCTGGAATGGATTCCATTGGTAGATAGCGTCAGGGATTGATTCGAATTTCACCGGAAACCAGTCCGGTGTTCCTGGGCTTTCAAGTTCCTGTATGGCCGAGGCAACATTATCGACGACGTCTTCACTTTTTACGGAAATAGTATCCAGATCCTCGGCGGCGTGGCGTCCGGCGGCTCCGTGTAAATACAGTGCGAGTGAGACGGCTGGTCCCGGATTGAGATTCTGTGCGAGGAGTCCACCAATTAGCCCACTCAAAACATCTCCTGTACCAGCTTTGGCCAGGGCAGGGGATCCCGAAACGTTCACGCTTATTGTTCCATCGGGGTGACCCACAACTGGTCTGGAAGTTTTAAGAACGACCGTCTGTCCGGTTCGCTCAGTCAGTTCCCGGACACTATCGATGGGATGGTCAAGAATCCGTTGAACGGAACAACTCAAAAGACGCGAGGCTTCACCCGGATGAGGGGTTAACACCAGGGATTCCGCTTCCTCGAAGACCGATAGCTCATCCCGCAGGTTATTCAGTCCATCGGCATCGATCACGGCCGGATCATCCAGTTCGGGAATTAACCCCTTAAGGCCGTCCCGACGATCCTCCGATTGTCCTAATCCCGGCCCGATAACGTAGGCATTCTGACGGTCCAGGAAGCGCCGGCAGGCATCCGAAAGCGGACTGGACAAAAGTTCCGCGAGTTTATGAGGGAAGACGAGCTCACGTTCACCGGAGGACTGCATCTCGTTGATGCCACCCGGACCGATGATACTCGTTAAACCAGAGCCGACGCGTGACGCAGCCCGTGCCGACAGAAAGGGGGCACCAGGATAGGACTTCGAGCCGGCGACAACGGCTAAACGGCCTGCACTTCCCTTGTGTATCGTCGGAAATCGAACCGGTAAGAAGTTACGAACGTCACCGGGTGTTATTAAGTGATAGGGACCCCCGTGTTTTCGATAGACAGGTTCCGGAAATCCAATTTCCTGGGTTATTAACTGGCCGACAAACGAATAACCCGGTTCGAGCAAAAGCCCCAATTTCGGCAATCCGAAGGTTACAGTCGTGTCGGCTTGAACACAGGGATCAAAGGGACGGTTGTTGTCACCGTTGAGACCACTGGGTATATCAATGGATACGACCGGACGAGATTGGTCGTTGAGCTGGTGGATTAATTGATCGTAGGGTGGGCGGGGATCTCCCTGGAGACCGGTTCCAAACAGAGCGTCCACGTACAGGTCCGCATCCGGTAATTCACTTGATGCGGTGTACTGGTGAGCCGATATCGAGCTGTCGGCTTCTATGTACTCAAACTGTGAAGCCGGCAACCCCTCAAGGTCCGCGGGATCCACGAGCGTCTGGATCGTTACGGAGTGTCCCCAGTTTTGTAGCCAGCGACCGGTCACCATCCCGTCGGCGCCGTTGTGACCCTTTCCGCAGAGGACGAGGACCTTACCAGTTGAATCAAGGTATTTTCGTCGAATGTGGCGCGCAGTAAGCTGCCCGGCGTTTTCCATCAAAGCGGCTTCCGTTATACCGTAGGAATCCACCGTGGTCTCATCGATCGTCTTCATGTTGGAGGAGGTAGTAAACCGCATGTAATCATCCTCACTTTACAATCGTGAAGTAACCTTTGCGTTCGACAGTCAACCAGGTGTCTTTAATCGGACCAGTAACAGACGGCCGTGGCAATCGCCAGTCCGGCGTCATGTGCAATTGAGCAATCCCAGTCCGCCTCCCGGGGA
>JBDGPI010000019.1:0-3186 GCA_042219765.1 Salsurabacterium abyssinicum (SeqCode)
AGGAATCAGTGATGTCCGAGTTTTTACAGAACTCCCTGATTTGACATGCGACCAATTTTTCAACTTTATACCCGCTCAAAGTCAGGAACCCACAAAAATTTCAGCCGCTTGATTTAACTGCAAACCCGAACGGTTACTATAAAACTGGCCGGGTGCTTAAACCTTCCCACGGCTGTCGTTTTACTCCTGTACCTGTTGTCGAATTTCCTCGACAATTTCAGGATTGCGCAGGGTATCGGTGTTTCCAAGCTCATTTTCGTTACTGATATCCTCAAGAAGCCGGCGCATGATCTTCCCGGACCGGGTCTTGGGCAAGTCGTCCACGAAGAAAACGTTCGCCGGACGGGCAAAGGACCCAATCTCGTCCTCAACGGATTCAATGATCCTCTGGTGCATTGTCTGAGTCTCCTCGTACCCTTCCCGGAGAACAACGTAGACGTCCGGTACTTCCCCCTTCTCGGCATGCTCCCGGGGGGCGACCGCCGGTTCCGAGACTCCCTCCGTCTCCGAAACGGCACTCTCGAGTTCCATCGTACCGATTCGATGACCGGCCATGTTCATAACGTCATCAAGCCGACCCAGTATGCGGTAATATCCGTCGTCGGTTTTCACGGCACCGTCGCCGGCTTTATAAATCCAGTCCTCGGAATCCGAACTGTCAGTATCCGAGAACGCCTCCCAGTACTCACTGATGAACCGTTCGTCGTCACCGTATACCGTCTGAAGCATTCCCGGCCAGGGTCGTTTTATAACGAGATTACCCGCGTCGTCGCTGGAGTCCGGCAGTTCCTCGCCATCGTCGTCGAAAAGGGCGGGATCGATTCCCGGGCAGGGTTTCCCGGCACTTCCCGGTTTCATGTCATCCAGCGCCGGAAGGTTGGTAATCAGGTGGCCTCCCGTCTCCGTCTGCCACCAGGTATCCACGATAACCGCACTTTCATTACCGATATGTTTGTAGTACCACATCCAGGCCTCCGGTTGAATCGGCTCTCCGACAGTCGTCATGTGACGGAAGTCAAAATCGTATTTTTCCGGGTGTTCCTCTCCCCATTTCATGAACATTCGTACGGCGGTTGGTGAAGTGTGAAAAATATCAACGTCGTGCTTCTCCGAGAGCTCCCATGTGTAGCCCTTGTGGGGATGGTCCGGCGCCCCCTCGTACATAACGGACGTCGTTCCCAGACTCAGCGGCCCGTACACAATGTAGCTGTGACCCGTAATCCACCCGATGTCGGCCATACACCAGTAAGTGTCCTCGGGTTTGATGTCCAGAACGTACTTTGAGGTTCCAGTAACGTAACTCAGGTAGCCCCCGGTACGATGCTGACACCCCTTGGGTTTACCCGTCGTGCCGCTTGTGTACATGAGAAATAGCGTGTCCTCGGCGTCACGCTGGACCGGTTCAACCGTCTCGCCACTGTGTTCGGCCGTTACTTCATCAAATAAAACGTCCCTCCCCTCAACCAGTTCCACGTCCGGGTGTAGTTCGCTTTCCCTCTGGCAGACCACGACCGAATCAACGTCAACCCCCGGCTCGGAGAGTGCTTCTTCGGTCTTCTGTTTGTGATTCAGAAAATCCCCGCGACGGTAGTACCCATCGATCGTGACGAGATACTGGCTGTCGGCGTCCTTGAGTCGATCGGCCAGGGCCTGAGCACTGAAGCCGGCAAAAACCTCGCTGTGGGGAGCACCAATTCTTGCCGCTGCCAACATAGCCACGGGTAGTTCGGGGACCATCGGTAGGTGGAAAGTAACAACGTCGTCCTCCTCAATCCCCAGAGACCGGAAAGCCGCGGCACACTCATTAACCCTTCGATGGAGGTCCCTGTAAGTAATTTTCTGGACCTCCCCCTCCTTTTCTCCTTCCCAGAGCAGAGCCGTTTCATCCCCCCTGTCCTCCAGGTGACGGTCGACGCAGTTATGGGAAGCGTTGAGTTTTCCGCCGGTGAACCACTTGTAAAAAGGCGGGTTCGAGTCGTCGAGGACTTCGTCCCAGGGGTCGTACCAGTCAAGCATTTCGGCGTATTCCGTAAAACCTTCCGGAAAATTACTGAAGCGATCGTAAATGTCCGAACTCTTAACATTGGCTTGTTCAACGAATTCCTGTGGGGGCGAGAAATACTTCTGGTCGGACAACCGCGCCTCGAGGTTACCAGGGCTTTCGGTCTGACTGCTCATAACTTAGGCCTCCAGTATGTAATTAAGGGAAATAAAGGGCTGAGCGTACGGTTCGAACAGGCGGACATCGGGATTGTGAAAAAATTAAACGAGGAAAGGCTGAAAGATGAATTCGGAACAAAATCGTTGAGGAAACCAAGGGAAGTAACGATAGAAGAAAATCTCACAATAATTCCTCGAATTTTAAAGTTAGAACTCTTCCTTGACTTTTCGCAGGATAACCGAGGGAGGACATCCTTAACAAGGGATTTTATCCCCTAATGTTTAATCTTACGAGACTGCCCGAGGTTACGGGGCGAGACCGTTGAAGTCTACAATCCGGAGTTAAGTTTAAAATCACAGGTAGGAAAGGATTGCTACTGGGCTGATTTTACCTGGACGGTCCTCTCACGGGGGCCGTCCCATTCCAGTAAAAAGACTCCCTGCCACCGGCCCAGGTCTAGCGTTCCGTCCGAAACAGGAACCCACTGGTGGGACCCCAGCAGAATAGATTTTATGTGGGCGGCGGCATTTCCTTCGGCATGGTCATAGGAACCATCCCAGGGAACAACCGATTCTAGCTGATCGATAAGATCACTCATTACTGCCGGATCGTTCGATTCATTGACCGTAATCCCGGCTGTCGTATGCGGAACCCACAGGTGAACCCCTGAACTGCCGGAGTGCAGGTCCACAAGGGCATTATTGATGTCTTCGGTGATGTCTACAGCTTGAGAGTGTGAATTAGTCGAAACCGTCAATTGCAATGACTTGCCGCCCCCCTTCCAAAAATTGACGATGAACCATCTTCAAAAACATCTCAAAATATTTTGAGATGTCTAACTTAGAAATGCTCCCGGATGGCGGATTTCTGGTCGTCGGTGAGGTTTTCGGGGATTTTGACGTCGATTTCAACTATAAGGTCCTGTCCCCTGGGCCCCTCGTTCGGAATTTTAAGCTTGGTGCCCGGCTGAGTACCGGAATCGATGGTTAACTTCACCGTATTCCCCTGGGGGGTATCGACCTTGA
>JBDGPI010000019.1:3196-6422 GCA_042219765.1 Salsurabacterium abyssinicum (SeqCode)
CCGAGTGCCGCCAGTTTGAATGGAATTCGGCGGGTGATAACGTTATCCGGTTCCGTCTTTTCTCTGCGCCGGCGCTGCTGACGGCCGCCGGCCCGACCGGCCTGCTGACGTGGATCGAAGCCGGCGCCTCCGGGCTGGCCACCGCCGAAGTCAAACTGAACCTGTTGCTGACCGGGACCCCCCTGACCTCCGGCGCCTCCGAAAAGATCCTCAAAGGGGTTTCGGCCACCGGATCGGCGCTGACCACCGCCGCCTCGGCCGCCGGTAGCTTGCTGGAAGAGATCAAAGAAATCAAACCCTTCGGCGTCAAACTGAAAGCCGTTCCGACCGCCGCTCTGGCCGTACTTGCGGAACTGATCGTACTTCTTACGTTTTTCCTCGTCACTCAGTACGGCATAGGCTTCCCCGATTTCCTTGAACTGCTCCTCGTCGGCGTCCTTGTTCTTGTCCGGGTGATATTTCTTGGCCAGTTTCTTGTACGCTTTCTTAATCTCTTCCTGACTGGCGTCTTCGCTCACGCCAAGAATATCGTAGTAGTCCTTTTTCGGATCGGCTTGAGGCACTGATGGTCGACCTCCTGATCGATTCTTGCTGGAATGAAGTTCGACTTATACTTACCTGATTTACCACTACGTAAAAAGGATTTGCACCGGGGATTATTCCATTCACCCTCGGGATCTATCCAATCGAGTTGCTTATACCGACGTTTCTGAAGCAAAATTCAGTCACTCAGCGTATCGTCCTCATCGTTTCGGACATAGCCCCAGCGTTCATTTAAAATTCGGTCAAAGCGGGGAGCGTAAATCATGTTCCAGGCGGTTTCCTTACCGGGAAACAACTTAAGGGCGTATTGTTTAACTCCCTCGATCATTCGAACGGCTTCCTCGAGGCTGGTATCACTCTGGTAGAGGGTGTTGCAGGTGAGCTGGACTACCCGTTGCAGCCGGCGTATCTTTTTGTCCTCAAGCTGTTTGGGACCAAGCCCTTCAGTGTCCATGGAACCACCTAATGTCAGCGTAACACACGAACAGTTGCTGTCTCAAACTAGGGACCCAGAAACCTTCACTGAGACATAGAAACCTGGTCCACCCATTGTCCGGTTTAAGTAGGGGCTTGAACCTTATTCGTACCCTGGCTAATTCCGAACCATGGACACCACGAGAGTCCCGACGTAGTAGAACTCCCACTGGAAAGGATCAGTCTCCCCCGGGCCGGAATTTACGGGTTTAATCGATGAAACCGCACTTTGGATGGATCATCGTTATTTACGATTAACGCTCAGGAGTGATATCAGTTCGACGTCCATCAGTTTCTATCGTCGGAACAGACCTGAAATGAGCAAATTAGTGGGTAGAAAGCCGGGGAGAAATTGATCATAGGGAGGATAAATGTCCGATGATAATAAACAACGTTACTTGACTGCCGTACAGGCATAGTCGTCGGGCTCCTGCAACCGGGACAGTCCAATTAGCGCAAGGTCCACCCCACAGTCCTTGTTCCCGCAGAACTACAAGGCTGTTTTGCAGTACAGTTAACTCAGGACCGGTGAACCCGTTTGAATTGACGGTTAATTTTTAATTCTTGCCAGGAACGACTTCACCGATTCCTTCAGGGCCTCACGCCCGCTGGAGACAGCACCGTCGTGACCAAGTGTCGTTCGCGACTGCTCGTCCGGGACCATGAAGCGCGTGCTCGGATTCATGGACCGAGCTATCAGGCGAAAAACCCGATAACGCTCTTCCTTGAGTTGATTTTTAACCAGATTGCTCAACTCCTCCATGAGTTCATAGCACCTCCTTTCATAGTTATCTATCGTCGCTATTCACGAACAACTTAATTCGATCCCACCTCTGCAACACAAAAGTTTAATGTATGCACAAGAATTTTTCAAATTTTTATTATTACAAAACTTTTTTAGGATAAATTGTATAGAAACTTTAATTTAAGGAAGTCGATACATATAGTACCGATAGCCAGCGGGAAATTAATGAACGTTCGTTGGATCGGAAGGAGGGAAGGATCGCTAATTCCGCAGGTTGAGGGAATTAATCCAATCCTTAATTTCGTGCAGGTATTTTGATCGGCCCGTGTGTAGCATATGGCTGCCAGGGTACCAGGACATGCGAGGCTGGTCCCAGTGTCGCCAGAGTGTAAGAGAGTGGCAGGGAGGAACAATTCTGTCTCCCAGTCCAGCAACAATAAAGACGTTCTCCCGTGGAACCTTCAGGGAATAATGAAGGGGACAGAAGATGGCCATCATATCGCGAAGGTCCTCGAGCGAGAGCCCCTCGGCCCTGGCGGCTTCCTGTAATGGACGATCCTCACCGTGATACCAGAGGATATCGGCAAAGGAAGCCGGAGCAATCATCGGAACAGCAAAGTCAAGGTCGTCATCGAGACTTGCCACCAGGCCAGTTAAGTATCCGCCCAGACTCAGTCCCATAAGACCCACGGGCTTATTTTGTTGGTCATCACGAATCCATTCCAGCGCGGAATGTATGTCGTGGATGGCCTGGCCAAAAGCTTCCATTGTTAATTTCAGATCAGTACTCGGAAACATCTGGCCGGAGAAAAGAGCTTGCTCCGGTGTGCGTTTACCGTGAAAGGGCAGTGTTACGAAGGCAAGGTTATAGCCCTCATCGTAAAAATCCTGAGCTTTCATGAACCGTTCTTCCATCCAGAGCCACCCACCGCACCAGCTATGTAAAATAACGATTGTCGGCCGGGGATGATCGTCGTGCCTCCAGTAGTGAATTCGGCAGGTTTCGTTACCCAGGTAGGAGTGAAATTCGTCGGCGAAATCCTTGTCGAACGGTTCGTAATTACTCTCGAAGGTGGCAATCATTCGCTTCCCCGACGACAGGGAATCCTGCTCACTTATCCGAACACGATCGGGGGACTCATCGGACAGAAAAAAGGGGTTAGGATCCTCCAGAAGGGATGGGTTACGATACGTTTCGAGCGCTTCCCGGAACTGACTCGTTACTTGATCGTCCGATCCTGAACCACTGCCAAAGTAGAAAACGTACTCCATCAGGTTAAGGATCGTATCGTCGAGCAGTTTACCGTTCAGGGCAAAAAAGTGTTTCCACAAGGGAGGTTTTTGTCCGGGAAGGGATATACTGGACTGGCCGTTACTTTCGTAATGCTTATTGAGGGTTCGGTAATTCTTTCGATCCAAAGAGGCCATGGATGATTCCAATCCTCGCACAAATAATCTACAACA
>JBDGPI010000019.1:6432-19216 GCA_042219765.1 Salsurabacterium abyssinicum (SeqCode)
CCAAAAAAGTAACCTGAGTGAAAAGAACGGAAGTAGTAAAAATCACCAGTAGCTGGGTAACTATATTAATTTATTCGTCCGCTTTTGTCATAGAGAGGCCCAATCAAAACTGCAACGTTTGTTAACTTCGGTCACCCAGTCGGACGGTACGGACAGTATGATCCCGAACGTAATCCATGTCGAGGGAGACTCCCAGACCCGGTTGTTCGGGAAGTTCAAGGTGTCCGTTGCTGGCCTCAATTGGTGATTCCAGGATACTGTCCCGGTACTCAACCGGCCAGGAGGGATCCCAGGGATACTCCAACCTTGTACAGTTCTCTATGGCACAGGCCAGCTGGACGCCGGCCGCAACTCCGGGACCGAGATCCCAGGTGTGAGGGGTATACTCCACACCGTTTTCCCTGGCCGTAGTCGCTATCGACTGGCCCTCCGACAGACCGGTCGACATGCAGACGTCAGGGTTGAGTGTATCGTAAGCCTTGATCAACTGATTGAACCGTTCCACCCCAGCCTCGAGTTCCCCTCCGACGATTTCAATCTCGAGTTCATCCGAAAGTTGTTTTATCCCGGTTGTGTCAAGACAACCCAGGGGTTCCTCAAGCCAGCTGACCCCAAGTTCGTTCATAACGCGGCCAGCCTTCATCGCATCGGATCGGCTCCAGTAAGGCGGTAAGAGTGACCATCCCTGATTGGCGTCGACCCCGACCTCAATTTCACGGTAGTTCTCGATAACCTCCCGGAGGTGATTAAACTCAGTCCCCGCTGTGTCCGGGTCATTGACCCGTAACTTTACGCAGTCGAAGCCCTCTGCCTGACAGTCATCAACGAACTCCACTATTTCAGGTGAGATCACTTCGCCAGTGCTGACGTAAGCCCGAATCCGATCTCGTTTTTTACCGAGAAGGTCCGCTATCGGAAGTCCTTTTTGCTTTCCAAGCAGGTCCCAGAGTGCCACATCAAGGTAACCAAAACGATTTTCAACCTGGATATTCTTGCTCTTGAAGAGTCCTATTTTTGTTGGTTCCCGCAGGAGGTTACAGAGGACGGTCCCCCAGTTGACTGATTTGTCCTCGTTCTGTTTTCCGGCCTCCTCAAGGGTGATTCCCAGCATGGATGGAGGGTCTACCGTGGATTTCTTTTCGAGTAATTTTACCCAGATGTTCCGTAAATCTTCTTTAGTATCGAGGCGCATCCCCAGCAACATCGGGGCAAGCTGACTGTTCGCTTCAATGACCTCATCCCCAAAACAGTTCGTCGAGGAAATGCCCACGTGGCCCTCGTCGGTGAAGAGCCTAACGAGGGACTGGGGAAAAACGTGCTGCGTCACCCCAGGTAGCCAGCTGGGCTGGTAACCCTCGGGACCGTACGGGACCTTTAATTCACGAAACTCAACGGCAGTGATTCGCATGGAATCCGTCCTGGTTTACTCCGGCTGGAGTAAAAAATAGGTGGTTGGTTCTTCCGGTGACGTAACAGCGGAATGTTTAACCCTTTCCGGTAAATCGAGAACATCACCGGTGGACAAACGATAGCTCTTCTCGGCCACGGTGAATTCAATCCACCCGGAGACACAAAGTACACGGTGGCCGTAGGGGTGGTCGTGCGGAGGGTGATTCGTATTGGGTGGATCCGTCCAGGACTGACAGGACCAGTTATACTCTTGTAGACGATCCTTGGAATCGGAGCCCTGCACTTCCACGCAGTCCGGCCGAAACCGAACAGAAGTAACTGGTTCCAGAAGGGACTCGTCCAAGTCTAAACTCACATCCGATCACCCATCGCCTGAGATCGAAACTCCTGGATCAATCGTTGAAGTACAAGCCCGGTGACTTTCAAAATGAGATTACTTCCTGAAACTACTTCAGTCCCTAGGACCGGATCGAGTTACGTTCCACGTCGGAAAAGATCATAACCCCTTCATAAAACTTGCGATTATATTGGAAGAAAATACTGACAATACCCATTAACGATCCGCAAACACGGGAACTCAATAGACAAATTACCCGGTACTCTATCAGGTAACAACACTAACAAAGAGTTTTTTCAACAAAACCTCCACGATTCAACGCAGCAAGACGAATGAGGGATAATTACACGTTGATTTTTGGAATCGGTAGGCTCGTGATTGTACTGCATGCTATTCGGAACTTGAAGGGGATTGTACGGAGTCATTTTCTCGCTTGTTGGCGAAAAATCAGACGTAGAACGAAACCTAGTTTTGATGATCACGGCTAATCAATTCTCTATCAGGGAGGACCTCAAGCCTGTCCAACCCCGTAAATGACTAATTTTTCGTATTTAATACTCTACAATTAGTTGTGTTTTCCTTATCGTAAGACCTGGAGGATGGCTGAAATTAAGTTCCAACCTGCTTCCCCTAATATAAAACTTGAAAAGGTTTCATTATTGTCTCATATTTCAGGAAATAAGACGGTTACTCTTAAGTACATGATGCTTTTTGGATCCACCGGTTATCTGCTATTCGTGAACGCTATTACTTACTTGGTTCAAGTGAAATCCATTTAATTCGGTTTTTGTTGCAGGAGTGACAATGTCGTGAAAGACACGGATTCAGCGCAAATATTCCCGGAACTCGGCACCACCAGTCAAAAAACCGTTCGCCCCAATTTTTTTATTGTCGGGGCCCCAAAATGTGCAACCACTTCCATGCACTATTATTTAAGTCAGCACCCCGGCATTTTTATGTCCCGGCCGAAGGAACCCTTCTTCTTCGGATCGGATCTGGACTCCCACGAATTAAAGACGCAGACGGAGGAGGAATACCTTTCGTTCTTTCGGGGAGCCGATGGATTTGACCTCCGGGGTGAATCCACGGTCTGGTACTTGTACTCAACCCGGGCGCCCGAGGAGATCCAGGAATTTCAGCCCGACGCTAAAGTAATTATCATGCTCAGAAATCCCGCGGACGCAATGTACGCCATGCACAGTCAATTTGTTTTCTCCGGCAACGAGCCATTGGAATCATTCAAGGAAGCGGTACGAGCCGAAGAAAGACGGAAGACCAGGAAAAATTTTGATTCCTCGGTTTATTTTCCGGAGGGACTTTACTACTCCGAAATTTATAATTATTCACGACAGATAAAAAATTACCTGAAGACTTTCAGCCGTGAACAGATTAAAATTCTTCTACTGAAGGACTTAAAGTCGGACCCGGGAAAATGCTACAACGACGTCCTGGAGTTTCTCGGAGCCCGGGAATTCACCCCCCCGGATTTTGAGCCCTACAATTCCAACTGTCAGCTAAAAAGTCCTCTGCTTCGCGAAATCGTCAAGCAGGTACCCGGCCGGACCCTCGGAACACTCAGAAAGTTCGTTCCCGTGCAATCGTGTTCTAACATCTGGCAACGGGTGAAGCCTTTACTGGTCGATCAGTTCAGCCGTTCCTCACTCGAGGAAGACTTCAAGAAGCAACTACTCGATCAATTCATGCCTCAAATCGAGGAACTCGAAGGATTAATCAACCGTAACCTGGACCACTGGAAGTCCATTTAAGCAGCTTTTGTTTTCCATCTGATCCGGAAACGTTAACGGCACAATCCCAGGAGAAGCCCGACGAAACCTCCCGCTATCGCTCCCGAGAACGAGCCCATGATTACGGTTACTGCCAGATTTAAAACCGTCCGTAAAAATCGGCCGAACGTGGCCTTGGTGGTGTTTGATTTAGCCGTCAATTTATTCATCCCCTTTCAATGTCTTGATCCTGTGTCAGGTTTGATTTTCTGTAGTACTCCCATAATAAACTTAACGACTGTATGATTCACCACTTTTGTCCCGTAGAATATGAACTCAAAACTAATAAATAATCACTCAAGAACTGGCAACGATTCCCATGGCCTTATTAACTCATTTCGTAAAATCATTTTTCAAGAAAAGACTTCTCCTGAAGGCAGCTGCATTAAGCTACACCACGGTTCTAACCCTTCTTCCTCTTCTGGCCATTACACTCAGCCTGTCGAATTTCGCGCTGACACAGATGGAGCCGAATCAGACCGATAGATTACTCGAAGGTCTTCTGACTCGCTTCATTCCCCAGGTCGAAGTGCTGGACCAGGCCAGGGAGTCCGAAAACGGAGTAAAACTCCTGAGCAAAGAGGATATCAAGGACCGGATCCGAGATTTTATTGAGGAAATGGGATCGGGACAAATAGGTCTCCTCGGTGCCTCAATTTTCCTTTTCCTTGCCTTTTCGCTTCTTGTCACAATTGAACACTCCATGAATGACGTCTGGAATGTCCCCTACGGCCGACCACTCCTGAACCGAATCGCCCTCTACTGGACCATCCTGACCCTCGGCTCGGTTCTGGTTATCACGGCGTTTGCCTTCACCACACGATGGCAGAGTTCCATGATTGGACAGACAATCAACGAACTTACCGTCGTATCCCGAATTATCAATATCCTCCTTCCCTTCTGTCTTCTCTGGATCGGATTAACCTGCCTGTATATTGTGCTTCCCAATCTATCGGTCAATACCCGAGCGGCCCTGCTGGGCGGACTACTGGCAGGTATTCTGGTCCAGCTGAACAACATCCTGAGTTTCCTGTACCTGTTCAACGTGGCTACCGCCGCCCGACTCTACGGTAAACTGGGGCTGCTACCGATTTTCCTGGGGGGGCTTTACGTCACCTGGCTGATTGTACTGGCGGGGGCACAGATCACTCATTCTATTGAAACCGTGATCCTGGATAAGTATCCAATGAATGGATCCAACATTAACAACAATGGAGGACTATAAACCGGTACGTTGTACAATCAACCGGCGGGAGTGAAACGACTTAAGGGAGAAAAGGTGTAGTCTCCGTCTAATTTACTGACTCTGCCGCTTCCGGAACGACTCATAGCTGTCCCGAATACGGTCGTAATCCGTCTCGTCCTCGAAATCCTGCGCGGCAAGATCCTCGGGGTCAACAATGCGTATTTTTGATCCCTCGACTATTAAATTGATGTCCTCCTCCCGGACCGCCACCGGATAACCTACCCCCTCACAATCGCCGCTTTCCTCAAACCCTTCCTCGTAACAAAACACGTAGATAAGGCCGTCCTCGGGATAAATTTCGTACTGAACCCCCTGAAATGATTTCTCGGCAAACCCGGGGAATAAAAGATAAACCACGCCCTGTTGATTCGTCGACTCGACCAGTGGTAACTCCAGAGCCTGCATATTTAACCAACCACCCGATCGAGGGAACCGGAGCCATCCGTCTGAGCATCCCATAGATCGGCGTACTTCCCCTGACGTCCCATAAGTTCTGAGTGGTCCCCCATTTCAACGATTTCGCCATCGTCAAGGACGACAATTCGATCGGCCTGCTGGACCGTGGACAACCGGTGGGCTATCAGAAAGGCCGTACGATCCTCGATGAGGCGTTCGAGACTTGCCTGGATCAGTTCCTCGGTGTGAGTATCAACGTCGGACGTGGCCTCATCAAAAATAATGATCCCGGGATCATTAAGTAAAGCTCGGGCAATCGAGATACGCTGGCGCTGCCCACCGGAGAGTTTTACCCCGCGTTCACCAATCTGCGTCGAGTAACCCTCCTGGAGGTTACGAATAAACGCATCGGCTTCGGCAGCTTGAGCGGCCGTTCGAACCTCGCCCAGAACGTCCGAATCAATTGAATCATCCTCAGAATGGTCCATGACGGCATTCAGCAACTCCTCGTCCCCGTAGGCAATATTTTCCAGCACCGTTCCTGAAAACAGGTAAGGATCCTGATCGACAAGTCCTATTTGCTGACGGAGGTCCGCCAGACGCTGATGTCTGACGTCGACGTCATTCACCAGAACCCTACCGCCGAGAGGATCGTGAAAACGGGGGATGAGCTTAACCAGTGTCGATTTACCGGCTCCAGTTTCACCGACAAGGCCAATCGTTTCACCGGGATCGACACGGAGGTTAATATCCTTGAGAACAGTATCCTGGTCGTTGTAAGCAAACGAAACTTGCTCAAAGGCAACCCTGCCGTCCGAGGTCTCGGGAACGACGGGATCCTCCGGAGCGGAAATGGAGGCCTCGATGCCGAGAAGCCCAAAGACTCGTTCGGCACTGGACTTGGCCAGCTGGTATTTGTTCGCCGTGCGCCCTATGCGGCGCATCGGACCGTACAGACGACGGAGGAAGAGAAAAAAGAGAGTAAACGTTCCAACCGTGAGGGTTCCTTCGATAACGTCGTAGCCCCCGTAGTAAAGAATCAGAACAAAGGAAACACCGGTGGTCAAGCGCAGCAGAGCAAAATACGCTCGTCGTATCTTCAGGGCACCAATCTGTTTGTCGTGGTATTGCTGGCTGTGTTCCGAAACAAGATCACTCTCGTAATCGTAACGGTTGAAGGTCTTTATTACCTTCATGCCGCCAAGGTTGTTGGCAAGCCGGCTACTCAAACGGCTGACGGTCTCACGAATCTTTCGGTACTTCCTGTCGATCCAGACAAGGAAACTACCGCTGGCAAATCCAATAAAGGGGACGGGAAGAAGAGCAATTAAGGCCAGTTTCGGTGAAACGTAGAACATCACGGATCCAATCCCAACAACAACTGTGGCAACGCGTATGATCTGTGTTAATTCGGTATTCAAGAACTGCTCCAGACGGTTTATGTCGTTGTTAAGAATCGACATAATGCCACCGGTCTCATTGTCGTTGAAAAAGTCCATCGACAGGGTTTGCATGTGATCGTAGGTTCGATTGCGTAAATCTCGCTGAATCTTCTGTGCCATTGACTGAATGAGATACCGGGCAAAAAAGCGAGCAACGGCCCGAATGAGATAGGCAACGACGGCAATAATCACCAGGGTTTCAAGCAAACCAATCCGAGCGGCAGTAGCGGACTCAGGCACAACTCCGGAAGGTAAAAGACCCAGTTCGGCAAAGATGCCCGGGTCCCCGGGGGCACTTATAATTCGGTCAATGGCAACGGAAACTATAATTGGTGGAACAAGCCGGCTCAAACGGTATATCGCTGCACTGAAAACCCCGAGCCCCAGGCGTCGCCAGTAACGAAGACACTCGAGGAAAAGATTCCACATTGGGGGACCAACCGCTGCTTCACGGATCCGTTCAAACCCACCTTGTTGACTGGTCGTGCTCATGTGTCGTCTCCTAATGTGGCGAAGGTAATGTCCTTCGGAGGTGTTTTAGCTAAGGTAATCTTAGGATTGATTCAAACGTCAAGATCAGCTAGCTACTGAGTAAGTCGAAAAGTATATCAAACTGGCCAGTAACTATCGATTGTCGCAGTCCACCCCGGTTCAACGGTCAATTTCCGCAATTTCATAAATCAGAGAGATCGGGAGTCAACTCTCCATGAAAACCAACCACCAGATCAACTTAACTGATTCCGGCACCATGGAAAGTGTTGCCGATGACTCCATTGACCTCGTCGTCACCTCTCCCCCGTATCCAATGATTGAAATGTGGGACGACTTTTTTACCGAGCAATCGGAAACAGTCAGGGAAGCACTCTCCGCCGGTAAGGGAATGAAAGCATTCAACAGGATGCACTCACTGCTGGAACCGACGTGGAACGAGATCAAACGGGTTGTAAGGCCCAGTGGAATAGTCTGTGTCAACGTCGGTGACGCCACCCGGAAAATCGGTGGTACCTTCCAGCAGTTTCCGAATCACGTCCGGATCATTGATGCTTTCAACAAAATGGGATTTGAGATACTTCCCGATATTCTCTGGCGAAAGCCGACAAATAGTGCGAACAAATTTATGGGGTCCGGGATGATTCCTCCCAACGCCTACGTGACGCTCGAACACGAATACATTCTAATTTTCCGCAAAGAGGGGGGGCCAAGATCCATTGAGTCCGATAAGGATCGACGTTATCAAAGTGCTTATTTCTGGGAAGAACGAAACAAATGGTTCTCGGACCTCTGGGGTGATATAACCGGGTCGGTCCAGGATCTCCTCAACCCCGATCTCCGTGAACGAGCCGCCGCGTTTCCCCTCCGGATTCCGTATCGTCTCATAAATATGTTCTCCCTTCAGGGCGATACGGTCCTTGATCCTTTCTGGGGAACCGGTACAACCAGTCTGGCCGCTATGGTTGCCGCCCGAAACTCGGTTGGGTACGAACTCAACGAAAACTTTATTGCGACTTTTGAGCAAGACCTTGACTCACTGAGAACATTAAACCATCAAATCAACAAGGAAAGACTCGAAAATCACCACACGTTCGTGCAAACTTCTCGGGAGAGCGGAACGGAATTCAAGTACACAAACGACGTCTACGAAACACCAGTTAAAACCAAACAGGAAAAGACCCTTCAATTCTGGACAACGTCCGAACTCTCGATCGACAATAACCACTACACCCTCACGCACAAACCATGGAAGAACACCGATTCCAGACAAAACTAGAGGAGTCACCGTCAGGGAGTGACGACGATTGAATGTTGATTACAAATGCGCCGTAATTGATCTGGGAGGAACCCGGGCCAGACTGGGCTGTTTCAGTAGCAAATCAAAATTGGTCACCACAACCACGTACAGGATCGATCAATACGGGAACCCCCGTGAACTCTTCGAAGCCGTGAAAGATGATAACCCTGACATTGCCAGTATCCCCTGGGTTCTTGGGGTCCCGAGTCCCGTGAGGAAAAACCGCACCGCCGAAACTCCTAACCTGGGAACAGGCTGGCAGGGGGATGCAATAACCGATGCCCTGGAGGACCTCGACATCTCCTACGAACTCGAAAACGACGCCAACCTTGCCGTTCTTGGCGAATACTCCCACGGATCCGGCCAGGGTCACCAGAACCTGGTCTGTCTGACGCTTGGCACCGGCATCGGCGGGGGGATTATCATTAACGGCGACCTTTACCGTGGTAATTCCGGGGCCGCCGGTGAGATTGGGCATATCACACTGGTACCGGGGGGACGGCCATGCGGGTGTGGCAACCGGGGATGTTTCGAACAATACGGTTCGGCGTCCGGTCTGGTTAAAACTTACGAGCAACTCACGGGGGATCAACTGCCGGCCGATGAAATCGCGGACCGTTTCCCCGGGGATGATAACGCTAAAAAAGCGTTCCAGGCCACCGGAACACACCTTGGGCGCGGAATCGCCATTGTCTGCAACATTCTGGAACCCGGACGTATTATTCTTGCCGGAGGTCTTTCTATGTCTTTTGAATACTTTCGGGACGATCTAGTTGAAGCATTCCAGGAAACTATCTTCGCCGAGCGTGTCCGACAGACTGATGTTGTTCCTTCGGACCTGGAGGAACCGGCTCTTTACGGCGGATTGGCTCTGTGCGAGTCCGAGGCTTAAAAACTATGGCCACACCGAGCAGAAATCTTCCGGTTCTGGACTGAGATTCCATTAATCGGTTTAACAGGGTCCTAAAGAAAGTACAGCCGCTCTGGCCTTATC
Organism: Salsurabacterium abyssinicum (SeqCode); assembly: GCA_042219765.1. Classification (GTDB taxonomy): domain Bacteria; phylum T1Sed10-126; class T1Sed10-126; order T1Sed10-126; family CAZEBV01; genus JBDGPI01. The sequence continues at coordinate 15,831 of JBDGPI010000019.1, forward strand.
TGATTGCCTGGCTGGCCGGGTTGCTGGGCCTATTGGTAGGCCTTTATCTTTTTAAGGACAGGCTGATGACCTACCTTTCCGGCCACCGATTTATCCCCAGTGCCGTTTCCTTCCTTAGAGCATCGTTTGATGATTTTGGGCTGTTTGCACCACTCATCTACGCCGTCTTTTTCGGTGTTGCCAACAGTCTTTTTGTGCCGGGTTTCCTGCTCGCTGCCGCAGCCGGTTTACTGTACGGTCCATACCTCGGTCTGGTGGTTGTAATGATCGGGCTCATCCTATCCGCACAAACACTTTACTGGATCGGTCGTTTCGGAGGACAGTCCGTGCTCTCCTGGTTCAGTGATTCCACTTTGGACCTGATCACGTCCTACCTGCCACGAAAGACGGGGACGGTTATCTGCCTCTGTCGGCTCGTGTTCTTTATGCCCTTTCACGCGTTCAACGCTGTGTGCGGAACGCTTGAGGTAAAATGGTTCCCCTACACCCTGGGGACGTTCGTCGGACTTTTCCCCAGGATGTTCGTTTACTTATACATAGGGGTCAGTCTCAAGCCAGGGGGTAACATCACACTGGCCGCTGTCTTCCTGGTACTACTCGTGGTGATCGAAAGCCTGTACGGAGCTTTGCTTCTACAATATTACCTCAATTCAGCGCGATACAAGGAAATATAAGCCGGTCATTTCCGATTCTTCGCATTTCGATGTTCCAGCAAGACGATTCAGGGAAGGTTGTCGTAACGTTCCGTCCCGTCAAGTTCAAGGACAAAGTCCTCTCCAAAAGCCCCGGATGGAGTAAGCGTCCCCGGTGAATTAACGGTTTCAATTCGGTCAATGGCTTCTAAACAGGACAGGACGGTAAACTCATAAGCCTCGGGGGTTCGCAACCAGGCTTCGTAAGATTCCCCAACCTTATTGGAAGCACGAGCGTAGATCCAATTTTCTTCCTCGCGCCGATCCTCTTCGGAGGGCCCACTGGCGATCCGTCCAACCCCCCATTGTAAAGCACGCCTGAGGAAGTCAATGCGGGTTACTCCCTGAACGAACGGCGCGAGTGTACCGAAAAGAGCGGCCACCCCTGGTGGAACGGCCAGGTAGGTCGTAATATTCGGGGTTCCAGTAGAATGCCACGCAGTGACAAGATCACCCAGCGGAAGCGAAACAGCAGTCCGGAAGCCCTCCGGAAACCGAAACGAGCCGGTTTCCTCCGCTACGGACGCTGGTTCAAGATTGTCATTACGGCGTCGGTACCCACCACCGGGAGCCAGTTCGAGCATAGTCTTCAGGGTTCCGGAACTTGGACTGATGCCCGTCTGTATTACGATCTCAAGCGAGGTAGGATCCTTAACCCGCGATGCCACGTACTTCGCAAGACAATCCGTCGGAACAACGTCAAACCCCATTCCCCCAACCACAAAGCAATTACTGGTTTTCGCACGATCGTAGAACTCAAAATGTTTCTCAAAGACGGGCACCTCACCCGTTATATCCATGTAATTCGTGCCGTTATTTACACAGGCCTCCAGCATTGGTTCGGCCGTTTTAACGAAAGGACCGGCGGTATGAACCACGGTGCCTACTCGCTCCGTCAAGTGCCTGAGTTCCTGATCCTCCTGCAGCGAGCAAACTTAGTAATCAAATCCGAGCCGGTCTGCAAGCGGTTTTAATTTTGACTCATTTCGACCGGACAATACCGGTGACATACCCTGTTCGGCGGCCCGTTCGGCAAGGAGGGTTCCGGTAAACCCGTAAGCTCCATAAATCGACCACGATCTATCACCCATCACCTCGACCCCCTTCTCCGTAGATTCGGGATAGTAATCGGACTAATGATTGGTCTAAAAGCGCCCGGTGTTTCAAGCCGAATTTCGAGCTTCCGACTCATTGGAGAAAATCGTACTGACTGCGCGACGACCCGGTTAATTCCCGGCCGATCCTTTCAATGTCGGACAGCGTGGCAGAAAGGCCCCCGGAACCGGACCGGTTAGCGGCAATCTCCTTGAGAATCCTGCCGTGATAGCGAAGCTTCGAGGTATAGCTACGGGTTAAGTTATCCCCTTCGGACGCCTCAAGTTCGTCGTGTGCAAGTTTGAGGATGCCCCTGTAGATAGCCACCGAACCCGACAGGCTGGAACCCGACCTCAAAAAACCCGAGACAGCGGCAGGGAAAACTTTGTCCATGTACCGTATCAGGAGTTCCGAGCGATAATCCGGATCCGTCCTGAGTGTGTAGGCCAGGTATAACCCTGGAAGTTCGAGAACCTGCTTGTTGTACTTTAACCGTACACCAACCTCATCAACCGGTCCGATGATACCGGACCATTCATTCAATAGACCGGTTGAGGAATATTCCTCAGGATTATCCATGGAATCCTCAACGAAGTCCTCGAGACGATCGAGCTGCCCCTCAGTAAACGTCAAGGACAAACTGTCGATTGCCCGAAACGTTTTGGCGGCTGCTTCGAGTCCCTCCAGGAGTCGCTCCCGGTTGCCCTCGTCTTTTTTCAGAGTATCCCCCAGTGTTTCGAGAGCAGTCTGATACTGGGAAAAATTCCTACCCTCAATCCCCCTGGAGTTCGTTTTCAACTCCGGCAGGACTTCCGTCCGAAGCCGGGTCAGCTGATTCACCGTCAGCGTCTTAAGACTTTCCGTTTCAGCGGCTACTAGGGCGGACGGAAGAGAAACTACAAGTATAGCCACCAACAAATAAGTCAGGGTCCGATGGCATTCTTTTGTCGGTAAAATATTTACCACCCCCGGAAGAATATTTGGCCGACTACTTTCACTGAGAATAACAACAAGAACGAATCCCCCAACACCTCAATCCGATCATGCCTAAAAATGGTGGAACCACAAACACGAGAACCTCCGAAAGAAACTTTCCGGAGTACCCCCGCCGGCGAGCAGACTGACTCCACCTTTCCCCATCGAAGACTTCTGGGAAGCTAACTGGAGTTCTCCGGCGACGGTCGATCGGTTCCAGACGCCGGAAACCGCACGTAGGACTTTCATCGCTTCCGGATCACGACCGAACAATCCTTGATCGGTTCGTAATAACGCAATTCGATTCGGCAAAAACGTGATTTAATGTAGGCTATGTTTCTGAGTGTTTTTGTGTAATTACAGTGTCCTATCATGATTCCTTAATAATTTATCGATTTATACTTTAATGGGGTTTTGTATTGATTCAACAGGTTTTTGAATGAATACTATTAGTTCTTTCATTGTGAATTGCTTCACACTTCATCTTGGGTAGACAACAGGAGGCTAAAAGGTGTTTTCCGAACGCACCCGCTATATCTTCAGACTGCTTACCTACTTGGGCAAGAAAAACTTAAGCATGTATCAGACGGTTGAAGAACTTTCGGAGGAAACGGATATTCCCCG
>JBDGPI010000019.1:19226-21993 GCA_042219765.1 Salsurabacterium abyssinicum (SeqCode)
ACCCTATCTTGGTAAAATCGTCGGTTTTCTCGCCGATAACGATTACCTTGAAACCCGAAAAGGGCCAGCCGGTGGCGTATCCCTGGCCGAGGAACCCGGCAAGATCAAAATGGATAATCTGATGGAGGACATCGAAGAATTTCAGCACTCACGGGACCTCGACGACACTTGTTGCCTTGCAAAAGAGTTTGAAAGTTGCTTTATAGAAAACACGATCGATCGTATCCGTGATTCCGTGCTGAACGGGGTGACACTCGAAGACGCAGTCGAAGAAATTAGCTAAAAGCTACTTAACGTGAGAAATCAGCTTATTAGCGGAAAACCAGAACCAGATCAGGCCGGTGGAAAACCGACGGGATTGACGCAGGCTACTGCTTTTTGGCTGGTTACTCCAGAAAATCCCCACGTTCGAGACTTGGTTTTTCACCGGTCTGTTCGTTCTTGAGCCACTCAATAATGCTCAAAAGGTCTTCTTTTTCGAGTGGTTTTATGAGGTAAGCGATTGCGCCAGTTTCACGGACCTGGTCAATTGTCTCCTTGTTGGAATAAGCCGTGAGAAAAACAACGGGAATGTCCCAGTTTTCCGTTATTTCATGAGTGGCTTCAATCCCGTCCATCTCTCCCGATAACTGTATGTCCATGAGAATTAGATCAGGAGTTTCCTTCTTGATCCAATCGAGTGCTTCTTCGGCTGACGAAAATTTCCAGGGCACGTCAAATCCTGCTTGACTCACTGTCTGATCAATATCCCTGGCAACTATCCCGGCGTCTTCAACGAGCATTACTGAATAATCTGGCACCGTTTCTTCCTCCTCCTACCAATGCAATGGACTATTTTGTAATTGCTTCAGTCACATTATATTACTCTAATACTCTTAAGATATAATGAGTAAAAAATTACTTTTTCATGAAAGTAACAAAAAACGGACCATTTGAAAGTCTCGGTCTCAATCCTACTCCAATTAAAACTAATGATCAATACCTTATCCTGCGGCGGAACGTGTTTCGCCCGAGACCGTTATAAAGAAGTTTACCTCAGTGCCGTCCACCTTCAAGGGAAGGCTGAAAATTTAAACGTTATGATTTACGGAAACCAGACGCTTCTAATTGTTCCATCTTAAGATGACTAAAAAGATTTCGAAGTCTTTTCAGGGGTAGTAAAGGCAAAAACAACTTCTTGTATTTTCAGGGGCAGTTTATAAAACCGCCTGTCTAACAATCCGAGGTTTGCTATTCCTCGGGTTGAATCCGTTCGTCCTGTATGGGACTCTCCGTTTCATGGTCCCCTTCCTCTGCTTCTTCATCCTTGACCTGTTCCATCGTGTGTTTCAGAGGGGCTTCGGATTCCTCCGCACGACTTTCATCCCCCTCCAGTACACTGTCGATATGAGCTTGAGCCCGCTCGATGGCCTGACGTGTTGATTCCAACAAACTGGTCTGGGCCACCAGTATCTTGTCCTCACCGATGACGTCGGCGACCCCCGACTCCTCAAGCACATCCCGTATGGCGGGTGTGACCCCGCAAAGCATTAGTGTTTTCCCCTGTTCCTCGAGTGTTAGTGCTATGTCCTCGAGGGTTAGGACTCCAGTGATATCAAGGTTCATGGCATTCTTCATTCTCAGAACAATGACCTTCAACTCCTCCGACTCCTGACACAAATTCTGGATACGCTTCTTGATAAGATCGGCCGACCCGAAAAATGCTTCTCCATTTACGTCTATTAACGCAACCCGGCTTTCCACCCGGTCCCGGTAGTCCACGATATGCTTCAGTTCCCCGTTGTCGTCAACGATGTATTCCTTCAGGTCCAGATGCGAAGCCTTGCGCAGGTAGAGGACCAGGGAAACTCCAACCCCAATGTAGATGGCTGTATCCAGTTTGAATATCAACACACTAACCAGGGTTGCTATAAAGGCCCATTGATCCCGGTTGGTCGTCCCAAAAGCCACCCTGATTTCCTCCCAGTCAAAAATGTCACTGATAACCACGATAATCAGGGCGGCCAGTAGAGCCTTCGGTATAAAGTACGCCACCGGTCCACCGTAGAGGATTGTCAGAAGAATAAAAATACCACAGAAGACCCCTGATAACCTGGTCTTAGCGCCGGCGTTAAAGTTAAAGAAGGACCGGCTAAAGGACGCTGAAACGGGAAACCCCTGGAAGATACCGGTTGCAAGGTTTGCAAAACCAAGCGCGAGGAGTTCCTGGTTTTCGTTGATGGATTGCCGGGTGCTGCTGGCAATACTCCGGGCAATCGAAACGGCCTGAACGCTTCCAAGAAGGGTCAGGGCAAGTGCGCCACTGAATAATGATCGAAAATTAGCAAGCTTGAGATCCGGGAATTGCGGGCTTGGCAGATTGGACGGAATATCACGAACAATCTGAACGCCGTGCTCGCCAAACTCGAAATAATACGAGAGGAACGCTCCGAGAAGAATCGTTATGAGTCCCGCCGGTAACCGATAGTAAATCATGCGCAGGGCCACCATAAACAGAATACTTCCAAAACCCAGCCCAAGCGTACGATAGGAGATACTACCCCTCTGAAATACTTCCAGAACCGACTGGTAGGCACGGACAACAAAGTATGGTGAATTCGTGGCACCGTCGGAGACCTGGAGAAGAAAAATAAGCTGGTCCCCGATAATCACCACGGCACTTCCAACAATAAAACCAGTAATAACGGACTGTGCAACGAAGCGAGCCAGGTTACCGAGCCTCATAAATGAAAAAGAGAGCTGAAAGAACCCAACCATAGCCGAGAGA
>JBDGPI010000020.1:0-4909 GCA_042219765.1 Salsurabacterium abyssinicum (SeqCode)
AGACCCCCGAGAATTTTCCCAGGGCATTTCTCCCCCAGATACGGCAGACGTCTTCCTGTCCATTGTACATAATACGTGTAATATCACGGCGTAATTTTACGTTGTTCATAGAAAAAACCTCCAAAAAGATAAAAATACGTTTACAAAAACCCGTTTTTCATTAATTCGCTAAATAATATAGCCCCCCGATTAATGTATGTCAACAACTTTAACCCTAATACGTAAATAAAAATTCAATTAAAACTGGTAAAATGAAATAAACGTATGAAATAAAATCAAAATATTTCTGATTATGAAAAATGGATGAACGACGGTGGGGTTTGTGGACGATGTTGTACAATCTTTCGTGAAGAGACGGCTTGAAGAGTCGAGAATCGGGACGGTTCGAGCAGGAATGTAACTCTCAGGGGAAATGAAACCCTTCCGCTGGCGTGATTAACTTATTTATTCAACAAGGACGTGAAGCGACTGTATTACCTCGGATTATTCACCGGGTTGGCCAATCAGGGGACTTTACGGAGAACTTCACGGAGAAAGACGGTTGCGTAACAGCCGGACGGTAACCGGAAGATCAGTTTTACGAAAGGACCATGTTGATCGGTACCTGACTCCGGGGGTTCAGCTTCGAGGTTGAATCGGAACGTCCGCCGCTCGCCACTGGAACGCAGATAACTAACTGTATCAAAATCCTCCTCGGAGAGGTCGTGACGGTCAAGAAGGTCCTGTTCTCTTTCACCGGGTTGGTGGCTGGCGTACCAGGGGTCCCGACCTGGCAGCAGGCCCGTGGGGCTGATGTCGAAGGTATCGGCCCGGGGTTGTTCGGCCTCCGGTTGTTTGACTTCGAACATTCCTCCGGTATCCATTTTTTTGGCAATGTCACCCCGCTTTACCCGGTCAATTTGAGGGATGCGATCGGCGAGAAGCTCGTTAAAGAGCTGACTCTGGTAAGCCGAGACGAAAAGCTGGCGGCGCTGCTTTGAAATGGCCGATAGCACGGGTTCGGCCTTCCCGGTGTCAATCCACGCCGCCAGGCCGCGCCGTTTGTTGGAGTACTGTTTCGGCCAGGCATCCATGGCTGCCTCGTACTGGTCCTGTTCGAAGAGTACCCGCGCCTCACGACACTCCGAGGGTTCCTGTTCGGACGGTCGCCCGAAATACTGCTGAATGAACTCGCTTAAATTGTCCTTAACCATATATTCGCCCAATTTTGAGGTATCCTGACGCAGACCGAACCGCTGAGGGCCAAAGTAATTAGGAACCCCTTTTTCGATTAGTTGCTGCTGTCGGTCGCGGATCGTATCGATGTTTGGAGTTGCCGACGAAACCCGCAGTTTGACCGTGAATTCATTCCCCTTCAGGTGGCCCGGTTGCAGTTTGTTTCTGTGGTAGCCAAGAGGGGTAACATCTAGCTTCACGTGGGTGACGGCATCGAGGTCCTCGGGTTCGGCGTGTTCCAGGCTCATTCGCTGGGTGGTTACGGCATTCTTGTCCTTCCGTCCGGCAAAACCAATCTCAAAATTGTCGTCGACGTTGAGTTGTTCCTCCAGGATACTCACGGCACGGTCGGTGCTGAGGTTTCGTTTACGGACTTCAAAATACAAGTGTGGTCCCTCGTTATTAATTTCGTACAGTGGGATCTCCTCAACGCGAAAATCCGCCGCTCGTTGCTCCAGGACCGCCTCGAAGGGTTCAATTTCCTCGAGCAGGTAGGGAAGCTCGTCGAGTCTGTATCCAGGGGTCATGGTGAACTCCAGTTGATGGTAGAGTTTGACTCGGGAATAAAACTTTCATGCCGAGAGGGATCGGGTCCTTAACGGAAGTAATAACGGCTGAAATGAGGATACGAAACGGTGGCTTTGTGACAAGGATGTCCGCGGGGACCAGTCAATCTTTTCCTCCTGTCAGCGGAGGATATTATATCAAGCCAGTACCGTTGTCCGGTTGGAACCATCCGAATGATTTGTAGAATTTGCTGCAATAATACCCTGACCATCAGGAACCAAGGAGGATTTAACATGAGTCTTAGTGAGTACCGACAGCAGGCCAAGGAAGCTCTCGAAACGCTCTACGAAATTGAGGATATTATTGAATCGGCCCTTGCCGATTCCGAAAACTACTGGACCTGGGCGGGTTTCTTCAGTGATAAGAAAGAGGAAATCCTTCCGCTCAAGGATCGTGGCAAGCAGGCCGTGGACCAGCTCCAGGAGAGCGTCGAGTCAATCCGTTCGAGCCTTGAGGGTGGTGAGTTGAGTCAGGTATTCGACGAAATTGATCGAAACAAGGAGCGGGTCATAGACGTCGTGGATGAGCTACGTGAATTTGCCGGTGTAAAGGCGGCTGTTATGGAGGGGGATAAACTGGCCGACTTGCTCGATAAACTCCTGGACCGATTTCGGGATACCAGTGAAGCCGTCGAGACCTTAATTAACAAACTTCAGGACAGGGATTCCTGATGAGGGAAAGGGTTTAGAACAATATCAACATCAGGACGACTACAAGTACCAGGACACCTGAGATGGCCAGAACGGAGGGGGTTAAAACGTCCTCCATGTTAAAGGCCGATTTCTGATCATACTTTTCGAGGGTTTCGTCGGGAACCATAAGACTTACGTCACGGCCACAATTAATAGTACCAAAGACTTTCTTTCCGAATTGCACCTGAAGTTCCATTCGACCGTCGTCGGTGTGTTTTTTCGTGGTTAGTTGAGCTGGAATTAATCCACTATCGTCCCGGAGATCCTCGAGCACCGGTCGAAGCTTGGACCACTCCTCAGGGATTTCGCCGAGTTCGACGTAAATCATGTCGTCGGGTTGAAGTTTTTCGACTGAGACGCCCTGGACGGGGGTAACCTGAACGTCGCACGAGGGTACATTGACTTCCTCGTCCTCAGGTTCCGTGGTGCCCTCGCCCTCCTCACCATCCGTTTCTAGACGGCGCCGGATGGAGCCGTCAATTTCAATTTCGAGCTTTTTGAGTTCGAGGGATTCCTCGAGTTCAGTGTTTAGCTCATCGATGAATTGTTCGCGTCCGTCCTTGAGGACTGACTCCGGATAATCGTTGTCCCCGCCCACGAGGTTTCTGAGGGACTCTTTGAGGGAGTCAGTGTAGCCGGAAAGCAGTGCCTGGGATTCCTCGATGTTGGTAATTTGTCGAAAGAATTTACCTTCGGAATCCTGTATCGTGATGTCCTGAAATGGTGAATTTACTACGGCCGCCCTGACGTTACTGAGTTCGTCGTGTCGAAGGTCCCAATTAATCAGGAAGAGCCCGTACAAATCGGCTTCCTCATCACGGAAGAGCCCCTTCAGGGTAAGTTCAACTGGACTGAGTAGTTCCTGAGCGTATTCCACGTCGCCGTCGGCCTGTTCCCAGGCTTCACTGGCGAGTTCCTCCGGGAGTTCCTGGGATTCGAGAAATTCTTGCTTCTCCATGATGACTCCTTTCGACTAAGGGCGTCGAACCGTTTCAAGGTACGTTAAGAATTTAATTTCGGATTGTTCGGGAATTCTATTAGTTAACTCACCTTACTCTCAAGTTGTCGTACAAAAGCGACACGAAATATCGTAGTTGTTATCCCAACTCGAGATTTACCTATCACGAATGGTCACAAGCGGGGTCACGCAGTCATAGGTTGGACTCCAATAACTCGTGGATTCCCCGGAAGAAACATTAAATGCATGTTGTCTCAAAGTTTAATATTTTATGCATTTTTTAACAGACCTTTCTTTTTCATACCCGTGTTCGGTCCATATATTGGAACAAACCCTCTGATCAGGACGGCAGTTTAACCCACCCTTGAAAGCAATCTTCGACAAAATTACAAACCTCCTTGAATGTCCATAACAATCCCACCGTTCCTCTTCGGTGAGTCCCCTATCCGTGACGTTGAGGCCTTCGTACCCCTGGGAATCACTCCTGTGGGTTTTTCGAGGGAACATTCCAGTACCGTCCGCTGTAACCAAGAAAAGTTTTACATTGGTCCTCATGAATAAAGTTAGTGTAAATGTGGTTTTTTGACGCAATAGCTTGTTTGTGGTTGGCTCCAGTGAACTCTATTATCCTATCGTTGGTGCTGGAGACCTTCCGCTGAGTGCTTGAAAATCGTTATAGTAAAAGCGTATTCTTGGAACTAACCTCAAAGGAGACAGTAAAGCAATGAAACCTCGCGATCTAACCGACCATACGCCCTATAAAGCAGGCCGTGGAATTGAAGAGGTGGCACGTGAGTACAACCTTGATCCGTCCGAAATGATAAAACTTTCGTCAAACGAGAACGATCTGGGTCCAAGTCCCGAGGCAGTCCAGGCAATCCGCCAGCATGCCGAGAACGTACACCGTTACCCAAAATCCTCCCACACTGACCTCATCGATACGATCGCGGAGAAGTGGGAGGTGTCCAGGGACCAGGTCTGGCTGTCCAACAGCGGTGACGCCGCCCTCGAATACATTGCTCGGGCGATGCTTGAACCGGGTGATCAGGTTCTCGTTCCCGATCCTGGGTTTGCCTATTATCCGATGAGTGCCCGGTATCACCACGGGGAGATCAAATCCTACAAGCTCGAGAAACGGAACGACTTCGAGCTTACGGCGGACACTGTTCTTGAGCATTACGACGACGAGAGGATTATTTACGTCAACAGTCCACACAATCCCACCGGTTCCGAGCTTTCCCTCGAGGTGGTTGAGTCGATCGCCGAACGCACTCGGGAGTCCACTCTCGTGCTGGTCGACGAAGCCTATGCCGAGTTTACGGATACTCCAAGCAAACTCGAATTAATCCGCCGACGGGATGACGTGGCAGTGCTTCGAACGTTCTCCAAAGTTTATGGACTGGCAGGACTTCGACTTGGGTATTTGCTGGTCCCCGACGACTGGGCCTCGGCTTACGAGCGTGTGAACACACCGTTT
>JBDGPI010000020.1:4919-34390 GCA_042219765.1 Salsurabacterium abyssinicum (SeqCode)
CGACCGGTGAATTATCCTGCCGGGCCGGTCTGGCGGCGCTTGGCGATGATGAGCATCTCGACAGAACCGTTGAAATGGTTGAAACGGCGCGGTCTTTCCTTCGGGAAAATCTTCGAGCGCAGACCTGGGAGAGCGGCGGTAATTTTGTTCTTGCCGATGTGAGTGATGCTGAGGCCGTTACCGAAGAAGCCAAAAAGCAGGGGGTTATTGTCCGAAACTGCTCGAGTTTCGGTCTGCCCGACTGTATCAGGATTACCTGTGGCACCGAGGATCACATGGAGAAGGCGGTCACCGTACTGAATAGTATTCTTGAACGAGTTCAGTGAAGAAACTGTCTGACCCCTGCGCTGGGTTGTTTTCGAGTCTAACCCAAAGACAACCTGGAAACGTCGTAACCATGATCGGTCAAGTGGCAATCTTGAGTGAATCAATTCATCAGTCGCTCCTCCGTTATCGCGACCCGGGCTTAATTGAGCATTGGTTGTCTATCGGTCAATAGTGATACCTGAATTGTTCGGATCCTTTAGAGACTGACGATCAGCGGATAGCTGGTGTCTTCCAGAGTTTTACGGAGTAATCACGCTTTCCTTTTGCGTCCCAATCCTCCCCGGACCCCGTCGCAATGTACTGGCCATCGGAAGAAAACGCAATCGCGTTAATGCGATCGTTGTGGATCGTTTGCAACCATCTTAGTTGCCGGTCGTGAAGCGTTACGAACCCAATTTTTTTGCCGGTACTGAAGGCAAGAAGGTTCCGATTTTCACTGATTGCCAGGTTCCGCGGCCAATCCGGTAGAGTGACGGTATCGGTGAGGCGCGGTCCCGGCTCCAGCGTCCAGAATTTCAGGACGTTAGAGGTCGTCATCGAGGTGACCAGTTTTGTCCCGCTTTGAAAGAAATAAACGTCCCTGATCCAATCAAATCCCGCCGCCTCAGTATCGGAATAGGCTCGAAACGTAGATTCCACAGTCCCGGACCTCAAGTCAATTACTTCCACGATGGAATCATCCTCGCCGGTGACCAGCTTATTACCGTCGGCGGACAGGTCCGCACTCCAGATGGATTCACCGTAGAGACCGGGAAAGGTATCGATGGTGGTCTCCGTCATCGGATTGTACTGGACGATTAACGGTAACGACGTCCGGTTCTCGAAATCCCTGTAGCCGTCCGTGAAAATACTGTTGGTCTTTTCCGAGGTCAACAGGACGTCGTTACAAGCCCGGTATTGTTTGATGGCCTCGGTGTGGGATCTTGTACGTTCCGCATCAGTCAGATTGTGGATTACCAGGGCCTGATCTGGCTTACAAACAAGTAACTCGTCCTCCGTAACCGGAGAAAATGTAAATGCCTCAAGATCGGACGGACGGTCCGACAGCATAGCCCGAGGAACAAAGGTAGGGTCCAGAATGGAATAGGGAAAATGAGCAAGCGTGTAATAAAGAGCCGATTGGAGGCCGGATAGCGTATTCTGCAGGAAACCGGGGGATCCGTTATCACCGTTGCCGGGAGTGAAGGTGTGGACGACGGTACCTGACTCGGTTTTTCGTACCACCAGCTGTCCGTTTTCGTCACCGCTTACCAGGAGATCACTTTTCTTGGAGAAATTAATACCACTCACTGTTCTATGGTGGGAGTGATCAACCCAGATGTTCGAGAGCCTGCCGGAATTAGTCGCTGCACTGTCCGGACTCCGAGCTGCCGGAGAACCGGAAGCAAACACTATCGTCAGGAACAGCATGATCAGGACGGTCCAAAGGGGTGTGACAATACCATTCTTCAGCAAGTGTGTTTGATCGTAACCCTTAGTCCCGCCGTGCAAGAATTAGCTACCCCCTCAGGGAGAATGACTTCAATCAACATAAGAACCCCATGGTGAAATTCCAGGAGGATTTATTTCGGGCCGTCGCAGGAATCGGCGATTTTTCAAGGATATCCAGGGTGTTACCTGGTGGGAAGGGTATTAATTTCTAAAGGTTTTAATCTTGTTGCGTCCGGAATCTTTGGCACGGTAAAGGGCTTTGTCCGCCCGACGGTAGAATGTTTCGATCGAGTCAATTCCGGAATCGTACTCCGCCAGGCCAATACTGCAGGTAATCTCGAATGTTGAGCCGCTTTTGCCGGAGAATTTTTGCTGGCTTAAACCGTTCGACAACCGGGTCATTAGGTGTCTTGCCGACTCCTCGTCGGTCTCGGGCATAAGAACGCAAAATTCCTCCCCGCCGTAGCGGCAGCTGTGATCTTTTGACCGGGTTTCGTCCGCGATGAGGTTTCCCAGTCTCCGGAGGACATCGTCACCCGCGGAGTGCCCGTAAGTATCGTTAATGTTCTTAAAGTGGTCAATGTCAATCATTGCCAGTGTAAGTGGGGGGGCGCCGGTTTCACGTCGATTGAGGTGGACGCTGGCCAGTTCCTCGAATTTAGATCGTGTCGGGAGACCCGTCAGTTGATCGTAATTGGCGAGTCGCTTTATTTCCTGTTTTTGCCGTTGAAGTTCGCGTTCGTCCCGATACGCCAGAAAATCGAAATAATAGAGTGAATGACCGATGACGGATATAGGTAACGTCACCATCAACCAGAGGGAAATCGACCCTAATACAGTAGTGGTATTAACGGTTCCGCCGGATCCTATGATCCAGCTTGCGACATAGGTGGCGATCCAGAGGTTGGTTACGTAAATTCGTGTTAGAAAATCGATGCTCATGACAAGGGAGAACATTGGAACGAGGAAAACTAAAAAATCAAACCACGGGTAATCGAGGGTTTCGACGGAACCCAGGAAGTAGCCAGCAACGATCATGTCCGCAAACGTAAACAAAGCAAAAGTCGCGTTCGGTCGCTTTCGGAGTGCCCCCAAGTACTGAAGTCCTATAATCCCGACCAACGCCATCAGGATAGTGAAAGAACGCCAGTAGGCGAAAGCGACCACGAGTTCGGTCGGCTTGTTCAGAAAGTAATCCTCCGGCCAGAAAAAGAAGGCCAGGAAACCAATTGCAATCATAAGGATTCGAATACGCTTGAGGGCTATTTCGTGGCTCGCGAGCCTGAAGCGCCTCAGTTCCAGTTCGGAGGCTCCAGCAAATCTAAGGTACTTGTCGAGGTAGTGCTGAAGGAGGCCCAGGTAGGTTTTAGGAGGCCGGTCCGATGTCCGGGAGTTACTCATAGAGAAGCCGCCAGTTTAAGTGCTAAATCTCTTACCGTCGGACAAACTCCGCAGGGGAATCGGGAGTTCTTTTTTTAACGGCACTTCGGTTCCAGTTGTTTTTCAATGAGCCAGTCCTACGATTCTACCTTATCTTTTTAAGTAAGAGGATATAAGTAGATGACTTATTTTTTGGACGAATTTAAGGGATAGAGACATAAATGATCCGAGGTCTCGACCGTTATTATCTCGGTTAGCGAGAGCATCATCGTCAGGGCAAATCCATCCGGCTGTCGGGGTGACCTTACGTTGATCGGGGATAAAATACGAAAAGTGAGGAACTCCAGAGGGCCGGCGCGAGATGACGTTAACTCAGGAAGGACTTAACTTATCCAGGGACGTTAAAGTTTGAGTCCCTGTTTCAGTGTGGAATGAGGTTCTGAGTTATTTGACTTGAGCTTGCGAATGAATCGTTCAAGAGCTCCGGGCCTGGTTTCGTAAAGGACGACCGGAATGTATCCACCCTTATAGTGAGCCCGGGCAACGAGAGTCGGATGGCCCCGTAGCACGAGATTAATCTTCCGAAAATGTTTGCCCTCAGGATTCCAGAAGGGAAGTATGATCCTGATGACTCCAAAGGAGTCAAGCAATTTAAGTGGGGGACCCTTGGCATGCTGGTACTCTTTATTCAGTGATGCTCCCCCGCAGACTTCTTTTTCAATAGAAGTCTTGCAAAAGTCCTGGGGCAATTCACCGGACTTAATTAATTTACCGTACGTCATGGAATCACCAGGGGACACACGGTGGTCATCCGTATAAGCATCAAGCGCTCCGAGGACAGTATCCAGTTTAATCAGTGATTCGTGGAAGGAATGGGTGTCTGATGCCCCAACGTGGCCTGGTACCAGTGTGATTAGGAAAATAAACAGGAAAAGAGCACTAAACTCAAGATGTTTCATAAAAGAACTCCCCGCTAGTTCGCGATGGCCACAAGGTAGCACAGTAATGATACGTGGTTTTTTATGGATACGGTGATCACTTTTGGTATCCGTACTTATAGTAACACGAAGTTCTCATAATGCTGAGGGCTTGGAGATTAAATTTCCATGAACTTTTACGGTGTCCAGTCCTATCAAGGAATCGTCAGGTATTCCAATATCCAGCCATGGACCTTACGTAAGGTGCTATCCTTTCGGTGGAATCATGCTATGTTGTCTGTTCTGGTTCCAGTAAGACAAAACAATTAACCGTTGAGGGAGGATCTTCCGTGACTGACTACATCTGTGCTATCGATCAGGGAACGACAGGGTCCAAGGCGCTAATTCTGGATGACGAGCTCACGGTACATTCGCGGGTGGTACGTGAGTTCGAACAGATCTATCCTGAACCGTCCTGGGTTGAACACGACCCTGAATCCATCTGGTACAGCACTCTCGAAGCGATAGCGGAGGCCCGCCAGCTGGCGGGGATCGATCCCGGTGAAATAGAGGCCGTCGGTATTACGAACCAGCGGGAAACAACGCTTCTTTGGGATCGAGCCACTGGAGATCCGGTCTACAATGCAATTGTCTGGCAGGACCGTCGAACTGCCGACCGGCTGGAGACGCTGAAGGACGCCGGGCATGAAGACGCCGTGCGAGAGAAGACGGGCCTGCTCCTCGATCCGTACTTTTCCGCTCCCAAGCTTGAGTGGATCTTCAATAACGTTGAGAATTCCTACGACCGTGCCATCAACGGAGAACTGGCCTTTGGGACGGTTGACTCGTTTCTACTGTGGCGTTTAACGGGTGGGGAGGTCCACGGGACGGATCCTTCGAATGCTTCCAGGACTCTGCTTTTAAACCTCGAGACGGGGGACTGGGATCCGGCTCTCCTTGATCTGTTCGACATCCCCGAAGCGGTTCTACCTCGAGTTTTAGATAGCAGTGGGACGCTGGGAACCGTTCAAGACGTGGAACCGCTTCAGGATGGAACGCCTATTTGCGGCCTGGCCGGTGATCAACAGGCAGCGCTATTCGGACAGGCCTGTTTCGAGAGCGGCCAGGCAAAATGCACGTACGGTACCGGGGCTTTTCTACTGTCCAATATCGGTAATGAAATCGTCCTGTCGGAGAACCGGTTGTTGACCTCCGCCGGTTGGAGGATTAACGGCGAAATCACCTACATCCTCGAAGGTAGTGCCTTCATGGCGGGGGCCATGGTTCAGTGGCTCCGCGATGGACTTGGAATTATCGATTCGGCCGATGAGGTCGAGGCCCTGGCCAGACGTGTGGATGACAGTGGTGACGTTGTGGTCGTTCCAAGTTTTACGGGACTTGGTGCCCCCTACTGGAAAGCGGACGCCCGGGGACTCATTACGGGTCTCACGAGGAACTCGTCGGACGCTCACATTGCCCGTGCAACCCTCGAAGGTATTGCTCTACAGAATCGGGATATCTTTGAGGCGATGGAGAATGATCTCGGCGGTCAAATTCACGACGTCAGGGTGGATGGTGGGGCCAGTCAAAATAATCTTCTTATGCAATTGCAGGCCGATTTTCTGAACCAGTCCGTCACCCGCCCGGCGATGACGGAAACGACTCTACTCGGGGCCGGGATGCTTGCGGGTTTGGGCTGTGGAATTTATTCGAGTCTTTCGGACTTAAAACAGGAGTATCCACGGGATGAAACCTTCGAGGCCACCATGAGTGAGGAGGATCGATCGGAGGCCATCGATAGATGGAAAAATGCTTTAAGTAAAATTTAGAGGTTAATTTTTCCCTCTCCAATAAATCGTATTAGTTGGTTATCGCACAGAGGTACAGTTTTTCATGGGGATACAAGAACCGATCGGGAAAAGGATGCGTATTGCAGGTTTTTTCATGACTGGTCGGCAAGGAATCCCGGGATGTCAAATTGACTTTCCGGCGGGGTATCCGTGCTATTTGGATCACGTTTCAATGTGTAGAAACTGTAATCGTGAGGGTTCTCCTGGTCGGCACGATGATCCTCGATCCCCGTGATGGTCCACTCCGAAACGCTAAAGTCGGGGAAATAAACTGAGCCCTCGAATGTGTCGTGAACGACTGTTAAGTGAAGTACGTCAGTCTCCGGCAGAAACATTTCGTAAATTGATTCTCCGCCAATGACGGTTGCTTCGTCCGATTCGGTCCCCTTTGCTGTTCTCAGTGCTTCTGCTTTCGAGTGCACGATTTTGCAGTCGTCGAACGTCTCGTAGTTATCGTCGTTGGTAAGAATAATATTGAGCCGTTGATCGAGGGGGACACCAATGGACTCGTGGGTTTTGCGACCCATGATAATGGGGTGACCGAGTGTAAGCTGGCGAAAGTGCTTGAGGTCCGCCGGGAGGTGCCAGGGGATTTCGCCCTCGGAACCAATCAGACGGTTGTGGTCGAGCGCGGCGGCACAGCTTATTTTCACGGAGGACGTCTAAACGGCGATCGGGGCTTTGATAGCGGGGTGATGGTCGTAGTCTTTGATCGTTATGTCCTCGTAGTCGAAGTCGTCAATATGGTCGATGTCCGGGTTGAGTTCAAGTTCGGGCCGGTCAAGGGGGTCCCGGTCAAGCTGAGTCCGGGCCTGCTCTACGTGATTCTGGTAGAGGTGGACGTCGCCGAAGGAGTGAACGAATTCACCGGGTTCCAGGTCGGTAACCTGGGCAATCATGCAGGTTAGCAGTGAGTAGGACGTAATATTGAAGGGAACTCCCAGGAAGACGTCGGCGCTACGCTGGTAGAGCTGACAGGAGAGTTTGCCGTCCTCGACGTAAAACTGGAACAGAATGTGACACGGGGGAAGGGCCATTTTATTCAGGTCGGCGACGTTCCAGGCACTGACGACGTGACGGCGTGAGGACGGATTGTCCTTAATATTACCAATGACGGTTTGAATCTGATCGACGTGACCGGTGTCTGTTTCCCACTCCCGCCACTGCTTGCCGTAGATCGGTCCTAAGTCACCATCCTCGTCGGCCCACTCGTCCCAGATGGAGACGCCGTGCTCCTTCAGGTACTCGATGTTGGTGCTTCCCCGGAGGAACCAGAGCAGTTCGTGGATGACTGACTTGAGGTGTATCTTTTTGGTGGTAACGACGGGGAATCCGTCGGTAAGGTCATAGCGGTTCTGGCGGCCAAACAGACTGTAGGTGCCGGTACCGGTCCGGTCCTCACGGGGGGAACCGTTTTCGAGGACGTCCTCGAGCAGGTTCAGGTAAGTTTGCACGCACTGTCAGCTCCAGACCGTACGCACTTCGTTGAGCCCCGGAACGTAGTCCGGAAGCCCAACGAAGGCCGGCGGTCAGCATTAGGATCCGTCGACGATGCATCTACCCCTGCCCACGAGATCCCAAGTAAGAACGGTCAAAAGTCGAAAGTCAAAGGTCAAAAGTCAACGGTCGAAAGTCGCTAATCGACGAAAGTATCTGTTGTTTATTACTCGTCAGTTGTAACGGTTCTGGATACGGTCTTTTCGCCGTTAGTTGAGACGTCTTCGCTTATGCCAGTGGAACCGAAGCCGCCTTCGCTTCGTTCGGTTTCGTCCAGCGTTTCCCGCGGGTCCCACTGGAAGCGTTCAACGTGTTGGACGGTCAATTGAGCGATGCGGTCGCCCCGTTCGACGGTGAAGTTTTCGTCGGACAGGTTCTGCAGTAAGACTTTTACTTCGCCGCGGTAATCCGAATCGATGGTTCCCGGTCCGTTCGGGACAACGATTCCATCCGAGGCCAGTCCCGATCGGGCCCTGACCTGAGCCTCCCATCCTTCCGGTATGGACATTTTTATGCCGGAATCGATGAGTTCAATGTCCCCTGGTTCAAGGGTTAATGGTTCGTCCACGGCGGCCCGGAGATCGACGGCCGAGGAGCCTGGTGTGGCTCGTTCCGGCAGCGGTAGATCCTCTGCGTGTTCAAGCTGTACCACCGGAATCCGCAGGCTGTGATCGATGTCGGGTTTGTCCTCCAGGTCCATCGTAATCCCTTCACGGTTTTCCTTCTCGGCGCCGTCGGAGGGCTGGTACTGCATCGGTTCCTCGAAGTTCGCGTAGCGGGCCGAGGATTTATCCGAGTACGGCATGTCACAGGGCCCCGTGGTCAGGTAAAAGATCTGACAGATTGGCATTTCGGGATAGATTTTCACGGGTTGTTTTACCGAAAGTTCCAGTGTCCAGCAACCCTCGAAACCGATGTCACCGAAACCTCCGTCGGAGACAACCGAAAGCCCGAGGCGAGCCATGGAACTTTTCCCTTCAAGAATGGGAACGAGGTGCCGGGTTCGGGTCCACTCCACGGTGGATCCAAGGTAAACTTGATCCGGTTCCAGCACGAGACCATCCTCGGGGATGGTCCTGGTTTCTACCTCGGGTTGTTTGCGAGCGTCCAGCACGTCGTCCTTGTATGTTTTTAGTTCCGGAGCAAGGTGCAAGTCGTAACTATTCGAGCCCAGGTTCTCCGGTTTGAAGGGATCGATTTCCAGGTCGCCGCGTTGTATGTGATTAAGGATATCCCGATCGGACAGTAGCATGGGTCAGCCTCCAGTTTTTTAATGGTCCGTGTAGGATTATTGTCTCGCTCATTCTCGAGACCGTCCCGGTCTCTCCGAGGTTCCTGATTTTTTAGCGAATCGTCCTGATTCAAAAAATCAGGAAAACCTCTCGACAATAATCCACACGATACGTTTCGGTTTCCCGTTGATTCTGACCCTTCAACCCCGTTTATGAATGGCTTCAGCATACCGCAGGACGCTTGGAATGTCTAGCGGTTCTGTGTCTGATTCCACCCATCAATGTATCGTGGTTGACGGATAATGTCTAGTGGGATCTGGTGTGTGATAGTGGTGTGTTAGTCCCTGAGCACGTCATGTCCTCTGGCGTTAAACCTATCGAAAAAACCCCATCCTGTCTAGTGTTTCACCAGCACGATGGAGTTCTTACGAGAGGTTATTCCTAACGGCTGCCGCAGGAGAAGTGAATAACGGAAGGGACTACCACGGCATTAGGACCGGGAAATCGTGGTAAGTCCCTTCCGCACCCACATTCTTGCGACACCTTAAAGACTGGTTTACTTCGAGCACTTACTCCAGCCGCAGTTCATGCAGGTGACACAGCCCTCGGCGTGCTGTAAGTCCATCGAGTAACACTCGGGGCAGTGATCGGCCTGCTCAATCTTGCGGTACTGAAAAATCTTGTGGAAGTCTTCGGCCAGCTGATCCCGTTTGCTGTTCTGATCGAAGATAACCATTGCCTCCTGGGCGTGGTTGGTCTTCAACGCAAGGGACGTCAGCCGGGCGAATTTCGTAATTGGGTCCTGAGAACGGGTAACGTACTTGTTGAGCCGTTCCTGGTCTTCCATGGAGCCGGCAAGCATGGTGCGCAGATCCTCGGCGGTGGAGTCGACGGTATGGATCGGTCGTCCGTTTTCTTGATAACCCGCCACGAAGACCTGATCCTCACCCTCAATCAGGTAGTACTTGCCGTGCTCGTCGTGGAACTCCCAGACTCGGGTATTGGTCTTGTACTGGAGGTCGTCGGAGACGACTTCGGGATCTTCCTCCTCGGTCTGAAGCGGTGCTTCCTCACGGGAGCCGTCGACGTAGACCGTGTAGCCCTTGCATCCTTCGTGCCAGGCCTTGCGGTAGGATTGATCGACGACGTCCTCGACGTCGTCCACGTCGGCGGGGATGTTGATGGTATTGGAAATACTGTGATCAATGAATTCCTGTATGGTTCCCTGCAGTTCCGTTCGCTTGACGTGCTCGATGTCGGCGACGGTCTGGAAGTAATCCGGAAGATCCTCGACGCTATTGGCGTGCTCGTTTTGTTCGAAGTACTCCTCGACGAGGGGATGAAAGACGTCGTAGACCTTCTCGCCGTCGTTCTGGCGGACGCGTCGCTTGTACTTGAGCCGGAAGATCGGCTCAATTCCCGAGGACGTCTGGGAGATCATGGAGACGGTCCCGGTGGGTGCCAGCGTCAGACTGGCAATGTTCCGGAGTCCGTGTTCTTTGATGTCCTGTTTGAGATCCTCCGGCAGACGCTGAATGAACGGAGATTGTTTGTGTTTGTCCCAGTCGAAGATCGGGAACGGTTCCTTTTCCTTCGCCAGGTCAACGCTGGCCGAGTAGACGGAGTTCCGCAGGGACGAGTAGAGTTGCTCGCAGGTATTGACGGCTTCGTCGGAGTCGTACTTCTGTTCGAGCATGGCGAGAGTGTCGCCGAGACCATGCGTACCGACGCCGATGCGCCGACCCTTGAGCGCCGTTTCCTTCTGTCCCTCGAGAGGGACTTTTTCGGCGTCTATTTCCTTGACGTTATCGAGGAACCGGGTGGCAATTCGTGCGTGTTCGTCGAGCCGATCGTAATCGATTTGAGCGTCGTCGGTAAACGGATCCTCGACGAATTCCGTCAGGTTGATCGACAGAAGGGTGCAGGCTCCGTACTCACCGAGTGGGAGTTCGGAGCAGGGGTTCGTGCTGATGGTTTTGAACCCTTCGTCGGCGTATTGATCGGAGGGGGCTTCCTCGGTTACCCGATCCCAGAAAATTACACCGGGCTCGGCGGATTCCGTCGCGGATTCAACAATTGTATCCCAGATTTCACGAGCCGGATAGGTGCGCTCGACTTTTAAGTCCGGACCCTCGTCGTGTGCGAGGTGATCGTGGCCGCAGTAAATTTCGTTGTCCTCGCGGCGCCAGGAGAGCGTCCACTCCTCGTCGTTCTCCACGGCCCACATGAAGTCATCGCTGACGCGGACACTGATATTGGCGTTGTTGACCATGTCCAGGTCCCGCTTGATTGTCAGAAAATCCATATCCCCTTCCGGATTGTACAGATCAGGATGACGATCCGAAATTGAAATCATCAGCGCCCCCCGGCGGTTAGCCTGACCAATCAGACCGGTCACGTGCGAAAACAGATCCATGAAACTGACGGCGCCCGTTGATTTCCGGGCGGCGTTGCGGACGGCGGTGTTGCGCGGCCGCAGTTTGCTAATGTCGACTCCTACGCCCCCACGGTAGGAGTACGTTTTGGCCATTTCCCCCATCGTACTGAAAATGCCCTCAATAGAATCCTCCAGAGGCAGTACAAAACAGTTGCTGCAGGAACTTTTCTGGTATGGGTTTCCGAGGGCAAACATAATGCTTCCCTGAGGAACGATTTTGAAGTCAGCTAATGCCTCACGGAAGCGCCGCTCCCAGTAGTCGGAGTTCTCCTCGATGCTGGCGGCTTTCTTCGCAAGGCGATCCCACATATCGGCAGGGGTCGCCTCCAGGTACTTTCCATCAACGTTTTCGAGCTGATTTGCGGATGGTTGAACGGCGTATTTTTTGAGAAAGGTCTCCGCTGCCATCTGATCACCGTCAAAGAAAGGAAGGGCCTTTTGCACTGCCTCGTCTTCCGTATACAGGTCCTCTGACTGGGGGTCTTCGTCTACCGTAAGCGACTGGTCTTTGTCCGCAACCGCCATTCCGTAAACCTCCTAAAAGGGGATGAGTTGTCAACAGATCCTACTTTGATTGTCTCAACTATTCCAGACCGGTGTTAAATCACTGGACCCACGAAGTCTCCAGACACTTGTTAAGAAGAAGGGCACTGAACGGGGAAGTTACGACGACCCGGTTCACTGGGAGCCAAAATCATCGAAGAGGTTCAACTGACCGGGAATGTCTTCTAGTGGAACTTCCTTACCGACGTCCGTTAACTCGATTCCTCGCTTTTTGTTCTCCTCTTTGAGGATGTACCCTTTCTTCTGCAGAGCTTCGAGGTTCTTGTAGACTAACCCGACGTTAGTCAGGTCTGCCCCTTCCTGTATTTCTCGATAAAGCGGAGCGTATCCGTTTTCCTCCAGGTACTGCTTGAGGAATTTGAAAACGTCCCGCTGTTGATCCGTGAGTGGCTTACCTTGGTCGTCTGTCATTAAATCCCAAATCTTATTTTGTTACCATTCTCTTACCGTCGTGTTTAAATAGTAAACGACAGGTACCCAATAAGTCAAAATTTTTTTTGCGTGTCGTCTTTTTTCTGCTTGTGATATAGTTTTTCAAACTAAGGTTTTCGTCAATGAACGAGGTTTCTTGACAGGGGAGGACACTAGCAATGGCCGATAGCGACGAACCACGGTTTATTTTTGTCACGGGTGGTGTCATGTCCGGTCTGGGGAAGGGTATCACGGCCGCATCGACCGGCCGGTTACTCAAGAACCACGGTCTGGACGTGACTGCCGTAAAAATTGACCCGTACCTTAACGTCGACGCCGGGACGATGAATCCCTACGAGCACGGTGAAGTCTACGTCTTGAAGGACGGCGGGGAGGTCGACCTCGACCTCGGGAACTACGAGCGGTTTCTCGACATTGATATGACGTCGGAACATACCATTACGGCCGGTTCCGTCTATCAGAGTGTTATTCAACGTGAACGCGCGGGCGAATACCTCGGCAAAACCGTTCAGATTATCCCCCATGTAACGGACGAAATTAAACGGCGGATAATTAATTGTGCCGAAGGGCAGGACGTCTGCATTATTGAACTTGGTGGTACGGTCGGCGACATCGAGGGGATGGCATTCCTCGAGGCCGTTCGTCAAATGTACACCGAAATTGACCCGGACAGAATTCAATTAATTCACGTTTCGCTGATTCCCCTTACCAACAACGGCGAGCAGAAAACGAAACCGACCCAGCACAGTGTCAAGGCCCTGCGGGAGATTGGTCTCCACCCCGATATTGTCGTGGGCCGGTCGGAGAACAAGCTGGAGGAATCAACCCAGGAGAAAATCAGTCTTTTCTGTGATGTCCCCACCGAGGCAGTGGTGAGTGCCCCCGACCTGGCCGACGTCTACCACGTTCCGCTTGTACTTGAAGAGGAAGGGTTGGACGAATACGTCATGGACTCACTCGACCTGGAAAGCGAGGGGTGGGATACGACCTGGCGGGATATTGTCAGCCGTGAGGCCGAGGCCGACGTCGATCTTGCCCTGGTCGGGAAGTACAACTTTGAGGACGCTTACCTGTCGGTCCACGAAGCCCTGAAGCACGCCGGCCTTCACACGGGGATTGACGTGAACGTTCACTGGGTTAACTCCGATGAGTTAAAGCCCGAGGAGTCCCACGATCTCCAGGACGTCGACGGCATTATTGTGCCCGGTGGCTTTGGTGAACGGGGCACTGGTGGGAAGATTTTTGCCGTCCGCTACGCCCGCGAGAACGACATTCCGTACCTCGGGTTATGTTACGGATTTCAGATGGCGGTCATTGAGTACGCCCGTAACATCGTTGACCTTGATGGTGCTCACTCAACGGAAATTAAATCCGATACTCCGCACCCGGTTATTGATCTGCTGCCGGACCAGGGTGAGGACGTTGAAGCCGGTGGGACCATGCGGCTCGGCGACCAGGAGACGGAACTCCAATCCGACACCCTGGCTCATCAACTCTACGAGTCCGAGCTCATTACGGAACGCCACCGGCACCGCTACGAAGTCAATCCCCGGTACGTTAAGTTGCTCGAACACAACGGGCTTGTTTTTTCTGGCCGATCGGGAAACCGTATGGAGGTCGTGGAAATCCCGGAGCATCCGTTCTTCCTTGGAACACAATTTCATCCCGAGCTGAAATCCCGTCCGACGCGACCGAGTCCGCCGTTCCTCGGCCTTGTTGAAGCCATGCGGGATTACGCCGAAGGAAACATAGACCAGGAAAGCACCGATCGTGAAAACATGCCGTCCGACGGCTGAGAAAAGTGATTCATTTTCAACCCGGAGGACCCCGAAGACCATCCGGTGGAGATCAATGATGTGTTAGACTATTATGTCACTAAGATTCCAATCACTTCCTTGAACGCTGTAAACCATAGTCCCCTATTGATCGATAAAAAATACTCGTTAAAGTCAACACACTACCCGGCTTAATTAATAGGCTCAGGGAGAGCCCCTACAACCAAATATTCGTTCGTATAATTCCGGTAATTCGGTCCGGAAGTTTCTACAGAGCGGCCTTAACCGCTCTCCTACGATTCTACCCTTCAGTGGGAGCGCTGTACCCGAAAGGACCGAATGGGACCATTGCCGGCTAACCGGTGTCCCATTCGGTCTTTTTGTGTTTTAAGTCGTAAAAAGGTGAATGCATTCGAACAGGGAGACAGAGCATGGTGACTCAGAGCATCGAAGTCATTGATCGTTTTGACGACCCCCGTCCCGCCCGGGAATACGTCTACTCACCGGTTCCGGAGGACTGTGAAATACGGGAAACCCGAGTCTACAAAATTGAGGGTACCAGCAGCCGGGACGAGTTGTCCGCGTTTGTCGAGGACGTGCTCGTTGACGACGTCAGTCAGCGCTGGTCCTTGCTTGAGTCCGGACAACAGGGGGGGCTCGAGGATTACGACACGGTGGTTGATTGTGCGCTGAAAGAGAACGTGCTCGACCTCGAGGAGGAGTACCTGATTGATTACTGTGAAAACCACCTCGAGGAGATCGACGTAGACCTGGATGATATTACGATAGTGACCCGGTATTACCTCCGGACCGACGGCCGCAACGGTGACGTTGTCGACACGGTTATCCGTGATCTCGTCAACCCAGTCATACACGAATGGAGTGTTCGGAACCGTGGCAGCCATAGCTGAGAAATCGCCCTCCCCGAAGGTCCCGCTTCGTGACATGAGCGTGGAGGAACTCGAAACGTTCAGTGAAGAACAGGGACTGTCACTGTCCGGCGATGACCTCAAGCAGATACGGGACCACTTTGATGACCTTGGCCGTGATCCCACCCAGGTTGAAGTCGAAGTACTTGCCCAGACCTGGAGCGAACACTGCAAGCATCGTATTTTTCACGGTGAAATAGAGCACGAAGTCGACGGGGAACGGACCACCGTCGACGGAATCTTTCAGCAATTTATTAAACGGGTAACCGATCGGGTCTCCGACGAAAAACCCGGTTTTGTCCTCACGGCATTCGACGACAACGCCGGCTTTATCAAACTGGACGAGGAGACCGGCGCCTGCATGAAAGTCGAGACCCATAACCATCCCTCCGCCATCGAACCCTACGCCGGTGCGAATACGGGAATCGGTGGTGTTATTAGGGACATCTTAGGTGCTGGGCTTGGAGCCCGGCCGATAGGATCGGTGGACGTCTTCTGTCTGGGACATCCGGACACATCCCACGAGGAACTTCCCGAAAGTGTCATTCCGCCCAGGGGCATTTTCAAAGGTGTTGTACAGGGTGTTCGGGATTACGGTAACCGCATGGGAATTCCGACCTGTGCCGGCGCCATCACCTTCCACGAAAACTATACATACAACCCTCTTGTCTTCTGTGGAACCGTTGGGACGATTCCCTCGGACGAAATAGAAAAGTCGGTCAAGCCAGGGCTTGATATCGTCACCGCCGGTGGGTTGACGGGTCGGGACGGATTGCACGGAGCAACGTTCTCCTCGGATACCCTTTCCGGTGAGAGCCACGAGGAGGACCAGAGTTCCGTTCAGATCGGTAACCCCATCGAGGAAAAGAAAGTACTGGATTTTGTTCTTGAAGCTCGGCGGCAGGGACTGATCGAGACCATCACGGACTGTGGTGCCGGAGGGTTTTCGAGCGCCGTCGGTGAGATGGTCGAGGATACGGGGGGAGAGGTCTACCTGGAGGACGTTCCCCTGAAGGAAGAAGGACTGGACCCCTGGGAGATCTTTCTCTCGGAGAGCCAGGAACGCATGGTGCTGGCCGTAGACCCGGCGGATCTCGAGGACTTAAAAGAACTGGCGGACGTTTACGGCACGAATTGCCATAAAATTGCTGAATCCACGGATAGCAACCGTCTGAAAGTTTATTACGAGGATGACATTGTCTGTGATCTCGACTGTGAGTTCCTTCATTCACCACCCCGCTTAACGATCGAATCCAAATACGATTACGACATTAATGAAGGTACTAATTCGCTCTCTCTTGAGAATCCCGGCGAAACGCTGAAAGACGTTATCGGACACATTAACCTTGCTTCCCGGTCGCCCGTCATTCGGGAATACGATCACGAAGTCCAGGGGAATACCGTACAACCGCCGCTGGCTGGACCCGAGGGGGATGCCCCATCGGACGGTGTTGTACTGAGGGTTGATGGATCCGATCGCCTGTTGAGTACGGGACTGGCCCTTCTGCCACGTTACGGTTACCATCACCCCCGCAAAATGGGCCGGGTGACGGTGGACGAGGCTATCCGGCAGGTGGTGGCATCCGGTGCGGATCCGGATCGGATCGGCATTCTCGATAACTTCAGCATGGGAGATCCGGAGATTCCGGAGAACCTCGGTGTCCTCGTGGAGACCGCACGGGGAATGTCCGAAGCCGCCGAGACGTTTGCCGCTCCTTTCATTTCGGGAAAGGACTCGTTCTACAACTCCTACGAAACTGAATCCGGCGAGATGATTTCGGTACCGATGACTCTCGTGGTCAGTGCGCTCGGAGTCGTGGAGGATACGGATGATGTTCTCGGTACGTCCGTACTTTCCTCGGATTCGAGCCTCTGTATCCTTGGTGCGACCGAGCGGGGCCTGACTGGCAGTGCCCTTGGCGAGGCCGTAGACATCGACGGGGGACAGGTCCCGGACGTTGACCCGGACTCCGCCCTCCGGCGTTATCAGGGGTTCTACCATTGTGTTTCCGAGGGGTTAATTAATGCCGCCCACGACGTGTCGGAGGGTGGACTGGCAGTTACGCTGGCCGAGATGGGATTTGGCAACCGTGCGGGGCTTTCGGTCGATCTTTCGGCTGTCCCCGCCGAGGGTGGTCTTACCCCGGAAGAGGTTCTCTTCTCCGAAAGCGGTGGACGGATTGTCTTTGAGGTCGAATCGTCGGACCTGGACGCCGTCCGTGACAAGTTATCCGGACACGCCTTCTCAGTCATTGGTGAGACAACCGATCAACACGGACGACTTACGGTAACGAACGAATACGGTGCGATTGTTAACGAACCTCTCAGGGGGATTAAAGAACGATGGCAGACCGGCCTCGAGCCCTACTACTAAAATTCCCCGGTACCAACTGCGATCGGGAGACCGCGCGCGGTCTGCGTACCGTTGGTTTTGATGCCAAAATCATGCCGTTCTCCCGGGTGGACCGTGAGGAAATCCTCACGTCGGATCTCATAGCGTTCTCGGGAGGGTTTAGTTACGGGGATTACATTCAGGCCGGTCGTCTGGCCCGGCTTGAAATTGAACGGAAACTCCAATCGGTTCTCAGTGACTTCCGTGACGAAGGCGGGTACCTGCTTGGGATCTGTAACGGGTTCCAGATTCTACAGGAACTGGATTTGCTGCCCGAGGGGAGCTTGATTCAGAATGAGTCCCGCCGGTTCATCTGTCAGTGGACCGGGCTTGAGGTCCAGCGTTCCAACGATGTTTTTCTGACTGACCTTCCGGATAACTTTGAACTTCCAATTGCTCATATGGAGGGTCGCTTCGTGACCGCCGACGGGAACGCACAGCTGTACATCGACGAAGGTCTGGTGTCACTGCGTTACCGGGACAACCCCAACGGTTCCGAAGCAAGGATTGCGGGACTCCGGGACCGGACCGGTCGAGTTATGGGGCTTATGCCCCACCCGGAACGGTTCCTTCGTCGAAGCGATCACTATACCTCGGACTGGGACGAAGCCGAGTGGGGTTGGGGATATTACTTCTTCAAATCACTACGCGACACCATTGAGGCGCCCTCCGGGAAAGTCACCGGCGGGGTTGAGGTATGAAAACACTTATTCGAGAGAATCTTGCGGGGACTACAGACCATGGACGCTAACGACAAATGCGGTATCTTTGCCGCTTACGACAGTAAAACAGCCGCTCGGGACATCTACCTCGGACTGCACGCGCTGCAGCATCGCGGGCAGGAGGGAGCCGGGATTGTACTGAGCCAGGGCGGGAACGATTACCGGGTTCACAAGGACCTCGGGCTGGTAACGAACGTTTTCTCCGAGAAGGATCTACGGCACCTCGAGAAGGACTACTGCGGCGACGAGACGCCGACCTTTGGACTCGGTCACGATCGTTACTCGACGTCCGGAGAAGTGACTGCGGCCAACACTCAACCGTTCGTGGCCACCCATCAGGACCGGGTGATCTCCATCGCCCACAACGGAGATTTAACCAACGCGGGCCAATTGAAGGAGTCACTGGAGGAGGACGGGTCGGTCTTTTCCAAAAGCAGCGATTCCGAAGTGATCCTGCACAAAGTTATACGAGCCGACGGCGGGGACCCCATCAAACAGATCAAGCAGGGGCTCGAAGGAGTAAAAGGGGCGTTTTCGCTTCTTTTTATGTTTTCCGAGGGGATCGGAGCCGTGCGTGATCCGAACGGGTTTCGCCCGCTTTTCGTGGGGAAACGAGAAAACCCGGAAACAAGTGTTGGTGGGACGTCCTACTACTTTGCCTCCGAAACCTGTGCCTTCGATATTCTCGGCGCCGAAATGATTGAGGAAGTCCCCCCCGGTGGCGGATATTTCGTGAGTGAGGACGGCCTGGAAACCTTTGATATTTCATCCGATACCTCACAGGGGCTTTGTTCCTTCGAACCGATTTACTTCTCCCGGCCCGATAGTTTCTACAACGGCAAATCCATTCATAAAACCCGGGTTGAAATGGGCAAAGCCCTCTGGGAGGAGCACCCGGTGGAGGCCGATCTGGTCACCGGGGTTCCGGACTCCGCGAATTCGGCAACTAAGGGAGTGGCCGAAGCCGCCGGGCTCCCGAACGAAATTACCTTAATTCGAAGCCACTACACCGGCCGGACCTTCATTTCTCCCTACCAGTCCATGCGGGACCTGAAGGTCAAGAAAAAGTTCAACCTGGTACCGGATACCGTCGAGGGTCAGCGGGTTGTGTTGGTTGACGATTCCATTGTACGGGGAACCACGATGAAAAATATTACTCAAATGTTTCGGGAGTGCGGCGCCGCCGAAATCCATATACGTATTGCTTCCCCACCGCTGACGAACCCTTGCTACTACGGTATTGATATACCCGATCCTGAGGAATTACTCGTGAACAGGGTCGACAAGGAGGACCTCCCGGAGTTCTTCGGTGCGGATTCCGTGGAGTACCTTTCCGTGGAGAGTGTTCGGGAGACGGTCGGGGAGGAGAACTGCCGGGCCTGCTTCACCGGTAACTATCCGGTGGAGGTCGACGAGTCCGAGCGCTTTACCAAGGACAGCGAGGATACCGCCTGGGACGAGGCACCACAGGCCAATGGTGTCGGTCCCGGGTTAACCCATATTGAGGAGCCAAGCGATGCCGACCTATAAGGATGCAGGAGTCGATCTTGACAGAGCCGACGATATCGTCGGCAGCCTGGCGGACATCCAGGCGGAAACAGAACGCTCGGGATCTCGGGGGTTGATGCGTGCTTTTGGTCAATTTGCTGCCTGTTACGACCTAAGCGATTACGAGAATCCCGTGATGGTTTCGACCTGCGACGGCGTCGGCACGAAGTTCATTCTTCAGCGTGAGTACGATGCTCTTGATCTGGCGGGTCGGGACCTCGTTGCCATGAACGTGAACGACATCCTGACAACCGGTGCGGATCCGCTGGTGTTTCTTGATTACGTTGCCATGTCTCCTCTTGAAAAGGAGACCATCGTACCGGTCGTTGAAGGAATTGGTGAAGCCTGTAAGGACGTTGATTGTATCCTTGCAGGAGGAGAAACGGCCGAGTTACCCGGGATTCTGGAGGAAGGGGACCTTGAGTTATCGGGGTTCTGTGTGGGCGCGGCCGAGAAAGAACGTATCGAAAAGTCCCCTCCCGTCGAAGCCGGTCAGCGCATCGTTGCTTTTCCCTCCGATGGTTTTCACGCCAATGGGTTCAGTCTGGTCCGTAAAGTCATCGACGAAAACCCCGACGAGTTTTCGGAGGACGACATTCGTTCGTTGCTGACGCCGACGCGACTCTACCGGGATGTCGTGAGGACAATTTACGATCGCGGTAATCAGCCCTCTGCGATGGTTCACGTTACGGGTGGCGGTCTTCAGGGGAACCTCGAGCGGGTCCTGCCGGACGGGGTGAGCGCGGAAATTTCGCTGTCCCGCTGGACACTGCCCGCGGCCCGGACAGTGCTGGATCACGTCCCCCAGGAGGAAGCCTTTCGGACGTTTAACATGGGTTTTGGCTGGCTCGTGATACTGGATGAACTTTCGGCAATTGATGTGCGTAATAATGTTTCCGAAGCTGTTTTACTCGGCGACATTACCGAGGACGAGGATACTATCGAGATTACCTATGGGCGCAATTAGCTGTTATGACGGTTAACCTGGCAGTTCTTGCCTCGGGCCGCGGATCCAATTTCGCCTCGATTGCGGATGCCTGCGAACGGGGTGACGTCGACGCCGACCCAGCGCTACTGTTGTCCGACAAGAACAACGCCGAGTGTCTCGACCGGGCACGACGGCGAGGGATTGAACCCCATTACATACCCTACTCGGAGTCCGACCGGGAACAGTTCGAGCGCCAGGCCGCCCGGCTCATCCGTAAGAACGACTGTGATTTAATTGCTCTTGCCGGCTTTATGAGGATTCTTAGTTCCTATTTCGTAAATGAGTTCGAGGGTCGGATTCTGAACATCCATCCGTCCTTACTGCCGGCTTTCAGAGGTCTTGAAGCACAGAAACAGGCGCTGGAATACGGGGTGAAAGTTACGGGCTGTACCGTTCATGTCGTGACGGAGGAGCTCGATGCTGGACCGATTGTGGATCAGATTGCCGTCCGGGTTCAGGACGACGATACCGTTGATACACTATCCGCCCGGATTCTCGAACAGGAACATAAACTCTACCCTCGGGCAATCCAGAAATTCATTGATGAGGAGTTACGAGTAACGAGGGACAGGTGACGAAATGGAATCTTCGGGTGCAGTGAAACTAAAACTGGAATTGTTACTGTAGTCAGTTGCCAGTAATTACTGGTCGGTAACGCCCAAATACTGACTACCGAATACCGAATTTTGAACATCGATACGCGGGAGTGAACGAACATGGATGTAGCTGTTATTGGAGGCGGTGGCCGTGAACACGCTCTGCTAAGAGTCCTGCACGAATCACCGTCGACGGACGATTGCTGGGTCTGGCCGGGTAACGACGGCATGCTCGATATCGCTCAAAAACTCGATGCCGAGGACCAGGAGGACTGTATCGAAACCATGAAGTCCCGGGGCGTTGATCTCTGTGTGGTCGGCCCCGAAAGTTACCTCGAGGATGAATTTGCCGACGAGTGTTCCGAGGCAGGGATTGATTGCTGGGGCCCGAACGCCGAAGCCGCCCAGCTTGAGACCAGTAAATTATTTGCCAAACGGTTCATGAACCGTCACGAAATTCCTACCGGTGGCTTCACGCTGACGGAAGCACCCGATGAGATTCGGGACGCCGTCGATGAATATCCGGTTGCCCTGAAGTTCAATGGGCTGGCTGGCGGAAAAGGCGTGACAGTCTGCTTTGACGAAGACGACGTCGAGGACTATATAGACGAGGTTTACAACCAGAAACGATTTGGTGAGCCTGACCCCGTTCTGGTGGAGGAGTTCCTCGAGGGGGTGGAGGTCACGGTAATCTGTGCCGTTAATAACGGTGACTATCAGGTTTATCCGGCCTCCCGTGATTACAAACCCCTCAATAACGGGGACTCCGGCCCCAATACAGGAGGCATGGGGGCTGTCAGCTCCGTCGGGATGCTTAAACCGGACATGATCGAGCGGATCGAAAACGAGATTATTCAGCCCACGATGGACGGCCTAGGAGACGATGGCCTCGACTACCAGGGGTTTCTTTACTTTGGTCTTATGATTACCGACGAAGGACCTAAGATTCTCGAGTACAACTGCCGCTTCGGTGATCCCGAAGCCCAGGCGACGTTACCACTCCTTGAGGGGGATTTCTCCGGGTACCTGAAGGACGCCATTAATGGCCCTCTTGACACCTCAAGGATTCAATTTCGGGATGACTGGTCAGTGTGTGTGATGATCGCTTCCGAGAATTACCCTTATGACTACTCCCACGGTCAGGAAATTACGGGGCTCGATGATGTCGAATCGGCCCGGGTTTACTATTCGGGCATCCGGAGTGGGGATAAGGGACTCGAAGTCGACGGCGGCCGTATTCTGGGGGTCGTGGGACTTGATAACGCACGCGATCGTGCTCGTGAGAAAGCCTATAAGGGTATAGAGAAGATTCACTTTGACGGTATGCATTATCGTGATGATATAGCCAGCCTGCACTTTGAGGATAGTACGGTCTTTACTCACTAAAAGGTGGGGAGTATTTATGGCTGAAGAAGAACTGACCAGGGAGACGCTTATGAGCGAAGCCGAGATGAACAACTGCATCCAGCGGCTCGGCTATCAGATTCTCGAAAAATATCCCGAGGAACCAATAGCGTTCGTAGGCATTTATACCCGGGGGGTCGATTTCGCAAACCGTCTTTACGATGTGGTGTCCGAGCAGAAACCTAACGTCAAACGCGGAACGCTGGACATCACCCTGTACCGGGACGACCTGGATAACCTCGGTACGATGCCGTCGGTCAAAAGTTCCGACATTCCGTTTGAGGTTGAGGATTCTCGTATCCTGCTTCTGGATGACGTCCTTTTTACCGGACGAACCTGTCGGGCGGCCATCGATGTGATTATGGACTACGGTCGTCCGTCACGGATTGAGCTCGGTGTCCTGGTTGATCGGGGCCACCGAGAGCTACCGATCTGCCCGGATTACACGGGCTTGTCGCTTGAAACTTCGCTCGATCAATACATTAATGTCCGATTTCAGGAGACCGATGACTCGGAGGGTATCTTCTTGTTGAAAGAACACGGGGAGGAATCAAATTAGCATGATCGAACCCGCCGAAGAATTGTCCGGTAAGGACCTTCTAGACATAAAGTCACTCAGTCCCGGTGAGATCCGGCTGATTCTTGATACCTCGCCCCCCTTCAAACAACTCTTTACCCGTTCCGTTAAGAAAGTACCGCCGCTTCAGGGCAAGACGGTCCTACTGTTGTTTTACGAACCCTCCACACGCACCCGGACGTCCTTTGATATTGCGGCAAAGCGGCTGTCGGCGGACGCGTCCTCCTTTCCGGTCTCAAAATCAAGCGTCAAGAAGGGAGAATCGCTACTCGATACGATCTCGACACTCGAGTCCATGCGTGCGGACTATATTGTTATTCGGTACCCCGAGGGTGGTGGCCCCCATCTCGTGGCCCGGAACACAAGCGCTTCGGTGGTGAACGCCGGGGACGGTACGCACTCCCATCCCACCCAGGCACTGCTGGATGCCTACACCCTGGACGAGACGTTTGATTCACTCCAGGGCCGCAAGGTGGTTATTGCCGGGGACATCGTTCACTCACGGGTTGCCCGTTCGACCAGTCGGTGCCTGAATAAACTCGGCATGGACGTGGGATTCTTCGGTCCGGGTACACTTCTGCCATCGAAAGTACCGGACTACATTGAAACATTTTACAGTTTCGAGGAAGTCTTCGAGTGGTCGCCGGACGTACTTTACCTTCTCCGGCTTCAGCTTGAACGACAGAAAGCTAACTTTTTCCCAACAAAACGGGAGTACCATAATATTTTCGGCGTTACCCAGGAACGGTTCAGACGGCTCCGTGATAACGGAACCTACATAATGCATCCTGGACCCGTGAACCGCGGAGTTGAATTAATTGATGAGGTTATGGAGTACGAACGCTCGCTGATCGATCAACAGGTTGAGAACGGGATTGCCGTGAGGATGTCCGTTCTGTACCTGCTCAGTCCGGTCTCCCAGGAGGAGACCTTCGAGGTGGAGGAAGTCGTATGAATAAACCGTTGTTAATCCAGAACGCTCGTGTGGCTTCAGCATCGTCCGAACCCGAAGAGGCCGATGTGCTGACGGAGGACGGCACGATACGGTACGTCGGTCGAAGTCTTGACGCCCCCGACGATGCCGTAACACTCGACGCCGAGGGGAAACTGCTGGTACCGGCTTTATTTGACATGCACGTCCATCTACGGGAACCAGGACGCGAGGACACGGAAACGATTAAAACAGGTGCCGAGGCCGCCATTAATGGCGGGGTGACCGGTCTTCTGGCAATGCCCAACACTGACCCGGCCGTCGATACCGGTTCGATGGTGGAATTCATTCAGGATATAGCCCGTGACGATGCCCGTATCCCGGTCATTCCGGCCGGCAGTATCACGAAAGGTCGCAAGGGAGAGGAACTTGCGGAAATTGGTGATATGAAAGCAAAGGGGGCGCCCCTGATAACGGATGACGGTGATCCCGTTGCCAATGCCCGTGTGATGCGTCGGGCCATGGAGTACGCCAAAAACTTTGACTTAATCGTGGCCGATCACTGTGAAATTCCCGAACTTTCGGACGACGGTTCCGTTACTGAGGGGGAGGCGTCCTACCGGCTTGGCCTTGCCGGCCAGCCATCAATCAGCGAGGAAATCTGTATCGATCGTGATCTTCGCCTGAGTCGGTTGACCGGCGTTCACTATCACGTTCAGCACCTTTCCACGAAAGAAGGGCTTCGCAGTATTCGCCGGTTCAAACAGGAGGGGGAATCGGTCAGCTGTGAAGTTACCCCCCATCATCTCCTGTTTTCGTACGAAGACCTTGACGGTCACGATACTTCCCTGAAGATGAACCCTCCCCTTCGAGGCGAGGAGGATCGAGAGGCACTGATTGATGGTCTAAAAGACGGAACGATTGATGCCATTGCCACGGACCATGCTCCCCACGCCGGTTTTGAGAAACGCAAGGATTTCAACAGCGCCCCCTTCGGGATAACCGGTCTGGAAACGGCATTGATATCACTCTACGATCGACTGATTAGCCCCGGGAAACTCGGTTGGGATACCATCGTCCGAGCGTTTTCCGAGGCCCCACGGGACCTTCTCGATCGTCCATCGGTCCTGATTGAAGAGGGCAATTCAGCCGGCTTTATGCTCTTTGATCCTGAGGGTGTTACTGACGTTAACCTGGATTTCCTCCGGTCGAAAAGTAGCAATACTCCTTTCATCGATGAAAGCCTTAACGGTCGAATCGAACTGGTCGTTCATGGTGAGGACGTGCTTCTGGATCGGGACGATCAACTCTCCGAGGTTGAAAACACCGGGCGCAGGCAAGTTCCAAAAAACCAGCAAAGAACGGTACAATAAAGGTCATGGGTTTCGAGTCGGAACTGCATCAACGGATTGAAAACCTTGAGAGCCGGCTTTGTGTCGGATTTGATCCTCGCCCCGAACGGATTGACGGGGATGTCCTGAGCTTTCTGAAACGTGCCGTCGATGCCGTTCATGATATTGCGGCGGCCGTTAAACCGAACATTGCCTACTTCGAGGCAATGGGAGTCGAGGGCTACGAGATGCTGGATGAACTGCTGGACGAGATTCCCGAATCCATGCCGGTCATCCTCGACGTTAAGCGCTCGGATATCCCCGAAACCCAGAAATACTACAAGAAGGCCTACTTTGATCGGTGGGATGTGGATGCCGTTACGTTGAATCCCTACATGGGATTCGATTCACTCGAACCGTTTCTCGAAATCGAGGAAAAGGGCATTTACCTTCTCGGGGTGACCAGCAATCCCGGCGCTCAGGCCATGCAACTCGGTGACGAGCACGGAACCGGGGCGTTGCATCGTGTGATTGAGATGACCCGCCAGACCGAGTACGAGACAATGACTGGCCTGGTTATGGGTCTGACGAACCTGAGTGAGAGTCTGATTGGCTTCATGCATGACGTTCCCCTGCTGTTGCCGGGACTCGGGGCTCAGGGAGGCGAAGTATCTATTCTAAAGCGGCTCGACGACGATGTTCCATCAATGGTGAATTCGTCCCGTAGCGTCCTTTACGGTGACCAGGATCGGGCGGATGGGACTGGTATTGAAGGTCGGGCCAAGGACTACCGGGAGAGAATTGCCGATGCCTTCGGACGTTGAAACGCTGCTGAAAAAACACGACGCGATACAGACGGGTCACTTCGTACTGGCAAGTGGTAATCATTCCGAACATTACGTCCAGACGGCTCAGCTAATGCAGTATCCGGCCGTCGTTGATAATTTACTCAAGTCGGAACTGCCGAACATGGAGTGGGACCGGACACCGGATACGATACTAACGGCAGCCACCGGTGGAATAACGTTCGCGCAACAGGTTGGGTTACGGCTCGAGAAGAAAACCATATTTGCCGAACGAAGTGACGACAACGAACTCGTACTCGAACGAGGGTTCCGCCTGTCGGAGGACGAGGCAGTCCTGTTGGTCGAAGACGTAGTGACGACCGGCGGTACGCTCGAAGAACTCAAAGAACTTGCCGAACATCGTGGTGCCGACCTCGTCGGTGTACTCAGCATGATTAATCGATCGGATTTAAGGACGTTTCACAACGCAATCTTTCATGCTTTGCTGGACGTTGACTATCCGATATACGACCCGGATCAATGTCCACTCTGTGAGAACGGTCGGGAACGAACCCGGCCGGGCACTAAGGACGTTATGAGCGAATAATCCTCCCCACTGGAGGGATGATCAATGAAACAG
This sequence comes from Salsurabacterium abyssinicum (SeqCode), assembly GCA_042219765.1. GTDB lineage: Bacteria > T1Sed10-126 > T1Sed10-126 > T1Sed10-126 > CAZEBV01 > JBDGPI01. The sequence goes on from JBDGPI010000020.1 coordinate 31,605, forward strand.
GACGATGAAATTCCCTACGGATTGAGTTTTGATGATGTACTTCTGCGTCCCAGAAAGAGTGATGTGTTACCCGCGGACGTGGATCTTTCAACCGAGTTTACCTCCGAGGTTGACCTCAACATACCCCTTATATCCGCCGCCATGGATACCGTTACTGAAAATTAACTGGCCGTGGCCATTGCCCGCCAGGGTGGGCTCGGTGTCATACACAGGAATTGTACGATTGAGGAGCAGTGCAACATGGTCGAGCGGGTGAAGCGATCGGAAAACACTGTAATTGATCAGCCGATAACGGTCGGTCCGGATTCCACCGTACAGAAGGCCGAAAAACTCATGAACCGCAAAGGGATTTCCGGCATTCCCGTGGTTGACAGTGAGGAACGGCTGAAGGGAATGGTCACTCGGCGAGACATGCGGTTTGCCAGCCAGAACGGCCAGAAGGTTACCGAAGTCATGACGCCGAACAAGAATCTCGTGACCGCCGATCCCGATACCGGGCTGGAGGAAGCTCAGTCGATCCTGCACGAACATAAGATCGAAAAGTTACCTCTCGTCAACAGCGAGGGACAGTTGCAGGGTATGATGACCGGCAAGGACATCGAGAAGCGCATGCAGTTCAGGAATGCCGTTCTGGACGAGCGGGGTCGTCTCCGTGTGGCTGCCGCCATTGGTGTCGGCGACGGTTACATGGAGCGAGTGGAGGCACTTGAGTCGGCCGACGCCGATGCCATCGTTATTGACGCCGCCACCGGCCACACCTCCCGGGTGATCAAAGTCACCGAGCGGCTCGTGGATTACCTGGAGGGTACGGACGTCGTTTCCGGAAACGTGGCTACGGCTGAGGGAGCCCGGGACCTGATCGAAGCGGGAGCCGATTGCATAAAAATCGGGGTTGGTCCCGGTTCCATCTGTACCACGAGGGTAATTTCTGGAGTCGGTGTCCCGCAGTTTACTGCGATCAAAGAAGTAGCGTCCGTCTGTCAGGAGGAAGGAATACCATGTATTGCCGACGGGGGCATCCGCTACTCCGGTGATATCGTCAAGGCGCTTGCCGCCGGTGCGGATACTGTCATGACCGGTTCCCTACTGGCCGGGACCGAGGAAAGCCCCGGACGAACAGTAAACCACAGGGGACGAACCTACAAGGAGTACCGTGGAATGGGATCCGAGCGAGCCATGAAAGAAGGATCAAGTGACCGCTACGGTCAGAATGCCTCCGAAAAGGTGACCCCGGAAGGTGTCGAGTCCCGCGTTCCCTATCAGGGACCTCTTTCGGACAACATACAGCACCTGATGGGCGGTGTGCGCTCAGGAATGGGTTACATCGGTGCGGAAACGCTCAGTCAGCTGCGGGAACGTGCCGAATTTCAGCGGATCACCAGTGGTGGACTACGGGAAAGTCACGCCCACGACGTTGAATTAACCGAGGAACCCGTGAATTACTCCCGACCAGGGGAATAACGGTTGAAAGTTAAAAGTTGAAAGGTTGAAAGTTGAAATTTAAAAGTGAAAAGTGAAGAGTGAAAAGTGAAAAGTTAATAGTGGTTTAAGACGTTCGAAGTTTCAGGCTTAAAGTGGTTGCAGTGAACCTTTTGGTGACGTCCCTCGGCCGGGACCGGGCCCCTTGGACATATACCTGGCTTACAATGTCCGGCGTCGATGTGACCGACGGGCTTCCTTCAATTCTTGATCTTCGATACTCGAAACTACATTGAGTGATTGATATGGAGAAACGAGAAATAGCAGTTCTTGATTACGGCTCACAGTATTCCCAGCTCATTGTACGGCGGATCCGGGAACTGGGCTACTACGCCAAACTTTACCCGCCCGAGCAGTCCGGGGACCTTGAGTCACCCCTCGCGGTGATTCTTTCGGGGGGGCCTCAGAGTGTCGATAACGAGGACTCGCCCATGATTGACCTGAACGAACTGCGGACTTACTCGGTTCCAATTTTGGGAATATGTTACGGAATGCAGATGTTGACCGTCGAGGACGGTGGTGAAGTCAAACCGGGTCGAACCCGTGAATACGGGCCGTCTCGGATTCAGGTCGGGAAGTCGGACACCCTTTTTGAGGAGTTATCCGATTCCCTGAAAGTCTGGATGAGCCATTCGGATACTGTTACTCGCCTACCGGACAATGCCGAGTTACTGGCCGAGAACGAAGAGGGAGTACCGGCCGCCGTTCAGTACGACGACCGAATTTACGGTATACAGTTCCACCCGGAGGTCAGCCATACCGAGCAGGGAACTGACTTACTCGACAATTTTCTCTCCCTGACGGAGTCGGACTCGAACTTCTCCATGGAGTCCTACAGGGATCAGGCCATTGAAGAAATTCAGGAAACCGTCGGCGACCGTGAGGTCTTCTGTGCGGTTTCAGGTGGTGTTGATTCGACGGTTCTCTCCGTGCTCCTGCACGAAGCTGACGTCGACCTCCGAGCTGTTTTCATCGACTCCGGTCTGTTGCGAAAGAATGAAGTAGCCGAAGTGCAGGGCCAGTTTCGGGAGCTGGGGATTGACATCGAAACCGTCGACGCCCGTGAAGAGTTCCTCTCCGCCATTGAGGGCGTCGAGGACCCTGAGGAGAAACGAAATATTATCGGGGAGAAGTTTCTCGAAGTCTTCTTCGACACGGCCGGAGAAATTGAAATGCTCGCCCAGGGGACCCTCTATCCTGACGTAATAGAAAGTGCCACAAGCGGATCCGACGCGGATACCATTAAAACTCACCACAACCGGGTTAATCCCATTCTCGAACTGAAGGAAGACGGGCGGGTTATTGAG